>CAZHAY010000060.1:0-16655 GCA_964530545.1 uncultured Marinobacter sp.
GCTCTGGCTCTGGCTCTGGCTCTGGCTCTGGCTCTGGCTCTGGCTCTGGCTCTGGAACAGGTTGTGGCGCCGATGCCAGGCTGTCTACCAGCTCTTTCTCAGCCGGAACGGGCTCGGCGGCGGGTGCAGCAGCCGTATCGCGATTCAGCGGCTGGGGCGCAGGCCCTGGCAGAGCCTCAGGTTCACGCTGGGGCACCAGCTGCGGCCGGGGAACAGCGGCGCGCCGGCGTGCAATGTCGACGATAAACGCCAGTACCAGTAGCACCAGCAGGCCGATCAGGATCCACTCTGCCATCATTTCACATTCCATTTTATGAGGGGTGAGCAGGGCACCGGCTTACCATAAGCGGGCGCTGCAATAAGAAGAAGGCACATTCTAGCGGCAGCCGTCCCTCGGGTCCAAGCCTGGACCCGGTCGTCGCCATTCATCCGAAGCTGCGCAACGCACGCCACCGTGACCAGACGGCAGGTTATCCGTTACTATGGCGCGTTCTTAATAGCGCACAGGCAATCGTGCTCAGTACGCCAATTTTCGGATTCCACCATGAGTCGCAACCGCCGCACTGCACCAGCCAATCCCCGTCGCCGCCCGGGCCCCGCCTCGGGTGAGGGCGAGCTGCGCATCATCGGCGGAGAATGGCGCAGCCGTGTTCTTCGTTTTCCGGACGATGGCGGAGTCAGGCCGACCCCGTCCCGCATTCGCGAAACCCTGTTCAACTGGCTGCAGTTCAAAGTGCCCGGCAGCCGCTGCCTGGACCTGTTCAGCGGCAGCGGTGTGCTGGGTCTGGAAGCACTGTCCCGGGGCGCACGTCAGGTGACATTTGTGGATCACACCCCTGCCCTGGCCCATCGCCTCCGGGACAACCTGAGCATACTTCGCAGCGATCAGGGTCAGGTTGAGTGCTCGGATGTGGAAGGTTTCCTGCGCCAGCCTTCAGCGGCCACCTATGACATCCTGTTTATGGATGCGCCCTTCCGTCAGGGCTGGCTGGAGCGGCTGGTGCCACTGGTTGAGCAGAACGGCTGGGTTGGCGATGGCAGCCGGGTTTACCTGGAATACGAAAGCGACCGCCCCCGGCCTTCCGTACCCGCGCGCTGGCACCTGCACCGCGAGAAGCAGGCGGGACAGGTGACCTACGCGCTCTATCACATCATGGACGATCAGGCGGGCCGCAGTGAATAAGCCCGCAGATGGGCCGCAAAGTCTTCCAGGTAGCGGATGCCGCTGGCTTCCGCTTGACGACACCAGGCCATCAGTGCCTGCCGCTTTTCCTGGGGCTTGACCCCACGGCGGCGCCACAGGGCCTGTAGCTCCTGATTCATGTCGTAGATCTGCCGCAATACCGGATGGCTGTCCAGTACGGTTTGCAACTGCACCTGATCCTGAGGCGGAATCAGCGACACATCCCGGGACAGCAGCTTTTTCACCCGACGATAACGGGGGCGGATGGTTTCATCCATCATGGTTTTCTGCTGGCGCAGGACCGGCTCCATGACCCGCTTGCGGTACTGACGCAGAATGTCGAAGCGGTTATTGGTAATGGCCTGGACGGTCTCAACATCCACCTCCTGCTTACCGGGAACCCAGTGCACCACCGGCCGGTAACCCTTGGGCCTGGCCAGTCCAAACAGCTGAAACAGGCGGATGTAGCCCCAGCCGATGTCCACCTCATACCAACGGCGAGACAGCTTTGCCGAGTTGGGATAGGTGTGATGATTGTTATGGAGCTCTTCGCCCCCGATGATAATGCCCAACGGCGAGATATTGCGGGCGTTATCATGGCATTCGAAATTGCGGTAGCCCAGATAATGACCCAGGCCGTTGACCACGCCGGCGGCCCAGATGGGAATCCACATCATCTGCACTGCCCAGATCCAGATACCATTGACGCCAAACAGCATCACGTTGATCAGGAACATCAGGGCAATACCGCCGTTACGGTGGCGCGTGTACACATTGCGCTCGACCCAGTCGTCCGGTGTATTCTTACCAAAACGCTCAAGGGTTTCAGGGGTGACGGCTTCCGCATACAGCTCGGCGCCTTCAAACAGCACCTTGCGGATACCCTTGACTACGGGGCTATGGGGGTCATTCTCGGTTTCGCAGGTGGCGTGGTGCTTACGGTGAATAGCGGTCCATTCTTTGGTATTGATACTGGTGGTCAGCCATAACCAGAACCGGAAAAAATGCTTGAGTACCGGGTGCAGTTCCAGCGCGTTATGAGCCGAATGCCGATGCAGATAGAGCGTAACGCTAATAATGGTGACGTGTGTCAATACCAGGGTAACCAGTATCAACTGGACCCATGTCAGGTCCAGGAGACCGTTATACCACATACAAGATTCCTCAACTTACGAATTAGCCAGTGACCGTCGAGCAGCACCTGTGCAAAGGCACAGGCTTACTCTCACTCTAGCTTACACCTGTTCGCCCAAACAACGGCTTTCGCACAGTCTTTTGTTACCGTTTACTCAGGAGTCCGTCTTGCCCGAACTGCCCGAAGTTGAAACCACCCGCCGGGGCATTGCGCCCCATGCGGAACGCAAGGTCGTGGAGGAGCTGATCATCCGTGACAGCCGGTTGCGCTGGCCGGTGCCCGGCGACCTTCCTGCGCGTCTGGCCGGCGCCACCCTGCGGGAGGCAGATCGTCGAGCCAAGTATCTGCTGCTGCGTTTCGACCGGGGTACGGTGATCGTCCACCTGGGGATGTCCGGCAGCCTGCGTGTGATTACCGATGGGAGCCCGCCGCAGAAGCACGATCATATTGACCTGGTGTTCACCGATGGGGTCCGCCTGCGCTTTAACGACCCCCGTCGCTTCGGCTGCTGGCTATGGACAGAAGACGCAGCCCACCATTCACTTTTAGCCGACCTGGGCCCGGAACCACTGGGCGACGACTTCAACGGCCCTTACCTGTTCCGTCGCTCCAGAAACCGTAAAACGCCTATCAAGAACTTTCTGATGGATAACCGGGTTGTCGTCGGGGTAGGCAATATCTACGCGAACGAGGCACTGTTCAAAACCGGCATTCACCCCAACCGCCCCGCTGGACGCATCAGTGCTGCCCGCTATCACCAGTTGGCTGAGGCGGTAAAAGAAACCCTGGCAGCCGCCATTCTGGCCGGCGGCACTACGTTGCGGGATTTCGTGAACAGCGACGGTAAGCCCGGTTATTTCGCCCAGTCACTGCTGGTCTATGGCCGTCGCGGTCAACCGTGCACAGAATGCCAGCAACCACTCCGGGAGATCCGCATGAGCCAGCGAAGCACCGTTTACTGCACCCGTTGTCAGCGATAATTCGGGGAACTCAGGCCGATTAGCGCCCGCCCAGCTAAATTGATCACATTTGCGGCACCGGATAACGGCATTTCAGTTACACTTGTGACAGAATCTTTCAATAACGCAGGGCTTCTGACGACCTGCGACGAATCAGGAACCAGGAGACTGACATGATGTACAAGCGCCTATCCCGTACTCTGCTGACCGCACTGGCGGCATGCCTGATCGGCTTTTCTTCCCTTGCTCACGCCCAGGCAGTGGACGAGAAGCCATCCGCTCTGGCGATGACCGGCGATGCGGTTCTGGTTCGCCCTCTGTTATTGGCGACCACCGTTGTCGGCACCGCGGTTTACATTGTGTCCCTGCCATTTTCATTGCTGGGCGGTAACGCGGCAGAGGCCGGCGAGGTACTGGTCAAGGGACCGGCCAAAGCAACGTTCGTGCGCTGCCTGGGCTGCACCACCTCCGGTCGCAAGCAGGCAGTGGTCTCTGAGTAGTTCCCCCACTTGCACAGCATGACAAACTTGGGCAGCCTGCAGTTTTGATAACTGACAGGTTGCCCCGCGATGATTGACTGGTCAAAAGCCGATCAGGTGTTCCTGGACATGGACGGAACACTGCTTGATCTGCATTTCGACAACCACTTCTGGCTCGAACACCTTCCCCGCCGTTTCGGTGAGGCGAATGGCCTCTCCCCACAGCAGGCGCGCGATCAGATTCTGCCCATGATCATGGCTGATCGGGGTAGCCTTAACTGGTACTGCACCGATTACTGGAGTGAACGCCTGAGCCTCGATATCACTGCGCTCAAGGCCGAAGTCGGCGACCGCATTGCCTACCGCCCACGGGTGAAGGAGTTCCTCGAGGCCTTACGCCGCAACCGGTTGACACCAGTCATCCTGACCAATTGCCACCCGGACCCGCTGAAGCTGAAACTGGACCGGACCGGGCTGGATCAACTGGTGGACCGGATCATTTCCAGCCACGATCTCGGCGCCGCCAAGGAAGAACAGGCATTCTGGGACCGTCTTCTGGACCACCATACCCATCGCCGCGAACAGGCCATTATGGTGGATGACAGCCTGCCAGTACTGGAGAGCGCCCGTCAGGCAGGCATCGGTCAGTGCCTTGCCATTCTCGCGCCTGACAGCCAGAGACCGGACCTGGAAATGCATCCGGACATTCCGGCCGTGCGTCATTTCGAGGAACTCCTCCCCGACCTGATCGGCCGGCCCCCTGCCAAAGCCGGAAGCGGGTCGCTATAATAGAAGGTACGGCACCACCTCACAGCTCTGCCACGAGAGGAACATGAGCGCCAGACACACCGACACCGAAAAATCTCCGGTACGTCTCGACAAATGGCTCTGGGCCGCCCGTTTCTATAAAACGCGCACCTTGGCCAAAGAAGCCATCGAGGGCGGCAAGGTCCATTATAATGACCAGCGCTGCAAGCCCGGCAGAACCGTGGAGACCGGCGCGACGATACGGTTACGGCTCGGCTGGCAGGAAAAAATCGTGGTTATTGACGGTGTTTCGGATAAGCGCCGGGGTGCCCCGGAAGCACAAGCCCTCTATCATGAGACCGAAGACAGCATCCGTCGTCGGGAAGATCGGGCCTGGCAGCGTAAAACCATGCAGGCAGCCCAACTCCCCCCGGCCCGTCGACCGACCAAGAAAGATCGGCGGGACATTCAGAAATTCCGTGAGCAGCAGGGTCTTTGACCCGCTGCCCCAAGTTCTTCCGGAGCTCCCGATGAAAGCCAGCGACCAGTTTCGCAAGTTTCTCTTTGAACACAGCCAGATCCGTGGCGCCTGGGTGCATCTTCACGAGTCATATGGCGACATTCTGAAACAGACCCGGTATCCCGAACCGGTCGCCCGGCTGCTGGGCGAATCCCTGGTGGCCAGTGTCCTCATGAGCAGTACGCTCAAGTTCAATGGCACGCTGGCGTTACAGGCCAGCGGCGAAGGCCCGATCACCACCTTACTCGCGGAATGCAGCCACGACAGGTACGTACGGGGCATTGCCCGGGTTGCGGATGAGGCCACCGTTGAGGCTGGCGATCTGCACCAGTTGCTGGGCGATGGCCGCATGGCCATTACCATTACTCCGGAACAGGGCCAGCGCTACCAGGGCGTGGTCCCCCGTGAATCGGAAACCCTTGCCGGCGCGCTGGAAGAATACTTTGAGCGTTCAGAACAGCTGGCCACCCGATTGTTCCTGTTTGCCGATGGCACCCACAGTGCGGGCCTGCTGATTCAACGTCTGCCGGGAGCCTCCGAGGAAGACAACGAGCTGTGGGAACGGGTGGGGCATCTTGCTGCCACCATCAAGGCTGAGGAATTACTGGAGCTGGACAGCGAGACCGTCCTGCACCGGCTGTTCCATGAAGAGGAGGTGCGCCTGTTTGAGCGGGAGCCCGTGGCGTTCCGCTGTACCTGCAACCGCGACCGCACCCTGGCCGCACTGAGCTCCATCGGCAAGGATGAGTGCTACAGCATTCTGGATGAACAGGGTACTATTGAGATGGACTGTCAGTTCTGTAACACCACCTATCGTTTCCAGAGAATTGACATCGACCGGCTGTTTTCCGGTCATACTCTCCATTAATCCGACACATCAGCCTCGGGAAGCTGTACCACAAGGCTTCCCGGGCTGTCGTTTTTTTAGGCTGCGTCTGGCATAATAGCGCGCCTGAATTGACCCGACTGCTCATAAATCCACCAGCCCGCCGTTGTCTCCGGGCCCGGCCGACTGAGCAGTCCAAAGACACCTTGAGGGCGAGGTCGAAGTGAGCACAACCTATACAGATCTAAGCTCAGCGCGGCTGGTCGAGCTGGCACTGGAAAGACAAGAAGGTCAACTGGCCGCTAACGGTTCGCTGGTCGTCAAGACCGGCAAGCGTACGGGCCGGTCACCGATGGATCGGTTTATCGTTCAGGAGCCTGGCACCCAGGACGCCATCCACTGGGGACCGATCAACCGACCTTTTGACCCGGAAAAATTCGATGCGCTCTGGGACCGGGTAGAAAGCTACCTGTCCGCCAGAGACCATTTCCTCTCGCACGTGCACGTTGGTTCTGACCCGGCCCATTACCTGCCGGTACAGATGCGCACAGAAACCGCCTGGCAGAACCTCTTCGGTCGCAACCTCTTTATCCGCCCCGAAAGCTACAACCCGTCCTCCCGGGACGAATGGCAGATTCTGAATGCGGCTCACTTCGAGTGCGACCCGGAGCGGGACGGCACCAACAGCGACGGCGCCGTCATTATCAACTTCGCGGCCCGCAAGGTTCTGCTGGCCGGCATGCATTATGCCGGTGAGATGAAAAAAGCCATGTTCTCGGTACAGAACTTCCTGCTGCCGGCAAAAGACGTGCTGCCCATGCACTGCTCCGCCAACGTGGGCGAGAACGGCGACACCTGCCTGTTCTTTGGGCTGTCCGGCACCGGTAAGACCACCCTGTCTGCAGACCCGAATCGCTACCTGATTGGTGACGACGAGCACGGCTGGGGCCCGGGCACCGTGTTCAATATCGAAGGCGGCTGCTACGCCAAGTGCATTGATCTCAGCCAGAAGAACGAGCCGATTATCTGGGACGCCATTCGCTTTGGCGCGATCGTGGAAAACGTGGTGGTTGACCAGGAAACCCGCGAGCCAGACTATACCGATGTGTCCCTGACTGAAAACTCACGTTGCGCCTACCCGCTGGAGCACGTTGAGAAGCGGGTTGAGGAAAACCGGGCTGGCGAACCCTCCCATATTGTTTTCCTGACCTGCGACATGACCGGGGTACTGCCACCGGTATCCATTCTCAGTAAGGAAGCAGCCGCCTATCACTTCCTCAGCGGCTATACCGCGCTGGTCGGTTCTACCGAGATGGGTTCGTCTTCCAAGCTGAAATCTACCTTCTCTACCTGCTTCGGTGCGCCCTTCTTCCCGCGGCCAGCCGGCGTCTACGCCGAGTTGCTGATGAAGCGGATGGAAGCGTTCGGCAGCAAGGTGTTCCTGGTCAATACCGGCTGGACCGGCGGCCCGTACGGTGTCGGCGAGCGTTTCAGCATTCCCACCACGCGCAGCGTCATTGCGGCCATCCAGAACGGTGATCTGGATAACGCCGAAACCGAGCACCTGCCAGACCTGAACCTGTCGGTGCCCAAGGCGGTACCCGGTGTCGACAGCAACCTGCTGAACCCGCGTAACACCTGGGCCAGCCAGGAAGACTATGACGCCAAGGCACAGGAACTGATCAGTCAGTTCGTGGAGAACTTCAAGAAGTTTGAGGTGTCCGGTGCCATTGTAGCCGCAGGTCCAAAGCTGTAACCGCATCGTGAAGTCAAAAAAGCGCCCTGCCTTCCGGCACGGCGCTTTTTTTAGTTGCATCGGAACTCCAACACAGCCGGAATGGTTAGCCGAGTTCACTCAAGTCGGTAAGCAATACGTCCTTTGGCAACCGTCCATTGACACACCCCGGGCAACCGCTGATCCGAAACCGGTGCATGACTGCCTCGTGAGATGATGGTTTCCGGCGCCACCTGCCACTGACCCTGCAAATTCCAGAGACTGAAACTGGCTGTGGCTCCCTGCTCCAGCCGGCTGCTGACACCAGTCACACTGGCAGGGCCGTCTGTTAACGCGCGCATCAGTGCCGCCATCGTCAACTCGCCTTCGGCTACCAGCGACAACCCCATGGAAAACACACTCTCCACCGTGGACATACCAGGTTCGGTGTCCCCCAGCGGGGCCTTCTTGGCGGCGGAATCGTGGGGCTGGTGCTGGCTAACGATGGCGTCAATCACGCCTTCTTCCACGCCCCGGATCAACGCCTTCCGATCTGCCTCGGTACGCAGGGGGGGCACCACGTGATAGCGACTGTCGAACCCGGACAGGGCTTCCTCAGTGAACATTAACTGGTGCATCGCCACATCAGCGGTGACAGCAACATCACGACGCCGCGCGTCAGCCACCATCTCAACGCTGCGGGCGCAGGACAGCTGGCCCAGGTGCAGGCGCACACCGGTTTCCTCGGCCAGCAGCAGCATCTCCATCACAGCCGTGGTTTCAGCCACCTCCGGAACGCCCAGCAGGCCCAGCCGGGCGGCCACCTTGCCGTCGTGGGCGTAGCCATCCGCAGCGAGGGCACGGTTAATGGGCTGCAGCATCAGCGTGAGATCGAAAGTACGGGCATAGGCCATGCATCGGCGCAGGATTCGGGCATTGGCCAGGGTCCGGGTGCCGTTGCTGAAGGCCACGCATCCGGCTTTGCTAAGCCCCACCATATCGCTGAGCAGCTCCCCTGCCAGCCCCCGGGTTGCCGCGCCGATCGGCAGCACCTGGATTGCCGCTTCGGCATAAGCCACATCACAGATCAGATTGGTAACGGCGCCGGAATCGTTGACCGGCGAGGTGTCCGGTGATGCGCAGACGGTGGTGAAACCGCCCCGGGCTGCCGCCCGGGTTTCGGAGGCAATGTTGCCCTTCTGGCCGTTACCCGGTTCGCGCAGGTTACAGCAGAGATCCACAAAACCTGGCAGAAGCGTCAGGCCACTGGCATCAATGACCCGCTCCGCAGGGTCGGCAATGGGTTCGCTGCCCATGCGCTGAATAATGCCCCCCTGCACCAGCAGATGAACCGGGGTGTCATCACCAATAATTCTCGCGTTTTCGATCCGCAGACTGACGCTCACAGGTCACCTCCCTGCCGTCGGGCCCGGGCCGCACGCTCTTCTACCTGACCGCTCATGGCCATGGACATGACCGCCATCCGGACCGCGATACCGTTGGTCACCTGATTGAGGATGACCGATTGTGGCCCGTCTGCCACCGCCGATTCGATTTCAACGCCGCGGTTTATGGGGCCCGGATGCATCACAATGCAGTCCGGCCTGGCCAGCGCCAGCTTTTCCGCATCCAGCCCGTACAACCGGTAAAACTCTCGCTCACTGGGCAGCAACGCGCCCTCCATACGTTCTTTCTGCAGGCGCAGCATGATCACCACATCCAGGTCTGCCATACCCCTTCTCATGTCGTACTCAACCGTGCAACCCAGGCTATCCACATCGGCGGGCAACAGCGTGCCAGGCGCAATCAGCCGGACTTCCGCAGCGCCCAGGGTGTGCAGGGCCCGGATCTGGGAACGGGCCACCCGGGAGTGAAGAATATCGCCCACAATAGCGACTTTCAGGCCGTCAAACCGCTGTTTGTTCTGGCGGATGGTCAGCATATCGAGCATGGCCTGGGTCGGATGGGCGTGGCGGCCATCTCCGGCGTTAATAATGGCAACTCCGGGTGTCACCGACTCAGCAATAAAGTGAGGCGCCCCGCTTTGGGAATGGCGCACTACGAACATGTCGCTGGCCATGGCTTCCAGGTTGAGCAATGTGTCGGACAGTGACTCGCCCTTGGAAGTTGCGGAGGTGTTGATGTCCAGGTTCAGCACGTCTGCGGACAGTCGCTTGGCTGCCAGCTCGAAGGTACTGCGGGTGCGGGTGCTGGACTCGAAGAACAGGTTGACGACCGTACTCCCTCTTAACAGCGGAACCTTCTTGATGGCCCGTTCACCCACCTCAATAAAGGAGTCAGCGGTGTCGAGAATATCGGTCAGCATGGCGCGGTCGAGGCCATCCAGGGTAATAAAGTGCCGCAACTGGCCGTCTTCGGTGAGCTGAAGACGGCGGGAGGCTTTGTCGTGGGCGTTGAGCTGTTCGGCCATTAGGGTTTCACCTCACGCAATTCGATCAGCAGCGGGTCCGGCCCCCGCAATTTCACCCGCTGTGTGGGCAGCAGGCTGAGCCGGTCGCCGCACACATCGGGCTGAATCGGCAGCTCACGTTCGCCCATATCCAGTAAAGCCGTCAGCGTGATGGAGCTGGGGCGGCCATAGTCGAACAGCTCATTCATGGCCGCGCGAATGGTACGCCCCGACATGATAACGTCGTCCACCAGCACCAGGTCGCGGCTTTCCGTCTCAAACGGGAGATGAGAGGGGGTAACCCGGGGGTTAAGGCCGATCCGGCTGAAATCGTCCCGATAGAACGAAATGTCCAGTTCCCCCCAGGGTTCGGTCAAACCCAGACGCCGGTGGAGTTCACTGGCGATCCAGACACCGCCGGTACGGATGCCAACCATCAGTGGCTGTTGAATATTCCGCTCCTGCAGGTACTGGCGAAGGGCCTGTTCAAGCTGATCAAGCAAAGCGGGCACGGTGGGTAAATCAGTCATGTAGCATCACTCTCCCGTTGTGGAGTCTCGAGCCAGGTCCCGTTGATGGTTGAACCAGCTTTCCAGGATCAGCACCGCCGCCAGATCGTCCACACCGTGGCGGCCGAAATCGCTGCTACCGCCCCCGGCCAGTACGGTGTCCTTGGCCTCGAAGCTGCTCAGGCGTTCATCCATCATTTCGACCGACACGTGGTAACGGCCGTGGATGCGCTTGCCAAACTTGCGGGCGCGGGCGCACATGTCACTTTCGGTGCCATCCATATTCAGAGGCAGGCCAACCACCACCCGATCGGGCTGCCATTCCGCAAGCAGTTGTTCAACCTGTGTCCAGTCCGGTATGCCGTCACGGGCCAGAATCATCGCCACCGGCCGGGCCGTTCCCGTCAGCGAACTGCCGAAGGCGACACCGATGCGGCGCAGGCCGAAATCAAACCCCAGTACCTGCTGAAGCGCCTGCTCAGGCATGGCCTACCGACTGGTCCAGCTGGCCCGGATCAATCCCCATCTGCGCGAGGACCGCTTTGTACCGCTCCTGCCAGGGCACGTCGAATAAGACCTGCTCGGTGGCAGGACAGGTCAGCCAGGCGTTTCCGGCCAGTTCCTGCTCCAGCTGGCCCGCACTCCAGCCGGCGTAGCCCAAGGCCACCAGGTATTGCCCGGGGCCGGTTTCGTTACCAATGGCGAGGAGAATGTCCCGGGAGGTGGTCATCTGCAGACGGTCTGTTACCGACACCGTACTCTGCCAGTCACCCGCAGGCGGGTGCAGCACAAAGCCACGCTCCTGCTGGACCGGGCCGCCACCATAGACCGGAGCCTCAAGATGTTCCCCGTCCATATCCAGCTGTTCGAGAATCTCCCCCAGGGAAACGTCCAGCGGCTGGTTAATCAGCAGACCGAAGGTGCCGTCATCGCTGTGATCGCACAGATAGATAACGCCACCCTGGAAATTGGGATCTCCCAACCAGGGAGAGGCCACCAGAAAGTGCCCTTTCAGGCTTTCAAGGGGTGCCTGCGGGTCAGTCATCCCGAGGACAGCCCCCGGCGCTGGAAGGACCAGGTCCGTATAATCTCAAGCTCATCGGTTTTCTCACGCATTTCCTCCGGGAAGGGCGCAAAAGGAGACGCCAGACGGATGATACGGATGGCGGCATCATCCAGAACCGTGCTGCCCGACGATTCCAGAATGCTGACTTCCTTGATAGTGCCATCCTTGCGCAAGGATACCAGCAAACGCAGGTCCCCGTAGATACCCCGGCTGCGGGCTTCCTGCGGGTAATTGCTGTTCCCCACCTGGGTCACCTTGTCGACCCAGTTGCGAACGTACCAGGCGCTGGAGGACTGCATCGCCGACACCGCCGTCACCCGGGTCACCCGCGGGCGACGGGCATAGGCCTGTTTCTGGGCGTCGAGGCGGGCCTCCAGGCTGGCAATCTCAAGGCTGCGCTCCATCAGGCTTTTTTTCTCAGCCACTGGCAGGTTCTCTTCCGGGGGATCTTCCTCCCGGGACTCCATGGTGACCATAGTCTCGGCCGGTGCTCGGGTCTGCACCACTTCCTGTTCTGCTGCCGGCTGAGGTTCGGTGACGGTAACTGGCTCCGGCTGGACCGGCGCCACCTCGCGGGCATCCACCTCCGCTACTTCGGGCGTCGTCTGCTCCAGCTTTTCCTCAGCGTCACCGCTGCCCTGCTGATGAGTGGCGGCCAGAAAGTCCGCCTCATCCGGCGCCTTCTCGTCATTAAAGCGGGACAGGGTAATTTCCATGGTGGAGGCGGTGGTGGCGGGCGGCTCGGGGGCGAAGGTCACCCCCAGCAGAACCACGGCGTGGAGAGCGAGCGCCATAAACAGTGTAAACATCAGGCGATCGTTCGCCGTGACCTGTGCTGCCATTAGGGTTACTTCCGGGAATGTGTCATTAAAAGCCGGACTATTATCCCAGACGACGCTCAATGGCATCCATGAGCTGGCCCGCAATATCAAGACCGAAGGCATTGTCCAGCTCCCGCACACAGGTGGGGCTGGTTACGTTGATCTCCGTAAGGTAGTCGCCGATCACATCGATGCCGACAAAAATCAGGCTCTTCTCCTTCAGCACCGGCCCGACCCGCTCACAGATCTCCCGGTCACGAGCCGTCAGCTCCCGCCCTTCGCCCCGGCCACCGGCGGCGAGGTTACCCCGGTTTTCACCGGCTGACGGAATCCGCGCCAGTGAGTAGGGCACCGGCTCGCCCTCGATCAGCAGGATGCGCTTGTCGCCTTCCGTGATCTCGGGGATGTACTTCTGCGCCATGCACTGCTGTTGACCATAGTTGGTGAGGGTTTCGATGATCACGCCAAGGTTGAAGTCGTTCTCTTTCACCCGGAAGATGGACTGCCCGCCCATACCATCCACAGGCTTCATGATGACGTCCCCCTGCTCCCGGTAGAATTCCCGCAACCGTTCTGCCGAGCTGGTGACAATCAATGGCGGAGTGCAGTCCTCAAACCGGGTGGCGAACAGTTTTTCGTTACAGTCCCGTAGTGCCTGGGTCGGGTTGACCACCAGCGCTCCCTGGCGCTCGGCAGCCTCCAGAATGTAGGTGGCCATCAGGAACTCCCGGTCCACCGGCGGGTCCTTGCGCATCAGAATGACGTCCAGCTCGCCTAGCGCAATGTCGTCTTCATGGCCAAACGTATACCAGTTGGCAGGGTCCATTCTGACATCAAGGGTACGTATCCGTGCCCGGGCCTGGCCGCCACTCATATACAGGTCAGACAATTCCATATAGGCCAGCTCCCACCCCCGTTGCCGGGCGGCCCACAGCATCGCCAGGGAAGTGTCTTTTTTAAAGGCAATATCCTGGATCGGATCCATTACCACGCCGATTCTGAGTGTCATCAGGCCTCCCCGGTGAATTAGCGAAAAACAGGAACCCGTCTACAGAGAATACTCATCAAACGGTGCTATGCTGGATTTGATGGTATTCTACAAGACGTCCGAATGCACCTGCCATCACAACGGGTGCCGGAATTCTGGCGTTTGGGACCAACGGATTTGTGAGCCTGTACAATAGGACACAAACGGAAACTTTGTTGCACGTCACGAATCGCTTATAAATAGAGGGGCTTGATAGAACACCTTCAGTTTGTGTGTTAAAAAGCCACTCTCTGAACACCGACACTCGCAGAGCGCAAGGCAGTTGCACAATGGATGACAACTTCGAAAATCTGAAAATCATGGTGATTGACGACAGTAAAACCATTCGTCGCACCGCAGAGACGCTGCTCAAAAAAGTGGGCTGCGAGGTAATCACCGCGACTGACGGCTTTGATGCACTCGCGAAAATAGCCGATTCCCACCCAGACATCATTTTCGTTGATATCATGATGCCCCGTCTGGACGGCTATCAAACCTGCGCCCTGATCAAGAACAACTCAGCGTTTCGCAAAACGCCCGTGATCATGCTTTCCAGCAAAGACGGGCTGTTCGACAAGGCTAAGGGGCGCATTGTCGGGTCGGACCAGTACCTGACCAAACCATTCAGCAAGGACGAGCTGCTTAACACGATTCGCCAGTATGTTCCCCAAGCGGAACAGTGACGCCGTCCTACAAAGAGAACCACCGAGGATACCATGGCCCGCATTCTGATCGTTGACGACTCCCCCACCGAAATCAAGAAGATCTCCACCATTCTGGAAAAACACAAACACGAAGTACTGACCGCTGATAACGGCGCAGACGGCGTCGCCATGGCCCGGGCGGAAAATCCCGACCTGGTGCTGATGGACGTGGTCATGCCTGGGCTGAACGGCTTCCAGGCGACACGGCAACTGACCCGTGCACCGGAAACGGCCTCCATCCCGGTTGTTATCGTGACCACCAAGGATCAGGAAACCGACCGGGTATGGGGCACACGCCAGGGCGCCAAGGGCTATCTGGTGAAGCCGGTGAACGAGAACGACCTGATCAGCACCATCAACAATCTCATTTCCTGATCTAGCGCCTCTTGGAGTAAGCATGTCTGCCCAGGCCACACCCTTTGCCGTCTTGACGGATATTGCCCGGCGAAGCCGGTCGCTGGCGGCCGGCCTGCCGGAACAGCAGGAAGCCGTGGCTCTATGGAACGGCATCGGCTTCATGCTTGCCGGCCAGCGCTTTGTCGCTCCCATGGGGGAAGTGGTCGAGATCCTGCACCAGCCCAGGTATACCCATGTGCCTGGGGTCCGTCCTTTTATGCTTGGCGTCGCCAACGTTCGGGGGCGCCTGCTGCCCCTGATCGACCTGGCCCAGTTCTTCGGCCTTCCCCGCAGTTCCCGCAGCAGTCGGGACCGCCGGGTGTTGGTGGTTGAACAGGATGACATTTTCGCCGGGCTGGTGGTGGACGACGTCGCCGGCATGCAATATTTCGCCGAAGACAGTTTTGTATCCAGCTCCAGGGACGTCCATGAAGCGGTGAGCCCCTTTGTTCAGGGTGGCTATGTCCGCGATGACGAAATCTGGAACGTGTTCTCAACTTTTGCGCTAATCGATGATGAGCGCTTCCTGGATGTGTCACAGTGGTAATAATTACGGACGCGCCGGCTCTGCTGGCCGCCTTACCCTCCGAAACCTATTTGCCAAAAAGAAGAGAGGCCGGGAGCCAAAGATGAAAAACAACGCCGGAAGATTCAGCATGGGACAGGGCGCCAACAAGCTTGTCGCCGGCCTGATCGCAGCGCTGATCGCACTTACCGTGCTGCTCGTTGTTGTCCTGTTTATCATTAACAAGAACAGTCGCAACGATCAGGAATACATCTCCTACGCGGGCGAGCTGCGGGTACTTTCCCAGGAAATTACCAGTAACGCGACCGAGGCGGCGGATGGCAACAGCGAGGCTTTCGCCCGGCTGCAGGCCAGCCGCAACGAGTTTACGGAGCTGTGGGGCTATATCCTCCAGGGTAATCCCGAGACCGGCCTTCCAGCCAGTGATCTGGCCGCGGAAAGCGACGTACAACCCTACTGGGATACGGTCAGAACCAACGCCGACAGCATCGTAAGCACCCGTGAGGACGTACTGGCGCTGCACCAGGTAGCCAGCACCCTGAACGAAACCATTCCCCGGCTGCAGGTGGAATACCGCGATATCGTCGCAGTACTGCTGGATAATGACGCCCCCGCGGACCAGGTCGCCCTGGCCCAGCGTCAGTCACTGCTGGCCGAGCGTATCGCCCGGGCGGTGAACAGCGTTCTGTCAGGCGATGAAGACGCCGTTGTGGCTGCCGACCGGTTTGGTCGTGACGCGACCGACTTTGGTCGCGTACTTAAAGGCCAGTTACAGGGCGATGCAGCCAGGAACATCTCCCGCATCGATATCGAAGAAGCCCGCTACGGCCTGGAAGCGGTGGAAGAGCTGTACCAGTTCGTTTCCCAGAACATCGACGCGATTCTTGGGGCCTCTCCCGACCTCTACCGTGTGCGTAACGCATCCAGCGAAATCTTCCAGAACTCCCAGCTGCTGCTGCAGGAAATTTCAAAACTGGCGGACGGCTTCGCCAAGGCGGGCTCCCGTGTCATGGGGCCGCTCCTGGCCTACCTGATTCTGGCACTGATGGTTGCCACCGTTGTTGCGATCGGTCTGGTCCTGTACCGCGCAGCCCAGGAGCGCCTGACCAAGACCCAGGCCCAGAACGAACAGAACCAGAACGCGATCCTGCGGCTGCTGGACGAACTGGCTGACCTGGCTGACGGTGACCTGACCACCGAGGCCACGGTAACCGAAGACTTTACCGGCGCCATCGCTGACTCTATTAACTACGCGATCGACCAGATGCGGGGCCTGGTACAGGCCATCCGCGGCACTGCAGTCCGGGTTGCCGGCGCCGCGCAGGAATCCCAGTCTACTGCCATGCAGCTGGCGGATGCGTCCGAGCACCAGGCTCAGGAAATTGCCGGGGCATCAGCTGCGGTTAACGAGATGGCTGTATCCATCGACCAGGTATCCTCCAACGCCGCCGAATCCACTGCGGTTGCGGAGCGCTCGGTTGCCATCGCCAAGAAAGGCGCCGAAGTGGTACAGAACACCATCCGCGGCATGGACAACATCCGTGAGCAGATCCAGGAAACCTCCAAGCGGATCAAGCGCCTGGGTGAGTCCTCCCAGGAAATCGGTGACATCGTATCGCTGATTAACGACATT
>CAZHAY010000061.1:0-16606 GCA_964530545.1 uncultured Marinobacter sp.
GTCTGTCCCTCGGCCTGGACATTCCCTATTTTTGCTGGCATCCGGCCATGGGAAGTGTCGGCGCCTGCCGTCAGTGCGCTGTGCGTCAGTACCGGGACGAAAATGATAAGCAGGGCACGCTGGTGATGTCCTGCATGTCCCCCGCTGCGGACCAGACCCGGATTTCCATCGACGATGAGGAAGCCCGGGCCTTCCGGGCGAGCGTTGTGGAGTGGCTGATGATCAACCATCCGCACGACTGTCCCGTCTGCGAGGAGGGCGGCCACTGCCACCTGCAGGACATGACCGTGATGACCGGCCACGACCGACGCCGGTATCGCTATCGTAAACGTACCCGACGCAATCAGTACCTGGGCCCCTTTATCGCCCATGAGATGAACCGGTGCATCACCTGCTACCGTTGCGTCCGCTTCTACAATGATTATGCGGGCGGCACCGATCTCGGGACATTTGGCGCCAGAGACAACATCTACTTCGGCCGTTACGAAGAGGGCACGCTGGAAAGCCCCTACTCGGGCAACCTGACCGAAGTCTGTCCCACGGGCGTATTTACCGACCAGAGCCATTCCGACCATTACACCCGGAAATGGGACCTGCAATTTGCGCCCAGCATCTGCCAGCACTGCTCGGTGGGGTGCAATATCAGCCCGGGTGAACGGTACGGCACCATCCGGCGTATTGAAAACCGCTACCACGGCGAAGTAAACGGTTACTTCCTCTGTGATCGCGGTCGCTTCGGCTATGGCCATGTCAACCGGGATGATCGGCCACTGGCGCCTCTGTGGCGGGACGAGCCGTCCCGCCCCCCTGTCCCGCTCGACATTGACGGCGCACTGAACCGCATTACTGACGCACTGCGCCATGGCCGCAGAATCATTGGTATCGGGTCACCCCGGGCCAGCCTTGAGAGCAACCATCAGTTGCAGGAACTGGTCGGAGTCGAGAACTTTTCCACCGGCATTGAAATGCAGGAACTGGCCTGTCTGGCGCTGATGGAAGAACTCCAGCAAACCGCTGGTTTGCCGACACCCACCCCCCGCGAGATGGAAAGTCACGATGCCATCCTCATCCTGGGTGAGAATCCTGTGCAGAGCGCAGGGCGCCTCGGGCTCAACCTGCGCCAGGCAGCCCTTTCACGGCGTTCAGAACTGGGTGAGAAGATCGGTATCCCGGCGTGGAACGCTGAAGCCCTGAAAACCCTGGGCCAGGATGATTTCTACCCGCTGCATATTGTCTGGCCGGCCGCAACAGAACTGGATGATGTCGCAGCCGGACGTTATGAGCTGGCGCCGGATGATATTGCCCGTCTGGGCTTTGCAGTGGCCCATGCGATTGATGCCTCTGCACCGGCAGTCGACGATCTCGCCCCGGAAATCCAGGAGCTTGCACGCCGGATTGCGGATGACCTGATGGCGGCCGAACGCCCGCTGATTGTCAGCGGCGGCAGCCTTTCCTCAACCGCCATTCTGCAGGCCGCCGGGAATATTGCCCAGGCACTGTCGGGACGAAACCGCTCCGGCGGGCTGGTGCTCATCCGCCGCGAAGCCAACAGCACCGGCCTGGCATTGATGGGAGGCCAGTCTCTGGACTGGGCACTGGATCAGCTCACTGAGGGTCAGGCAGACTGCGTCATTGTGCTGGAGAACGATCTTTACCAGCGGGCGCCGGCCGAGCGGGTTGATCAGGCCCTGGCCCGTACCGATATCCAGGTGGTACTGGACCATCAGGCAACCGCTACCGCCGAAAAAGCCACCTTTGTGCTGCCCGCCGCCAGTTTCGCCGAGGGCAGTGGCACCCTGGTTAACCTGGAAGGCCGGGCCCAGCGGTTCTATCGCGTCTATGACCCGTCCTATATGCGGCCCGAGGCCCGCATTCACGAAAGCTGGCACTGGTTACATGTACTGACCGCGAAGCTGAAAGACGAGCCGGTGACGGATGTGAATCTCGATGCCATCACCCGGGCCTGTGCTGATGCCCATCCGGCGCTCGCCGGTATTGTCGACGCTGCACCTGATGCCACTGCCCGGATTGAAGGCCTCCGCCTCGCCCGCGAGCCCCACCGGTACAGTGGCCGGACCGCCATGCGCGCCGATGTCGGGATCCATGAGCCCCGTCCCATGCAGGATCAGGATACGCCGTTTTCCTTCTCCATGGAGGGTTATAGCGGCTCCGACCGGCCCCGCCAGCAGGTTCCCTTCGCCTGGGCACCGGGCTGGAACTCCCCACAGGCCTGGAACAAGTTTACCGATGAAGTCGGTGGCCATCTCAGCGGCGGTGATCCCGGAGTGCAAGTTATCCCAACTCGTGCGGCCCACCGGACATACGCCCCGATCAGCGCGGCCTCACAGGAAACCACAAGCGGTAATCTGCGGGCGCTGATTCTGCCACGGCTGTTCGGCGGTGAGGAACTGTCAGCACGGGCCGAACCCATTCAGCAACGGATGACCCCACCGGTACTGATGCTTAGCCATGCAGACGCCGCAGTGTTGAGGGTGCAGCAGGGCGATTCAGTAACTATCGGGGACTCCTTAGCCAGACTGATGGTGGAGGCAACAGAAGGCTGGCCCACTGGCTGGGCTGGCGTACCGGCAGGTCTGCTGCCCGGCCTGACCCAGGGTGGCGTGCTTACCTTGCGTAACGCTGAAGGAGGCATGGCATGAGCTGGTGGACGCCACAACTGGCGGCCATAGTCTGGGCCATGGTTCAGGCTCTGCTGATCATGCTCGGTGCGGTGCTGGTGGGCGCCGCCATGACCGTCGTGGAGCGGCGCCTTCTTGGCCTGTGGCAGGATCGCTACGGGCCCAACCGGGTCGGACCTTTCGGTACGCTTCAGTTGGTCGCGGACATGCTGAAGATCTTCTTCAAGGAGGACTGGATCCCTCCATTTGCCGACCGCGGCATGTTTGTGCTGGCGCCGGTAGTCGCCTTTGCGTCCCTGTTGCTGGGGTTTATGGTGATTCCCATCACGCCCGGGTGGGGTGTTGCCAACATGCACGTCGGCCTGCTCTTTTTCCTGGCGCTGGCAGGGGTCAACGTATACAGCGTACTGCTGGGTGGCTGGTCAAGCGGTAACAAATACGCTCTGTTGGGAGCCATGCGAGCCTCCGCACAAACGCTTTCCTACGAAGTGTTTATGGGTCTCTCCGTCATGGGCGTGGTGGCTCTGGCAGGTTCGTTCAACCTGCGGGACATCGTGGCTGCCCAGGAGGGGCTATGGTTCATCATTCCCCAGTTCTTCGGCTTCGTCACCTTTCTGATCGCCGGTTTTGCAGTGACCCACCGACATCCTTTTGACCAGCCAGAGGCCGAGCAGGAACTGGCCGACGGTTACCACGTTGAATATTCCGGCATGAAGTTCGGCATGTTTTTTATCGGTGAGTACGTGGGCATGGTGCTTATCTCTGCCCTGATCGCGACGCTGTTTTTCGGTGGCTGGCACGGCCCCTGGCTGCCGCCTTTCATCTGGTTCGCCCTGAAAACCGGCTTCTTCCTGATGCTGTTCATCCTGGTACGGGCTTCGCTGCCACGGCCCAGATACGACCGGGTGATGAGTTTCGGGTGGAAAGTATGCCTGCCGCTCACCCTGATCAACTTGCTTGCCACAGGAGCGGTAGTGCTCCTGATCAACGGATAGGAGGCCCTATGGAACGTGAAAAGGTCTCAGTAATTCGCTCCATACTCTGGTTAATACCGGCCACATGGTCGCAACTGCGCACCATTGGCATAGTGTTCATGCACAGCTTCCGCAAGCGGGAAACCCTCAACTACCCGGAAGAGCCCGTTTATCTGCCGCCCCGGTACCGCGGTCGCATCGTACTGACCCGGGATCCGGACGGGGAAGAGCGCTGTGTTGCCTGTAACCTGTGCGCCGTGGCCTGTCCCGTGGACTGCATCGCGCTGCAGAAGGGCGAGAAAGAAGATGGCCGCTGGTATCCCGAGTTCTTCCGTATCAACTTTTCCCGCTGCATTTTCTGCGGTATGTGCGAGGAAGCCTGCCCCACATCCGCGATCCAGCTGACGCCGGACTTCGAGATGGGCGAGTACGATCGCCAGCAGCTGGTGTATGAGAAAGAAGACCTGCTGATAAACGGACCCGGCAAGGATCACGACTACCACTTCTACAAGGTGGCCGGGCTGGCAATCAGTGGCAAGGATAAAGGTGAGGCACTGAATGAGGAGGCACCGGAAGATGTCCGTACATTGCTGCCATAGCTGCCATAGAAGGAGCCTGCACTGATGGAGCTCGCCTTTTACCTCAGCGGCCTGGTCGCGGTACTGGCCACCCTTGGTGTCATCATCGGGCACAGCCCGGTTCACGCGGTGGTCTACCTGATCGTCTCCCTGATCGCCGTTGCCATGGTTTTCTTTGCCCTCGGCGCGCCGTTTGCCGGTGCGCTGGAGATTATTGTCTACGCCGGCGCCATCATGGTGCTGTTCGTGTTCGTAATCATGATGCTCAATCTGCGGCCTGATGCTAAACGGGAGCTGACCTTGAGCCATCCCCGGTACTGGGCCGGGCCGGCCCTGCTATCACTGGTGCTCCTGGGCGCATTCCTGGCGTTACTCCGCCAGGGCGGCGACAACCCCGGTATTGAGGGCGAGTTGTTAACGGCCCATGAAGTCGGTCTTACCCTCTTCGGCCCCTGGCTTATTGTGGTAGAACTCGCAGCTGTGCTTCTGCTGGCTGCGCTGGTAACAGCCTCCCATGTCGGGCGCCGCAGCGACCCGGCACAAAATCAGGGCGTTTCAAATCCGCCGCCATCAAACAAACCACCCCATGGAGGTGCCTGATGAACGGTATCCCCATGGAGCACGGTCTGATCCTGGCCAGCGTCCTGTTCACCCTGGGCCTGGTTGGGCTTATGCTCCGACGCAACATGCTGTTTGTACTGATGAGCCTGGAAGTGATGCTCAACGCCGCAGCACTCGCCTTCGTGGTGGGTGCAGCCGCATGGAATCAGCCAGACGGACAGGCCATGTTTCTGCTGGTGATTGCCCTGGCAGCCGCCGAAGCGGCTGTTGGCCTGGCATTGATGCTCCAGCTTTACCAGCGTTTTCGTTCCCTTGATCTCGATGCTGC
Source organism: uncultured Marinobacter sp. (assembly GCA_964530545.1). Lineage (GTDB taxonomy): Bacteria > Pseudomonadota > Gammaproteobacteria > Pseudomonadales > Oleiphilaceae > Marinobacter. The sequence goes on from CAZHAY010000061.1 coordinate 5,081, forward strand.
CAGCAGGATGCGTGGATGATGGCGACCCCAGTAATACTTTCGTTCCTGTTACCGCTAACCGGCACGCTGCTATTGGCGTTCTCCAATGGCCGGCTGGGAGCGCGGGCCAGTGCCGTGATCGGTGCGGGCAGTATCGGGCTGGCTGCTCTGGCAACTCTGTGGGCGGTGCTTGTCTATGGCGGCGAGCGCGAGGTGATCACCCTCTGGACCTGGATATCCGTAGGCGACTTCCAGCCCACAATGGGCCTGGCGGTAGATGGCCTGGCACTGGTGATGATGTCGGTCATTACTGGGGTGGGCTTTCTGATCCATCTGTTCGCCGCGTGGTATATGAATGGCGATACGGGCATCACACGCTTCTACGCCTGGATGAACCTGTTTGTCTTCAGCATGCTGCTGCTGGTGCTCGGGGATAACCTGCTCCTGCTGTTCCTGGGTTGGGAAGGAGTGGGGCTGTGCAGTTACGGGCTTATCGGTTACTACTACCAGGATCTGAAAAATTCCCGGGCCGCATTCAAGGCTTTTGTGGTGACCCGAATCGGCGATGTGTTCCTCGCCTTGGGCATGTTCCTGATTTTTGTCGAACTGGGTACGCTCGACATTGCCACGGTGCTGGCCCGGGCACCAGAAGTCTGGGGAGAAGGCAGCATCACGGCCAGCCTGGCTGCGCTTCTGGTGCTTGGTGGCGCCCTCGGTAAATCTGCCCAGGTACCGCTCCATACCTGGTTGCCAGATGCCATGGCAGGGCCGACTCCGGTGTCGGCGCTTATTCATGCCGCGACCATGGTTACCGCCGGTGTCTATCTGATCGCCCGTCTGAACGGTCTGTTCCTGCTGGCCCCGGACGTGATGATGCTGGTTGGTGTGATTGGCGCTGTTTCGCTGCTGCTGGCAGCGTTTGCTGCGCTGGCCCAGACCGACATCAAACGGGTGCTGGCCTTCTCTACCATGAGCCAGATCGGTTACATGTTTGTCGCCCTCGGAGTCGGTGCGTTCGACGCCGCCATCTTTCATCTGGTAACCCACGCCTTCTTCAAGGCCCTGCTGTTCCTGTCGGCCGGCGCCGTCATTATCAGCTGCCATCACGAACAGGACCTGCGCCTTCTGGGCGGGCTCTGGAACAAGCTGCCCGTAGCTTATGGCGGCTTCATCGTAGGGGGTGCAGCGCTGGCGGCGCTGCCGTTAATCACCGCGGGCTTTTTCAGTAAGGACGAAATTCTGTGGCAGGCCATGGCCGCTGAGCAGAATGGCCTGCTGATCGCCGGATTGCTCGGAGCTGTGCTGACCGGTATCTACACCGTGCGGCTGATTCTTGGCACCTTCCATGGCGAACCCGGCAGTGAAAGTGCCCGTAACCCGAAACCAGGCACCAGCCTGCTGACTCACCATCTGCCGCTGGTGGTGTTGGCGATTCTATCCACCTTTATCGGTGCCTGGGTCTATCCGGGGCTGGGCGAACTCTTCCCACCAGCGCCAGGCGATCTTGCAACGACCGGCCACACCCTGCTGCAAGTGCTGGCGACCGGTGCTGTCATCGCAGGGCTGGCTCTGGCCGGATGGCTGTTCCTGGTTCAGCGTCAGTGGCTGACCGTATTGACCAGGCGGCAGCCAGGCGCCAGTCTCTGGAAGTTCTGGCACCACGCCTGGGGATTCGACGCCCTGTTCGACCGCGTACTGGTGCGGCCCTGGCACTGGACGGTACGCGTACTGCGTTTCGACTTTATTAATCTGATCATGAATCTGCCGGCCGTCCTCGCCCGTCTGTTCAACGCCGGTCTGGTGCGCACGCAGACAGGGCGAACCCGTAGTTATGCCGTGCTCATGGTGTTCGGCGTCACGATCATCCTGATGACGCTGGTTCTGGTTCCAGGAGGCGGAGCATGATTCTGGTCTGGCTAATTCTGATTCCTTTTCTTGGCGGCATACTGAGCTGGCAAGCGGAACGCTGGGGTGGACAGGCGCCCCGCTGGATTGCCCTGGGCACCATGCTGTTTGTGCTGGTGATCAGCGTGATCCTCTGGCTGGGCGGCGATTTCAGTCTGCCGGGCCGGGCCGGGAACCAGTGGCTGCTGGAATGGCGAGCGTCCTGGATCCCCCGTTTCGGCATTGAGGTTCACCTGGCGCTGGACGGTCTGTCACTGATTCTGGTGGCACTTACCGGCTTTCTCGGCGCACTGGCGGTACTTTGCTCCTGGCGGGAAATCGCACACCGGGTTGGCTTTTTCCACCTGAACCTGCTGTTTATTCTGGGCGGGGTTGTCGGCGTCTTCCTGGCACTGGACCTGTTCCTGTTCTTCCTGTTCTGGGAAATGATGCTGGTGCCCATGTACTTCCTGATTGCCCTGTGGGGCCACAGCGGTTCACCGGGCCGGACCCGTATCCGCGCGGCCACCCGCTTCTTCATTTATACCCAGGCCAGCGGATTGCTGATGCTGGTGGCAATTCTTGCACTGGTGTTGGTGAATTACCGCACCACTGGTGAGCTGTCGTTCAACTACGACGTATTGCGCGGCACGGTCGTTCCAGATCCTTTCGGCTTCTGGCTCATGCTGGGTTTCTTCATCGCCTTCGCGGTCAAGCTCCCGGTGGTCCCGTTCCACGGCTGGTTACCCGATGCTCACGCTCAGGCCCCGACGGCGGGGAGCGTCGACCTGGCAGGCATCCTGCTGAAAACCGCCGCTTACGGCATGATCCGTTTCGCTTTGCCACTATTCCCCGAACAGTCCGAGGCTTTTGCCCCGGTTGCCATGACTCTGGGCCTGGTGGGCATTATCTATGGCGCGGTGCTGGCCTGCGGTCAGCAGGACGTCAAACGATTGATCGCCTATACCAGTATTTCCCATATGGGCTTTGTTCTGATCGCCATCTATTCCGGTTCAGAGCTGGCCATTCAGGGCGCGATCATCCTGATGGTTGCTCATGCTTTCTCCAGCGCCGGACTGTTCATTCTCAGTGGCCAGTTATACGAGCGCATCCATACCCGGGACATGCGGACGATGGGAGGGCTCTGGAGCCGCATACCGGTGCTGCCCGCCTTTACCCTGTGTTTCGTGGCCGCCTCACTGGGCATGCCGGGCACGGCAAACTTTGTGGGAGAGTTCATGGTGCTGTTCGGCATTTTCGCAGATGCGCCGATGATCGCCGTCGTCGCCTGTATCGGGCTGGTTCTGGCCGCAATCTACTCGCTGCTTCTGATGCAGCGGGTGCACTATGGCCCGGTCTACCGGCCCGGGCCCTTGCGCGGCCCCGACATCAGAGAGTACGGCATGATGCTGACCCTGCTTGTCCTGACCGTCGCGGTGGGGATTTATCCCCAACCGCTACTGGACACGACGGTCGCGGTCGCCGCGCCGGTAGCGGAGCTGTTCTCAAGTCCGGCTGAGCTGGCCGTTCAGGCAGTGGAGGCGAAGTGATGGTGACGCTCTCAAGTCTGGTTGCACTGTTACCACTGATTCTTGTCGCAACCACCGCTGTGATCGTAATGCTGGGTGTCAGCTGGCGGCGTCACCATGCGGGAACTGCCGTTATTTCCGCTGGCGGCCTGGTGCTGGCCTTGATGACCATTCCACTGGCCGCAGGCGCCCTGGAGGCACCGCCGTTGCTGACCATGGATGGGCTCGCCCTTATGGGCAGTGTACTGGTGCTGTTATGCGGGCTCGTGACCGTTGCTCTCAGTCATCACTACCTCACCGGCTATATCGGTGCCAAGGAAGAGTTCTATCTGTTGCTGCTCTGTGCTGTAACCGGAGCACTGGGCCTGGTCGCCAGTGATCATCTGGCGACTCTGTTTATCAGTCTCGAGTTAATGTCGATGCCCTTGTACGGGATGCTCGCGTACAGCTTCCGGGCCGAACAGTCGCTGGAAGCGGGCATCAAGTATCTTGTGTTATCGGCCGCGGCAGCTGCGTTTCTGCTGTTTGGCATGGCACTGATTTACGCCCGGACCGGGGGCATGGATCTGACGACCCTGGCGCTGGGACTCGCGAGCCCTGATATCTGGATCATTGCCGGTGCCGTCCTGATGATTGTTGGACTGGGCTTCAAGCTATCAGTGGTTCCGTTTCATCTGTGGACGCCGGATGTCTATCAGGGCGGTCCAGCGCCAGCTTCAACTTTTTTGGCGACCGTCAGCAAGTTAGCGGTCTTCGTAGTGTTGCTGCGGCTGATTCTGGTCGCACCAGCGTTCGACAGTGAGTGGTTGCGCAGCCTGTTGATTGTGCTCGCGTTGATTACCATGCTCGGCGGTAACCTGCTGGCGCTGTTCCAGGCGAACATCAAACGACTGCTGGGCTATTCCTCAGTCGCTCACTTTGGTTACCTGCTTGTGGCGCTGGTAGTCGGCGGGCCGTTGGCCATTGAAACTACCGGTGTTTATCTGGTGACCTATCTGGTCACTACGTTGGCGGCCTTTGGTGTCGTTACGCAGGTATCAAGCCCGTTCAAGGGCGAAGACGCGGCCGGGCTGCACCATTACCGAGGCTTGTTCTGGCGCCGGCCCTGGCTGGCAGCGGTAATGACAGTGAGCTTTCTGTCCCTGGCGGGGATCCCACTGACGGCAGGGTTTATCGGTAAGTTCTATGTGATTGCCCTGGGTGTAGCCGATGCCCAGTGGTGGCTCGTGGGAGGCGTTGTGGCCGGTAGCGCCATTGGGATGTTTTATTACCTGAGGGTGATGGTGACGCTGTATATGCCTGAGCCGGGGATGCGGCGGCGGGATGCTCCCAACGACTGGGGCTACCGGGTAGGGGGTCTGACGCTGCTGATGGTTGCCATTCTGATTCTGGTGATTGGAGTTTATCCGGCGCCAGTGATTGACTGGGTGGTTGGGTTGTCCTGGGTGTCCTGATCGGCTTTGCCTGGGTGGTGCAAGTGGTGAGGGTGCGGCTTGCAGAACGAAAAACTTTGTTTTTCTGATTGTTCTGCAAGCCGCACCCTCACAGTTCTTTCTTGTTTTCTTCCTTTTGTTCCTGGTGTCATCGTTTCGCCGTGCGCGTCATCGACTTTTTATTCGCAAAATGACAGTCTTATGCCCGGGCGCGAGTAATGCTCGTGTGTTTGTCGCCACCGCCCTCAACGCAACACTTCAGTCAGTTTCAACGACACTCAAAATGATCAACAAGGAGAAGTTACCGTGAAGGATGTAGTAACCCGCACGTTCATGATTGTGGTTTTTGCGGTATGGAGCATGCAGTTAGCAGCCAGTACCTTGACCGATAAAGACGTTCGAAATGCGATCAGCCTGATAGGCGATTCCAGCAACTTTAATCAGGAGATTGAACGACTGGTACCAGAACTGGCGGAGCGACGCGCTGTCCGGGACCAGGAAAGAGAGCGGGAGATGATGCAATTCATGATGAGCGGTGAGGGTAATCCCTCCGCCATTTCCCTGGGAAACCTGGAATCCGATCTGCGTGAAGACATGGCAATCCTTCGCAAATACCCGGAAGCCAACGGCATACTGACCAAGGTAGTCCGTCAGCACGGCTTCAATGATGGCGACGACTGGATCGACACTTTCGTTCGCGTCGTGCGGGCCTATATGGCTGTGTCGATCGATCAGCCCAACCCGGAGATCGAGGAAACCCTTGCTCAGATGGCGGACTTTCCCGGGGCGACCCAAGAAGGAATTGATGAAATGAGGGCTCAGATGCTTGGGATGCAGGAAGCCCAAAGGCGCTATCTCAGCGACGTCCCAGAGGCTGACAAGCGCGCAATCGCTCCGTTCATGGATGAGTTAAACGCAGCTACGGACCATGAAGAAGAAGGTGAGTAGCCCAAAAGCTTGACTGAACCGGGCGCGATGCACCGCGCCCGGTGACGACCAGTGCTAGAAACAGGAACTCAACACCTCATCCCGGCACACACCTCCTGCTATTTCTCTGACAGTCGCCGCCTCATGATTTTCCGTATCGGCACACACAAGACTCAAAGTCTGGACGTTAGCCAGCATCAGTTTCAACTGGCACTACCCAATTATTAAAAGAAAGGTTTGGTCAGGGCCTTCCGGAACAGTCAGAAAAACAACGTTTTTCGTTCCGGAAGGCCCTGACCAAACCTTTCCACCCCCCAAGCTATCAGCCAACCGCCCCCTGGACCTCCACTATCCCGCCGCCCACAAGCTTTAGTGACCGACCGGATGTTTAAGTTGTCCTGATGTCCCGAGTAATGAAACCTGCTATAAGGAAACTCGCCTGACCCTCCAGCCTCCCGTTGGGTTCTGTTGCCTCTGCAGCGGATAGGTTTTTTCGGAATGACTTGTAATAACCAGGTGATGACCAAGGAGAAGTAGCTGTGAAGGATGTGATTACCCAGGTTTTCCTGATTACCATTCTGGCGTGCTGGAGCGTTCAGGTTGCGGCCAGCACTTTGTCAGAGCGGGATGTCAGAAACGTCATCAGCCTGATGGGTGACTCCGAAAAATTCGAGGAAGATGTTGAGCGTCTTGTTCCAGGACTGGCCGAACGACGACACCTTCGGGAGGAGGACTTGCGGCTAAAAATGATTCAGGCCACGATGACGGGTGATGGTGACCCCACAGAAATGCTGATGGTCGGTCTGGAAACCAGCATGAACGAAGACATGGACCTCATTCGTCAGCATCCGGAAGCGAACACGATGGTCACCGATTTCGTCCGTAAACATGGGTTCAGTGACAAGGACGTCTGGATCGAGATAACGCTACGCGTGATTAACGCGCACATGGCAGTTCAGACCGAGCGACCCAACCCGGAAATGGACGCGGTGTGGGACCAACTGGAATCCTTGCCCGGCATGCAGAAAGAGCGTATTCAGGAGATAAAGGCTCAGTTTCTCCAGATGCAAGAGGCACAGAAGCGCTATTTCAGCGACGTGCCACAAGAGGATAAGAACGTAGTTGCGCGGTTTATAGACGAATTAAACAATGTCATGGTTATCTACGAAGACCCCGACTATCACTGACACCACCAGATACGTTTGTAACAGGGGAGCTGTACCCGCAGCACCCCTAAGGCTGGAAAACAAACAACCTGCCTCGTGTTATCATCCTTGCAACCGTGAAACACATAGTGGATTAAGTCATGACTGATCAGCCCAAACAGATCCCCGACCACAAGCCCCGCCCGTGGGTAGACCTGCTGGTCAGCATCATCATTCCATCGATTATCCTAATGAAGCTCAGCGGGGACGACTATCTGGGCAGCACTTGGGCGCTGCTGATCGGCCTTGCCTTTCCCCTGGGCTGGGGCCTGTTCGAGCTGATCAAATATCGCAAGAAAAATTTTATTGCCGTCCTTGGTGTTATCAGTGTTGGCCTAACAGGCGGCATCGGCCTGATGGAAATCGACGCCCGCTGGCTGGCAATCAAAGAAGCCGCGGTACCTCTGGTTATCGGCCTTGCGGTGCTGATCTCCACCCGTACCAAATACCCTCTGGTGCGCACCCTCCTGTATAACCCGAACGTGCTGGACGTAGACAAGATTCAGCGATCCCTGCAGGAGCGGGGCTGCGAGGAAGAGTTCGAAGACCGCCTGATGAAGGCCAGCTATTTTTTTGCCGGAACTTTCCTGTTTTCCGCCATCATGAACTACGTTCTGGCCCGTTGGATCGTCACCAGCCCCTCAGGTACCCAGGCGTTCAACGAAGAACTCGGACGTATGACCCTCGTAAGTTATCCCATGATTGCCATCCCTTCCATGGTGATGATGATCGCCATCTTCTTTTACCTGTGGCGCACCATCCGTCGACTGACCGGCTACACTCTGGAAGAAGTCATTTCGCCGGCGGCAAGCAGCCGCAGCTGAAAATCTGGAACAGGCTGGCAGAGGTAGGAACTTCCCCCCGGTACAGGTCATTTAAAGTCTATCGGCCACAACGACGTTGACCCCTTCTCTATAGAAAAAAATCATTGGATCAAGGATTGATTATTTCGAACGCTCGCTCTATTTTGAGTTTACGAACAATTAGAAAATCATTCTTTTGCGATTTTTTCTCATAAAATGACATGAAGTTGCTGGTTAACGGATGGTGATTTTTTATCTGACCAGGGCTTCACTAAATCGAACGTCATAATAACCTGCGAACGCTGCCTCGGCAGGCGCTCCAAGCCTGTCGTATACTGCCCGATTCGCAAGCAGGCGAGCGACGACATGATTCAGGATTTTGAAACATTCAAGGCAGAACTCAGTCTTTCGAAAGAAGAAATCTGTCGGGAACTGTATTACGAAAACACAGACAGGATCCGCATCAAGAAAGAGACTACGGCGACCCGGAACCTGGCCCGCATTATTGATTCCACCCTGCGGCTGGCCAATTCCAAGGGCTTCCACGCGATGACGTTGCGGGACCTGTGCTCGGATTCCGGCTTAAGCATGGGCGGCCTTTACGCGTATATCCGCAACAAGGACGATCTGATTCACCTTATTCAGAGCCACGGATTCAAGCTAACCCGGCGCACCATTCTGCAATACATTGCGGACATCCACGACCCTGTCGAAAAGCTCTCCCAGGCCCTCCGGGCCCATGTATTTTTGAGCGAACTGATTCGCCCCTGGTTCTATTTTTCCTATATGGAAGCGAAAAGTCTGCCGCCGGTTGAAAAACAGAATGCCATAGCAACCGAGCGGGAAATCGAGACAATCTTCTTCAATATCATTACCGAGGGGATCGAGCAGGGCGTTTTCCGGGATATCCCGGCACGCCTCTTGTCTTCACTGATAAAAGCGATGATGCAGGACTGGTACCTGAAAAGGCGCAAGTACCGGGATCAGGGAGTGTCGGTTGAACAGTTTGCAGACCAGATCAGTGTGCTGCTGCAAGCTTATCTCTTACCGGCCGGGATGGCTGGGACCGAGACCGGTGTCCTGGAAGACTCGATCAGTTCGGCCACCTAAGCGGTTACTCCAGCAATAAAAAAGCCCCGGAAGTATTACCTCACGGGGCTTTTCTGCAATCGGATCGCCGATCACACGTCCAGATTATGCACCGCGAGCGCATTGCTCTGAATGAACGCCCTGCGGGGTTCCACATCGTCGCCCATCAGGGTGGTAAAGATCTGGTCGGCCGCGATGGCATCTTCGATGGTTACCTTCATCATGCGCCGTGATTCCGGATCCATGGTGGTTTCCCACAACTGTTCGGGGTTCATCTCTCCCAGTCCCTTGTAGCGCTGGATGTTCAGGCCGCGCTGGGCTTCCTTCATCAGCCACTGCAAGGCGCCCTCGAAGCTGAGTATTGCCTGCTTGCGCTCGCCGCGCTGAATGAATGCGCCTTCTTCAATCAGGCCATCCAGGGTTTCTCCAAGCCGGGCAATCGCTTTGTAGGATGCAGAGTCGAAAAAGTCCTGGTTGAACACGTGTGTGTAGGGAATGCCGTGCACGGACACATCGACCCTCGGCAGGTAGAGATTGCGCTCTTCGTCCTTTTCCACGGAAAAGCTGTACTTGGTTCCGGTACGGCGATCCAGGTCTAACCCTTCGCCGAGACGGTTCACCCATCGGGTCACCGTTTCCTCAGAGGCAAGATCTGCCGGATCGAGGGTCGAGTTATTCACCATCTGGCGCAGGACCATGTCCGGATAGGCTCGGGCGAGCCGTTCGATCATGGTCATTACCGACTGATAGTCCTTGACCATGGTCTCCAGCGCCGACTCCCGGATCGGTGGTGCGTCCGGATTGACGAAGAGCTGCCCACCTTCCAGTGCGGTCTGGGTGAGATAGGCTTCCAGCGCGCGCTCATCCTTCAGATACTGTTCCTGCTTGCCGCGCTTGACCTTGTACAGGGGCGGCATCGCGATAAAGACGTGGCCCCGATCAATGATTTCCCGCATCTGCCGGAACAGGAATGTCAGCAACAGGGTGCGAATGTGAGAGCCGTCCACGTCGGCGTCCGTCATGATAATAATTGAGTGGTACCGCAGTTTGTCGGCATCGAATTCTTCCCGTCCGATGCCGCAGCCTAGAGCAGTGATCAGAGTGCCCACTTCTGCTGAGGACAGCATCTTGTCAAACCGCGCTTTCTCTACGTTCAGGATCTTACCCTTCAGGGGCAGGATGGCCTGGGTACGACGCTCTCGTCCCTGTTTGGCGGAGCCGCCGGCGGAGTCACCCTCCACGATGAACAGTTCGGAAAGTGCCGGGTCTTTCTCCTGACAGTCCGCCAGTTTTCCAGGCAGGCCTGCGATGTCCAGCGCGCCTTTACGCCGGGTCATGTCGCGGGCTTTTCTCGCGGCCTCCCGGGCACGGGCGGCCTCGATCATCTTGTTAACGATGATCCTGGCCTCGGAGGGCTGTTCCTGGAGGTATGCGGAAAGACTCTGGTAAAGCTCCTGTTCGACCGCGGTCTTTACTTCGGAGGACACCAGCTTATCCTTGGTCTGGGAGGAGAATTTCGGATCGGGTACCTTGACGCTGACAATGGCAGTCAACCCTTCCCGGGCATCATCACCGGAGGTATTTACCCGTGCCTTCTTGCCCAGCCCTTCGTGCTCGATATAGTTGTTCAGGGAGCGGGTCAGTGCCGCGCGAAAACCTGCCAGGTGCGTACCGCCGTCCCGCTGGGGAATATTGTTGGTGAATGAATAAATATTTTCCTGAAACGCGTCGTTCCACTGCATCGCAACTTCCACCACGATGCCGTCGTCCTCCCGTTCACGGGTGAAGTGAAACACCCGGTTAAGCGGGGTCTTGTTCTGGTTCAGGTGTTCTACAAAAGCCCGCAGCCCGCCCTCGTATTCGAAAATCTCTTCTCTTCCGGTCCGCTCGTCCTGAAGGCGGATACGTACACCGGAGTTCAGGAACGCCAGTTCCCGCAGCCGTTTCGCCAGAATGTCGTAGTGGAACTCAATACTGGTAAAAGTATCCGGCGACGGAATAAAGTGAACTTCTGTTCCGCTGCGATCGGTTTCGCCAACCACGGACAGCGGAGCATTCGGAACGCCATGGCTGTAGATCTGCTCATGCACCTTGTTCGCACGGCGAATGGTGAGCTTGAGCCTGGAGGAGAGGGCGTTTACAACGGAAACCCCAACACCATGAAGACCGCCTGAGACCTTGTAGGAGTTGTCATCGAACTTACCGCCGGCATGGAGGACCGTCATGATGACCTGGGCGGCGGATACGCCTTCTTCTTCGTGAATGTCGACCGGTATGCCGCGACCATTATCGCGAACCGTTACGGACTCGTCCGCATGAATGACTACCCCAATTTCAGAGCAGAAGCCTGCCAGGGCTTCGTCAATGGAGTTATCCACCAGTTCGAACACCATGTGGTGAAGGCCGGTTCCGTCGTCGGTGTCACCGATGTACATGCCGGGGCGTTTACGCACGGCATCCAGGCCTTTTAACACCTTGATACTGGAGGAGTTGTAACTTTGTTCACTCATTCGGACGCTCCTGAAGCGCTGGTTTGTTCTTCCGTTAACCGGCCATGTTCCACGTGGAACATCTTTAAGTCAGACGGTGGGTGCTCCCATAACAGGGAGGGTTCCGGACGTTCAATCGCGGTCATAAAGATCTGACTACCAAGCTCATTGAGCCTTTCTGCCAAAAG
>CAZHAY010000062.1:0-8101 GCA_964530545.1 uncultured Marinobacter sp.
TGCTGCAGGAGGCCGGTCTGATCAAGCTGAAGGATGAAAGCAAGATCACCGCAACACCGCGGGATATCGCAGAGAACCCGAAAAAACTGGACTTCAAGGAGTTGGAAGCCGCCACGCTGCCGCGCATCCTGAATCAGGTGGATGTGGCGCTGATCAACACCAACTACGCACTGGAAGCAGGCTTGAACCCGGCTGAAGACGCGTTGGTCATTGAAGGTGGTAACTCCCCCTATGTAAATATTCTGGTCGCCCGTCCGGATAATAAGGATTCCGAGGCCATGCAGAAGTTGGCCGAGGCGCTGACTTCTGAGGAAGTGCGTCAGTTTATTGAAGAGAAATATGAAGGTGCGGTCGTGCCGGCTTTCTGAACTGGCGCCTGGCGCCCATTAAAAAGCCGGCCCACGATGTTGTGGGCCGGCTTTTTTGTGCTGGCGGAATACCGCGCCGGCATCGCCGTTGCGGTGTTACCGATTACTCGCCAGACCAGTTGGCTTTGGGGTCCGGAGTCATGCGCAGGTAGGATTTCACAGCCTTGTAGCCTTTCGGGAAGCGCTGTTTGATTTCATCCTCGTCCTGCAGGGACGGTACGATCACGACGTCGTCGCCGCGCTCCCAGTTACCCGGGGTGGCAACCTTGTGCTCGTCGGTCAGCTGCAGGGAATCAACCACCCGCAGAACTTCATTGAAGTTACGACCGGTGCTCGCCGGGTAGGTGATGATCAGCCGGATTTTCTTGTTCGGGTCGATTACGAACAGGGAGCGGACGGTCAGGCTGCTGTCGGCGTTCGGGTGGATCATGTCGTACAGCTCGGAGACTTTGCGGTCTTCGTCGGCGATGATCGGGAAGTTCACCACGCAACCCTGGGTCTCGTTGATGTCCTTGATCCAGCCGTGGTGGGAGTCCACCGGGTCAACACTCAGGGCGATGGCCTTGACGTTGCGCTCGGCGAATTTATCCTTCAGCTTGGCGGTCAGGCCCAGTTCGGTGGTGCACACCGGGGTAAAGTCTGCCGGGTGTGAAAACAGGATACCCCAGCTGTCGCCGAGCCATTCGTGGAAACGAATCACGCCGTCGCTGGACGGCTGCTCGAAATCAGGTGCGGTATCACCAAGACGTAAACTCATACCTTCTCCTCCGTTGTCGGTACTGCGGCCTGTTTCAGGGGCAGGCTCTAGTTAAAGATCCATGAGCGGTGACCGGTGCAGATGTGCCCGGTAAGCCGCATATCTTATGCCATATAGTTATGGGACTTTTTGACTGATTACTCAAGGGTTCCCTACGTCGCGGTTAGACTGATTGGTAATCGTAATATGCCTGACTGACAGTAATTCGCCGAGTTTCTCTTTCCTGTCAGCAGGTTAGAGGGTTCTGTCTGTGGTAGACTGTAGCACCTGAATGGGTCGGCCGCGACCGGACTGGTCATTTCAGGGTCAGGGGTTATCCTGTTGGAGAGCCGGAGCAGATGGCAGGTTCCGGCATGAACACCAATTTATTGAGGTTAGTATGGAACTCTTGGCAAGTAATGTCTGTTTTGGAGGCGAACACCGCCGTTACCGTCACCGTTCGCAGGCACTGGACTGCGATATGGAATTTGCTGTGTTCCTACCACCGTCCGCGCTGGGGGACAAAGCTGTCCCGGTGCCGGCACTTTACTGGTTGTCCGGACTTACCTGTACTGACCGGAACTTTATGGAAAAAGCCGGAGCCATGCGCCGCGCCGCTGAGCTGGGACTGGCTATTGTCTGCCCGGACACCAGCCCGAGGGGCGTCAACCTGCCTGGCGAGGACGAGAGCTACGATTTTGGTGCAGGCGCTGGCTTTTACGTCAACGCCACCCGTGAGCCCTGGGCCCGGCATTACCGGATGTACGACTATGTGGTGTCGGAATTGCCCGAACTGCTGGAGCAATCCCTGCCGCTGACCGACCGCCGCAGTATCAGCGGCCATTCCATGGGTGGTCATGGTGCGCTGATCTGTGCGCTGAAGAATCCGGGGCGTTATCAGTCAGTATCAGCCTTTGCACCCATCGCCAATCCCACCCAGTGTCCGTGGGGGCGCAAAGCGTTCAGTGGCTACATGGGGGATGACGAGGAAAGCTGGAAAGAGTGGGATGCTACCCTGCTGATTCCGGGCGCAACCGAACGATTGCCGCTGTTGGTGGATCAGGGTACGGCCGATCAGTTCCTGGAAGAACAGCTGTCGCCAGAAGCCCTCGCCGATGCCTGTGAGAAAGCCCGTCACCCGATGGAATTGCGGATGCATCCGGGCTACGACCACAGCTATTTCTTTATCGCCTCTTTTATTGATGATCATCTGGACCACCACGGACAGGCGCTGGGACTGAACTCCGGCGGTACTGCCCGCTAGGGTTTACGGTCGTTGTGGCAACCTGCCGGGCTCCGGGTGAGGCCGGTACCTGCGCACCTTTCTAAGCCAGGTAGTTCGTAGTTGCTTTAAGCCGGATAGTTGCTCTGAACCGGATAGTTCCTCTAAGCCGGATAGTCCCACAGGGCCAGCACGTCCATGGGTGGCAGAATATCCACCACCTCGACGGCGCGGATGTTGAACTCCAGCAGGTCGGTGTCCCGGTAGAAGCCTTTGGGGTACGGGCGTCCCTTTGGATCGGTAAGGGCTTTCACACGATGACCATGGTGAGCCACCGGCCGGTGGGTTACCACGGCAATTTCATTGTTGGCGAGCCGCACCAGCGTGCCCGGAGGATAGGGGGTGAGCGCGCTCAGTAGCGCCTGAAACAGCTTCGGACGGGTGCTGTCTTTGGCGGCGTCAGCGATAAACTTCTGCGCCTGGGTAATGCTGCGACGGTCCCGGTAACCGCGGCGGGTGATCAGGGCGACATACTGCTCGGATAGCGCCAGGATACTGGCCTCGGGCAGAATCTGGTCACCCTCAAGGCCAACGGGATAGCCGCCGCCGTCTGAGCGTTCGTGGTGTTGGCGGACAACGGACAGCAGCAGGCGGTTATCAATCCCCGCATTCTGAAGGGCATCCGCCGCCAGTTGGGGGTGGCGCCGGATGATTGAGCGTTGCTGGTCGGTGAGTTCATGACTGGACGCGTTCAGGCGATCCAGAATGGGCATCAGCGCGAGGTTGGCCGTCAGCGCCGCCGCCATCAGGATTACCCGGTGGCCAGCGTCGATATCCGCCTCAATGGCCGTGAAATGGCAGACAATGGCATAAAACAGGGACTGCTCCGCCGCCGTAGGTTCGGTCGAATACAGGTGAACCAGAGCCAGCGTCGGGTCCGGAGCCTGGCGGCAGATCTGATCAATCAGTCGGGCCAGGCCCAGCAGTTTCTGACGTGCCTCAGGGTCATGTCGGGAAATGGCCCGATGGGTACGCTCGAGGGTTTTTAGCAGCGTCCGATAATTAGTGAAGGGGTTGCGCTGCTGCTCATCAATCGCGTCGTCAACTTCCTCGTCGGGGCTTTCCGCCTGGCGTGGGTAAAACATGCCCCGTTTGTAGAGCTGCTCCAACTGGCTCTCGTTCTGAATCACATAACCCTGCACCAGCAGTACTTCGCCCTGCTCGTTATACACCGGCCAGGGTAGCGGCTTGCCGATAACCAGCACGCCAGGCGCTACGCGCAGCAGATTCTGCCTGGGTTCGGACGTATGGCTGATCTCCGGCATGGCTATTCACTTAGGCTCCTGATGACTTCCAAGTGTAACGGCCAGCGCGGGTTTGTCACTGCTAACGTGTGCTGTGGCGGCAGATTTTACAATGTATGCACAATCACCGGATGTTGGATTATCGGAGGATCGATGAGACTTATCGATATTTGATGTTTGGTGCCCTCGAAATAAATCATTACCATTGTCCGCTTTTTGACCATAGGAGTAAGCATGGGAGCGAGGAACGAACGTTTAAGGTGGCAGCTGACAAGCGGTGTGCTGCGGGCCTTGCATCTGGAAAGCCTCGCCGATCGCTATAGCCGCAGGACCGTGATGGCTGGTTTCGGCCTGATCAATGGCAGTATCAGTATTGCGCTGGTGGCTTTTATTGCGTTTCTTACCCAGGAAGCGTTCATCTTTCCATCACTTGGTGCCACCGCATTTATTCTGTTTCATGTGCCCCTGGCGGAGCCGGCTTCGCCCCGGAATACCATTTGCGGCCATTTTGTCGGTGCCCTGATGGGACTGCTGAGTCTCTATCTTTTCGGGTTACAGAACCAGCCGTCTGCCTTTCTGGAAGGGGTGAGCGGTGCGCGTATCGGTGCGGCGGCTCTGTCGCTGGGACTGACCGGTTGTCTGATGGTGTTGTTCAGGGTTCCGCATCCGCCTGCCGGGGCGACAGCCCTGATCGTATCTCTCGGCCTGATGCCGGATCCGGCTCAGTTACCGATCCTGATGGCCGGGGTTTTGATCCTGTTGGCCCACGCCTTCGTGATGAACCGGCTTTCTGGCATTCCGTACCCCTTGTGGCGTACCCGTCGCGAACCAGAAGAAGCTCCGGTCATGCCCGAGCCCGGCGACTCTGACCTGTTGCGCTGTCAACGCTGTGACGAAGGCCTGCCACCCTCGCCTGTCTGAACGTTCTCGGTTAAACGAGTGGGGTCCTTGCTGGCGTCCGGGTGTACAGGAATAGCCGAATCGCCAGCATGACGGCCGCTATCGCCAGTCCGACGATAAGAGCGATCCAGAAACCGGGGGCGCCCATTGCGGGCACCAGAACCTCGGTAAACGTCAGCACGTACCCCAGCGGCATGCCAACACACCAGAATGAGAACAGCATGATCAGCATGGGAACGCGGGTGTCCTTGTACCCCCGCAGGGCGCTGATGCAGCTGACCTGGATCACGTCCACAAGCTGAAAAACGGCGGCAAACCGGAGCAACTGAATGGTTACCGCCTGCACCGCCGGGTCGCTGGTGTAGAGGCGGGCGATAGGTGCCGCGAACAGGAACAGCGTGGTGGCAAACACCAGGGCGGCCGCCAGTGCCAGAATCAGTGAGCTGCGGGACAGCAGGTGTGCAGTGGCCGGAGTATTCGCGCCCATCAGAAACGCGACTCGCAGCGTCAGCGCCATGCCGATGCTCAGGGGCAGCATAAACATCAGGGACGTCACGTTCAGGGCGATCTGGTGACCTGCCACCACAATGGGCCCCAGCGGTGCCAGGAACAGCGCAATCACCGAAAACATGCTCGATTCAACGAAGATTGTAAAGCCGATGGGCAGGCCAATACGGAGAATGTAACGGATATTTTTCGGGTCCGGTTTCACCCATTCGGCGATCAGATGGAAATGCTGAAAGGCGGCGCTTCGGTTCAGATAGATCACCATCGCTACGGCCGCGATGCTGTTGGCGATGGCGGTGGCCCAGCCACAGCCAACGCCACCCAGGGCCGGCATGCCGAACTTCCCGTAGATCAGCGCCCAGTTAAGAGGCAGGTTGATCAGCGTGCTGAGCAGGGAGAACGCCATGATAACGCGGGTATGGCCGAGCCCGTCAGTCAGACCCCGGAGCGCTACCATCAGCAGCATGCACGGTATGCCCCAGGCGAAGCCGTGCAGATACCCTTCTGCAATATCGGCCGTCCCGGTATCCAGTTGCAGCAGATCGAACACTGGCCGTACGTTGGCGATAAGAACAATCATGATGACTGCACTGACCGCTGCAATGTAGAGCCCCTGCCAGGTCGCGGGCATGATCTTCTGCACGGCCCGGGCGCCGTTATAGCCGGAAATGATGGGCTGCAGAGCGCTGAGTACACCCACGAAGAGCAGAAACAGGGGCATCCAGATACTGCTGCCGATGCCTACGCCGGCAAGGTCTTCGGCGCTGGCGTGGCCGGCCATAATGGTATCGATGACGCCATTGGCCATCTGAGCTATCTGGGCGATCAGGATGGGGCCACCCAGAATGCCGAGCGTACGCCATTCACCCAGAATACGAGGTATCAGAGGTGCCCGGATATCCGGGGCCGGTTGGTGGTCCTGGTCGTGCATGATGGTGAGTGATCCGGAAGTTCAGGAAAGCCGTCTACTATACACCTTCGGGGCTGGTCGTTGGGCACAGACCCTATCCGTAAGGACCGTAATGCCGACGCTGGCAGGCAGTCCCGGTAATTCGTTACCCTGTGGACTCTGTACCGGTCTGTGGCAGGCTTCTGGTCTGCCGGCAGTCAGCAGGTTCCACAGTTTCAGGAGGAAGTTTTTGGCCAACCAACCGTCTTTTGCCATTCAGCAACTGGTTTTCGCCGTTTATATGTCCGGGCTGATGTCGTTGATCATGTCGGGAGTAATTACCGGTATCAATACCGGGCTGGCTGCAGGTTTTTTCCAGCGCTGGATGCCGGCCTGGGCCGTGGCCTGGGCGGTCGCTTGCCCGCTTGTGATCCTGGTGGCCCCTTTTGCCCGCCGGGTTACCGATTGGACCGTTCGTGGTCTGGCTCGACTCCGTGGTAAAGGCGAGTCATGAGACTGGGCATGCTGGCCGCCCTCTGGCTGGTGCTCACCAATGGCGCGCCTTCCGGTTGGGGCTGTGGGCTGGTGATCGTGCCTCTGGTGTGGCTGATCGCCGAAAAACGGTTCCCGCCAGGCGAGTACCGGGTGCGGCCCTGGCGTGTGCCCCGGTTTGCGGCCTGGTTTCTGGTGCGCTCTTTCGTGGCCGCGCTGGACGTGAGCCGGCGCCTGCTGGCGCGGGTCCCGGCCGTGGCGCCAGGGTTACGGGAGGTCGCCCTGACCCTGCCGGCGGGCAGCCCCCGCTGGGTGGCGGCAAACATCCTGGTGCTGATGCCCGGTACGCTGAGTGTGGAAATCCGCAATGATTCCGTGTTGCTGCATTGCCTTGATACGGGGCAGGATGTGAAAAAAGAGGTGGCCGCTACCGAACAACAGGTTGGCCGTCTTTTTGGCATTACCCCCAAGCACACGGAGGCGCCATGACGCTATTGCTAGAAATCACCGTGACCTGGCTTCTGCTGACCCTGGTGCTGGGGCTGGTACAGATCTGGCGCGGGCCCCGCCCCGCCGATCGCATTCTTGCCTCACAGCTGTTCGGAACCACCGGCGTAGCCGTGCTGCTGGTGCTGGCAACCCTGCAGGACCTGCCCGCCCTACGGGACGTGGCTCTGGTGCTGGCTCTGCTGGCGGTGCTGGCCACGGTTGCCTTCGTCACCCGTGAGGTCCGCCTCGACCGGGAGGGGGATGGTGGCTGATCTGATGGTCGCGTTCCAGGGTGTGCTGATAATCGCTGGCTGCGTCTTCTTCGGCATCGGCACCCTGGGGCTGTTCCGACTGTCGGAGACCCGGTCCCGCCTTCATGCGCTGACCAAAGTGGATAATCTCGGGCTTGGCCTGATCGCGCTGGCTCTGCTGCCATCCGCGCCGACCCTGGGCGACGGGCTGAAAATACTGCTGGTCTGGCTGGTGGTGCTGATGGCCAGCGGTACCTCCGCCCACCTGATTGCCAGGGCCGCGCACCATACCGTGGATCAGGAGGATTCATGACGGCCTGGCTTCTGGATGCCCTGATAGCAACTACCCTGCTAGTGACGGCAGTTTCGGTGCTGGTATCCCGCAGCCTGTTCCGGTCGGTGGTGATGTTTATCGCTTTTGGCATGTTAATGACGCTGGCCTGGGTCCGGCTGAACGCACCGGATCTGGCGCTGGCAGAGGCAGCGATCGGCGCCGGACTGACCGGGGTTCTGTTTCTGGACGCTGTGGCGCATTTGCGGCGGCGCCCTGATGGAAGCCGGGGGAAAGGTCCCGTCCGACATCCGGAGGAAGAGTCCGGATGATGCGCGGACGGCTGGCGGGCGGAGTGCTGTTATGCCTGGTGTTCGGCGGCGTTATGGCACTGACCCTGTGGTCCATCGCAGCCGGTCCGGTTGGCAATTCGTTACCAGAAACTGTCTTCGACACCATGGCGAAAAGCGGTGTTGAGCATCCGTTAACCGCCGTGCTTCTCAATTTCCGAAGTTATGACACCCTGCTGGAAATCGGCGTGTTGGTTATTGCTGCCATCGCCGGCCTCTCCCTGGCCAACACCTCCGCCCTGGAAGACCCTGAGCTGCGAACCCACGATGTTCTGCTGGGCGCGCTACAGCATTGGTTTGTGCCGGTGATGTGGCTGATGGC
>CAZHAY010000062.1:8201-12273 GCA_964530545.1 uncultured Marinobacter sp.
GACCGATGACGCCGGATCTGCTGTACGGGTTCGCCGGCCTGGTGCTGTTCGTCACCGGGCTGGCCGGTATGGTGGCGCAGCGTCATCTGCTGCGGATACTGCTGGCATTCAACCTGGCAGGCTCCGGTGTCTTTCTGGTACTGGTGGGACTGGCTCAGCATCGCAACGGCACGGACCCGGTGGTGCAGGCATTGGTGCTCACCGGCATCGTGGTGGCGATTGCGGCCACGGCGCTGGCGCTGGTGCTGATCCGCCGCTTCTATCATCTCACCGGTCATACGGAAATGGATACTGACAGGGAAGGCGATCAGTAATGACGTGGCTGATGGCGGGGTTGCTGTTTACGCCACTGGCATGGGCGGTTCTGTCACTGCTCATCGGATTTCGGGCAGGCTGGTGCCTGGCATGGCTGGGGATGGTCGTGCAGGGCACCGTGTCGGTTCTGCTGTGGCTGGCGATTGCCCGGGACGGAGGCTTCTTTTACCCGCTGGGCGGCTGGGATGCACCACTGGGTATCGAGCTACGGGTGGACGGCCTCGCCGTCACCTTTGTGCTGCTGACGGCGGCAGTGGCGACCTTTTGTGGCCTGCACGCGGGGTTTTACCTGGACGCTGACAAACCTTGGCAGCGGTTTTTCTGGCCACTTTTCTGGTTCCTCTGGGCCGGCCTTAACGGCGTCTGGCTGGGAGCGGACCTGTTCAATCTGTACGTGGGCCTTGAACTGATCAGCCTGGCGGCGGTCGGGCTGGTGGCCCTCGGTGGCGCCGCGGATGCCTTACGGGCGTCGATACGCTATCTGCTGGCGGCGCTGACCGGCTCGCTGCTTTACCTGCTGGGGGTGGCGCTGATTTATGGGCAGTTCGGTACGCTGTCGCTGGCGGGTGTGGCCGCCCTGGCCAGTGAGCACCCATTGCTGCCGGGCGCCGGCATGGCGCTGATTCTGATGCTGGCCGGACTGGCGCTGAAAACTGCGTTGTTTCCCCTCCATTACTGGCTGCCGCCGGCCCATGGCATTGCCCCGTCGCCGGTCAGTGCGTTGCTGTCAGCGCTAGTGGTCAAGGCGTCGTTCTATATTGGGGCGCGCCTGTGGCTGCAGCTGGGAGAGCCCCAGGGAAGTTATGGACTATCACAGCTTATTGGCTGGTTCGGTGCAGCGGCGGTGGTATGGGGCAGCTGGATGGCTTGCCTGCAACCCAGGCTCAAGCAGGTGGTTGCCTACTCTTCCGTGGCCCAGATTGGTTATCTTTTCCTGCTGTTCCCCCTCACCTGGCAGGTGGACGAACTGGTATCCCTGCAGGCACAGCAGGGCATGACGCTGCAGGTGATCAGCCATGCGCTGGCAAAGAGTGCGATGTTTCTGGCCGCCGGAAATCTGATCCTCTCGACGGGGAGCAGCCGGGTCAGCGATCTCTCGGGTGTCGGTCGCTTTCTGCCTTTCTCGCTGTTTTCGTTTGGCCTGGCCGGAGTCTCGCTGATGAGCCTGCCTCCCAGCGGCGGCTTCGCGGCAAAGTGGCTGCTATTGCAAGCAAGCCTTAACAGTGGCCAGTGGTGGTGGACGCTGGTGTTCATGGTGGGCGGCCTGCTCTCTGCCGTTTATGTGTTTCGCATTTATCGCGCCTCGTTCCAGGAAGATTCCGACCGTGACGATTTTTACCATCCGCCCCACCGAATGGAAGCGGTTCCCATGGCGCTGGCCCTGCTGGCCATGGGTGTCGGGCTCGCTGGCGATCAGGTGCTGTCAGTGATGGGACTGCCATTCGAGGGAGGCGACTGATGGCGCTCTGGCTTAACCCCTGGCTGCCGGTGATGACCCTCGCCGCGTCCCTGGTCGCGGCGGTGGTGATCTTTCTGCTGCCGGAAGAACGTCATGGATTGCGAACGTTCGTGAACCTGGGCGCCGCGGCACTCAAGCTGGTGCTGGTTTCAGTCATGGTGGTGGGCGTGTTCCTTGGGCTGGAATATCAGTTAGCCTTTACCATGCTGCCTGGCATCGAGTTCGAACTGAAAGCCGACTCCCTGTCGATGATGTTCGCCGGCCTGTCGTCGGTGCTCTGGTTACTGACCACCGCTTATGCCGTGGGCTATCTGGAAAACTCCCCCAACCGTAGCCGCTTCTTTGGTTTCTTCAGTCTGTGTGTGGCCAGTACCACCGGCATTGCGCTGGCCGGTAACCTGTTCACCTTCTTTCTGTTCTACGAAATGCTCACCCTGTCCACCTATCCGCTGGTGGCTCACCGGGGTACCGATAAAGCCCTCCGGGCAGCGCGCAGCTACATCATTTATACCCTCAGTGGTGGTGCGGTTCTGTTGCTGGGCATGGCCTGGCTGTATGTGGAAACCGGTACCCTGGATTTTGTCCCCGGCGGTGTGGTGGAGGACGCCCTGGAGGGTGAACCGACGCTGGCGCTGACGGCGATATTTGTACTGCTGGTGGCAGGTCTGGGGGTCAAGGCGGCACTGTTTCCGTTGCACGGCTGGTTGCCCCGGGCGATGGTGGCCCCCGCGCCGGTGAGCGCGTTATTGCACGCGGTAGCCGTGGTCAAGGCCGGTGCCTTTGGCATTGTGCGGGTGATCAGTGATGTGTTCGGCCTCGGGTTCGCAAATGCCGCCGGCTGGTTACTCCCTCTGGCCGCGCTGGCGGCGTTCACCATTATCTTCGGATCGGTGAGGGCGCTTTTTCAGCAGGACCTGAAGCGCCGGCTGGCTTTCTCAACCGTCAGCCAGGTGTCCTATATCATCCTGGGGGTTTGCCTGGCGGGGCCATTGGGTATGGTGGGCGGACTCGTGCATCTGCTGCATCAGGGCATCATGAAGATCACCCTGTTTTTCTGCGCGGGTAACTATGCCGAAACCCTGGGTGTACACCGGATTGACGAGCTGGATGGCGCCGGGCCAAGAATGCCGGCCACCTCGGTGGCCTTCACCATTGGCGCCTTTGGCATGATAGGTACGCCGCCGCTGGCCGGGTTTGTGACCAAATGGACGCTGGGGTTAGGGGCGCTGGAGGCCCAGGCACCCTGGGTTATTCCCGTTCTGCTGACCAGCAGCATTCTCAATGCCGCCTACTTTCTTCCGATCGTTCACCGGCTCTGGTTCCGCGCACCGCCCCGGTCCTGGCCGGCGGAGGTCCGCTGGGGACGGATGGAAACCCTGGGCTGGTTGTTGTGGCCACCCGTACTTACAGCGACGGCAGTGGTCCTGGCCGGGTTGTTCGCCGGAACGCCCTATAGCCCGTTGGCCTGGGCCGAGCTGATTGTCGGGCGGGAGTACCGGCCATGACGGACCCGATGACAGCACTGGTCCTGCTGATGGTCTGCCTGCCTCTGGTGTGGCTGCTGACTCTGCTACTGCCGGGCCGGTGGCAGCGGTTTGGTATGCCGCTACTGCCGCTGCCCGCGCTACTGGTGGTAGCGTTCTATGAGCCGGGATGGCAGCTCTCGCTGCAGTGGCTGATGATCGACAGTTTCTGGCTGGTGGATGAGCTGCGGCGTACCTTTCTTACCCTGGCCGGGCTGCTCTGGTGCAGTGCCGGGCTGTTCGCGTTGGGTTATCTGGACGACCAGAATCTGAAACGGTTCCTGGCGTGCTGGAGCCTGACTCTGTGCGGTAACCTGGGCCTGATCGTGGCTGGTGATGCGGCCAGTTTCTACGGCTTTTTCGCACTGATGACCTTTGCCGCCTATGGCTTGGTAGTTCACCAGGGGTCTGACGAAGCCCATCACGCCGGCCGTGTTTACATGGCAATGGCGGTTGCCGGCGAAATGCTGCTGCTGGCGGGTTTGCTGTTGACGTCAGAGCAGGCCGACAGCCTGCTTCTGAGCGGCTTTGCCGAGGCCATCGTCGCCGGCGACCATCCCCATGTCGTAACGGCCCTGCTGGTGGCCGGCTTTGGGGTCAAGGCGGGTTTGCCTTTGTTACACTTCTGGCTGCCGCTGGCGCATCCGGTCGCGCCGACGCCGGCCAGCGCTGTTCTGAGCGGCGCTATGATCAAGGCGGGGTTATTGGGGTGGATTCTGACCCTGCCCCTGGGCCAGGGCATGGGTTATTGGGGAGACGCTGCTGTTCTGGCCGG
>CAZHAY010000062.1:12373-16560 GCA_964530545.1 uncultured Marinobacter sp.
AAGTTCGCTGCCCGCGCTGTCCGCCGCCCTGGAGACACTTCTGCAGAAAAATGGGCTGACGGGGCTCGTTATACTGGTATTAGTGCTGGTTCTGGCGAATCACCTGCCCTGAAAGAGCACGGGGTCACTCCATCAAAGCCGCAGATTTCACCAGCGCGACCACGGCCAGTCCAGGCGCCAGCCCAAGCTCGTCTGCCGACTGACGGGTAATCCGTGACAACAGCACCTGACCGTCGGCCAGCCGGCAGTGAACCGTGCACCGATACTCATCGGCCGCTTCTATCCGTTCGATTCGCACCGGCATCATATTGCGGATGCTGATGCCTTCCGGCCGGGTCAGGGCCAGGCTGACATCGCTGGCGAGGATACGCAGGCGGTGCAGCCGGGCGTTTGACCGGAACCGGCCACTCACCTGAAAGTGGACGGCGGGGCGGTCGTCACCGCTGCGGGTGACAAACTGCCATTGGTGTGCGGCGGTTTCCCGGAGCTCTCCCTCCAGTACCGTCACTGGCCCCTCGTCGTTAAACAGGGGAGAGTCCGGACGGGTCAGCGCGTGTTGCAAGGGCTCGATCCGTTCGATACGCCCATGTTCCATAAACGCTACGTGATCCGCCAGCTGTTCCACCTCCCGGGCGGCATGGGTGACCAGCAGCATGGGTACGCCGGTGTTGGCGGTAAGGCCGGCAAGGAACGGCAGAATCTCGCTCTTGGCAGTACGGTCGAGGGCTGACAGGGGCTCATCCAGCAGCAGCAGTTGCGGGCTCGTCAGCAGGGCACGACCCAGCGCGAGGCGCTGCCGTTGACCGCCGGATAGGGTATGCACCGGCTGTTCCAGCAGGTCATCAAGCGCGAGCAACTGGCGGATGGCGTCCGGTTGCAGCCGCCGCTGGCCCGCCGGCGTGCGTCGGTAGCCGTACAGCAGGTTGGCCTCCACGGACAGATGAGGCAACAGGCTGGATTCCTGAAACACCAGCCCCAGACGTCGCCGGTTGACCGGCAGGGAACGGCGCCCGGCCTGCCAGGTTTCGCCATTGAAGGAGACGTTCGCACCCCGAACCGGTTCCAGCCCCGCTATCACCCGTAACAGCGTGGTTTTACCGCAGCCCGATGGGCCAAACAGTGCGGTGATGCCATTGCCTGGCAGGCTGGCATTCACGTTCAGGGTGAAATGTCCCCGTTGCAACCGGGCCTGTACCTGAAGCGTCATGGCCGCACCCCGATCATCCGGCGATTAAAGCTGTACAAAGCCACCAGCACCACAAATGCGAAAACCAGCATGCCCAGGGAGAGCCGGTGGGCGGCAGCGTAGTCCATGGCTTCGGCGTAGTCGTAGATCAGCACCGACAGCACCTGGGTTTCACCGGGAATACTGCCGCCCAGCATCAGAATGACGCCGAATTCACCGAGGGTATGTGCGAAGGTCAGAGTAGCCGCCACAATAAAGCCACCCCGGCACACCGGCAGTATCACCGTAAACAGCCGGTCCAGCGGGCCGGCGCCCAGGGAGGCCGCCACTTCTACCGGGCGGGGACCCAGATGGCGGAAGGCTTCCACCAGGGGCTGTACCGCAAACGGCAGGGAGTAAATGACAGAAGCCACCAGAATGCCTTCAAAGCTGAAGGCCAGGTGGGGTAATCCCATGGCTTCCAGGGTCTGACCGACCGGGCCCCGCGGGCCGAACGCAAGCAGCAGATAAAAGCCCAGCACCGTGGGAGGAAGCACCAGGGGCAGGGCGACAATGGCTTGTACAAGGGTACGTGCCGGCGATTGGCGGTGGGCCAGCCACCAGGCCAGTGGTGTGGCCAGCACCAGCAGGATGAGGGTGGTCAGGGCACACAGCCGCAGCGTGACCCCGATGGCCTGCCAGTCCTGGGGTGAAAGCTCGGGCATAGGCTCAGATTCCCTGCGGCGGCTCAAAGCCGAATTGTGTCAGGATGGCCTGGGCCTCATCGGAAAGCATGAAGGCGTGGAACGTCTGGGCTCCGGGCTCCCCCTGGCCCTCTCCTGTGATCACCATCGCCATATCGAGAGGGCGATGAAGCGTCCGGTCGATCATCGTATACGGGCGGTCTGCCAGCTCCGGTGAAAAGGTCAGCGACCAGGCAATCAGGCCCGCATCTGCCGCGCCGGACTCCACCATAGCAGTGGTCTGGCCAATATTCTCACCGTACACCAGCCGCGGCTCCACACTCTGCCAGAGCCCCAGCGCCTTTAGCGCCTCGACGGCCCGCTGGCCATAAGGGGCATGACGAGGCTGGGCTACGGCAATGCGCCGTATTCTGTCGCTGGCCAGCGCTTCCGGCGGCAGTGGCCCCTGAGCCAGATCCCTGGACCAGAGCACCAGTCGGCCGCTGCCATAGCGAACCGGCGGTGCAACCGCGGCGCCCTCGTCCGCCAATCGTTGGGGGTAGACATCATCGGCGGCAAGATAAACGTGAAAGGGCGCGCCGTTCAGGATCTGCGTCGCGAGTTTTCCGGAGGCTCCGAAAATGACCCGCAGCGGCGTATCCGGATGACGCTCAGTAAAAGCGGCTTCCAGCTCAGGCATTACCAGGCGCAGACTGGAAGCGGCTGCTACAGTTAATGCATGTGCTGGAAAAGCAATCAGAAACAGGCCACAGAGCAGAGCGATCCGCATAATTGATAAATCTCATGTTTATTCCAGCCTGAACTATCTACCTTGGGATTCAGATCAGTGCTGAAGTCATCCAACTGGCTAAGGTGTAGGATCTAGCTTAGCTATTTAGCTTAACTATTTAGCTTAACTATGAATCGTCGTATTCATTATAAGCCGAACGCATTGGAATATGCCCTTATATACTCTAAGGTTATTGCAAACCACCGGCGGGAGCCAATGATGACCCCAACCCCATCCGAGAACACCGACCTCCCCGAGCGGAAGCGTTCGGAGCGTCGGCTTTTTATCTTCCTGGTGGTGTTCCTGTTCCCCATCCTGGCGGTGGCTGTGGTGGGCGGCTACGGTTTTCTGGTCTGGATGACGCAGATCATTCTCGGCCCCCCCGGGGCCTGACCGATACCGGAACCACAGGAGCACTCCAATGGCAATTGTAGAGTCCCGGCGCGCCTTGCTCTTCGGACGAAACCGGCCTCTTGCCATCCAGCGCCGCCCGCCCTGGAGCGGCGAGGATTTTACCGAGGTCTGTACCCGCTGTGGCGATTGTGTCGCGGCCTGTCCCGAGCAGGTACTACTGGCCGGCGACGGCGGTTATCCGCAGGTGGTATTTCGGGGCGAAGGCTGCACTTTCTGCGGCGACTGCGCTGCGGCCTGTCCTGCACCGGTGTTTGATCTCACCAGAAAGCCGTTTGCCTGGGTTGCCTCCATCGACGAGCACTGCCTGGCGCTGAGCGGTGTGTACTGCCAGGGCTGCCAAGATGCCTGTGAACCCCGGGCCATCCGGTTCCAGCCGTTATTGGGGCGCCCTCCTGTACCGGAAATTACCGCAGATCAGTGCACAGGTTGTTTTGCCTGCGCCGCCGTATGTCCGCAGAACGCCATTACCCTGCGCCAACCAACCCCAGAACCGGAGGTCGGGCATGCCTGATCAACCCAAGCCCGAAGTGCACATCGCCAGTTTTATTGTGCACTGTCGCCCCGCCGATGCCGAGGCCATCACCCTTGCCCTTCAGGGTATGGAGGGCATCGAGCCGTTACCGGCAGAGTCCGAGGCGCCAGGCAAGCAGGTAGTGATCTGCGAAGCGCCGGATCAGGGCCGCATTCTCGATCATATGGACAGCATCGAGCAGTTGCCGGGGGTCGTCGGCTGCTCCCTGGTCTATCACGAAGTGATGAGCGCCCTGGAGGCCGACCAGCAAATGATCACCGAAGTCAAAAGCGTCTGATTTCATAAGGTTGCCTCCGGGCGACAGAACAACAGGAAGAACACAATGAGACTGACCCGACGAGAATTTGCCAAGGCCAACGCGGCCGTGGCTGCTGCGGCCGCTGCCGGGATTGCTGCGCCGTCGCTGGCCAGCAACCTTGTTACCAACCAGGAACTCACCGAACTCAAGTGGAGCAAGGCGCCCTGCCGGTTCTGCGGCACCGGCTGCAGCGTTATGGTGGCAACCCGGGACGGCCGGATTGTCGCGACCCACGGCGACAGCCAGTCGGAAGTGAACCGGGGGCTGAACTGCGTCAAGGGCTACTTCCTGTCCAAGATTCTGTA
>CAZHAY010000063.1:0-3019 GCA_964530545.1 uncultured Marinobacter sp.
GCTCGCCGTGACCAGACCTCTGGCAGTCACCAGGGGCTGGTCGTCGCCATTGCGTTTGACTCCCTGGTCAAGCTGGTGGCCCTGCTGCTGTTGGGCGGCATCGTACTGTTTACTGTGTTCGGCGGCTTTGCAGGACTGGAAAGCTGGCTTGCCATGCCCACCTCCGGGGTGAGCGCGCTGGCGCTGGGTATTGAAGACGACAGCTGGCGGGCGCTGATGCTGATGTCTTTTTCCGGTGCCCTGGTACTGCCCCATATGTACCACATGATTTTCAGCGAGAACCCCAGCCCTGTCGCCCTGTCCCGAGCCAGCTGGGGGCTGCCGCTGTACCTGCTGCTGCTGGGCTTGCCAGTACCCCTCATCCTGTGGGGCGGCATGGCCATGCCCTTGGTGAACGACCCGGCGTTTTATGCCATTACCATCCCGCAGAACCTGGGCTATCCCTGGCTGACGGTGCTGATGTATGTGGCCGGCCTGTCCGCCGCCAGCGGCCTGATGATTGTCAGCACGCTCGCCCTCGCCGGCATGGTACTGAACCACGTGGTGTTACCGCTGCGGACACCCCGGGACCAATCGGATATCTACCGCTGGCTGCGCTGGACAAAGCGTATCCTGATCGCCGTCATCATCTTTATGGCGCTGATCTTCAACGAGGCCCTGGGCCGCAATCTCGACCTGGCGACCCTTGGTGTGCTGGCCCTGTCGGGCATGCTGCAATTACTGCCCGGCGCGCTGGGCGTGATCTACTGGCCGGAAGGCAACCGCAACGGCCTGATCTGCGGGCTACTTGCCGGGCTCACCCTGTGGGCCGTGACACTGGTGCTACCTCTGTCCCAGGCGCCGAACCTGCTGGCCTGGCTGCCCGCGCTACCGGTTGAACTTGAGTACGATAACTGGCACGTACTTACGTTTATCAGCCTCGGGATAAACATCTTTATCTTCGCGGTGGTGTCCCGCCTTACCCGTACCAGCCCAGAGGAAGCCAGCGCAGCCCAGGCCTGTGCACCCGGGGCCCTGTCCCGTCCCCAGCGGCGCGAACTTATGGCCAGTTCCTCTTCCGACTTCGTCCGCCAGCTCGCCGAGCCACTGGGTTACAACATGGCCAAGCGGGAAGTGGTCCAGGCACTGGAGCAACTGGACCTGCCGCCAGTGGAGTACCGGCCCTATCAGTTACGCCGCCTGCGGGATCAGATCGAAATCAACCTGTCGGGGCTGATGGGCCCATCGGTCGCCCAGGATCTGGTGCAGCGCCATCTCAGCTTCAAGCCCATGGCCGGCAGCCGCACCGCTCAGGATATCCAGTATGTGGAACAGGCCCTGGGCGATTATAAAGATCGCCTGACCGGGCTCGCCGGCGAGCTGGACAACCTCCGTCGCCATTACCGCCAGACCCTGCAGAACCTGCCCATTCCTGCCTGCTCCGTGGGCGACGATGGAGAAATTCTGATGTGGAACCAGGCCATGGCCGAGCTGACCGGCATCACCGCCGATGATGTGGTTGGCGGCCGCCTGCTGGCGCTGCCGACCCAGTGGCGGGACCTGCTGGATGAGTTTGTCCACGGACCGGACCTGCGCCGGTATAAGCACCGGCTTGACCTCAAGGGCCGGCCCCACTGGCTCAATCTGCACAAGGCCGCACTGGCGGGGCGTGATCATCCGGAAGGCGGCAGTATTATCCTGGTGGAAGACCAGACCGAGACCCGGCTGCTGGAAGACGAACTGATGCACAGCGAGCGTCTGGCCTCCGTTGGCCGGCTGGCCGCCGGTGTGGCCCATGAGGTGGGCAATCCGGTAACCGGGATTTCGTCGCTGGCCCAGAACCTCAAGCTGGAAACCGACAATCCGGATGTTCTCGAAACCGCGAACCAGATTCAGCAGCAGACCCGGCGGATCTCCAATATCCTGCAGTCGCTGATGAACTTTGCCCGCACCGGCAATCACGCCCAGGCCAATCGCTATGAACCGGTGCAGATTCGCCGCTGCGTCGACGAATCCATTAACCTGCTCTCGCTCGGCGGCAGGGAGTCCCAACTTGACTACCTGAACGACTGCCCCGAGGATCTGATAGTACTCGGCGATGAACAGCGGCTGGTGCAACTGTTCGTTAACCTCCTGGCCAATGCCCGTGATGCGTCACCGGAAGGCGGACACATCCGGGTAATTGGATTCCGGGAGGAGTACTCCGCTATTATCGAAGTCGCCGACGAGGGCACTGGCATACCCCCTGATCAGCTCGATCATATTTTCGAGCCCTTCTACACCACCAAGAGCGCTAGCCAGGGAACCGGTCTGGGACTTTCGCTGGTGTACAGCATTGTCGAAGAACACTACGGCACCATCAACGTAGAAAGTCCCGCAGACAAGCTTCTTGGACGTGGTACGCTGGTGCGTCTGAAACTTCCGGCTTATGAAGCCGAAATCGGCGAAAGCTCGGAAGGAGAAAACCGGGAGTCATGACGGAAAATATGCATCGCATACTGATTGTTGAAGACGAAGAGATCATCCGCTCAGCCCTGCGAAAACTGTTGCAGCATAATGGTTATGAAGTCGCGGTGGCAGAATCTGTTGAAGCCGCCACGGGCGACTATGAACTGGCCAGCTTCGATCTGATTATCTCTGATCTGCGCCTGCCGGGAGAGGCCGGTACCAGCCTGATCGGCCAGGCTCCGGGCGTGCCCGTGCTGATCATGACCAGCTACGCCTCCCTGCGCTCAGCGGTGGACTCCATGAAGATGGGCGCCGTGGAATACATTGCCAAGCCGTTCGACCATGACGAAATGCTGGCGGCGGTGGAGAACATCCTTGCCCAGCGCCCAGCCGGCACAGCTGGCAGTACTGTCGACAGCGCCGATATGACCGAGGCTGATCCCGCCCAGGTCATGTACGGCCAGTGCGACGCCATGCAGCAGGTTTTCACCCTCATCCGCAAGGTCGCGCCAACCGAAACCACCGTGCTGATCCAGGGGGAATCCGGGACCGGCAAGGAGCTGGCCGCCCGGGCCCTGCACCTGTTATCGCC
>CAZHAY010000063.1:3119-16078 GCA_964530545.1 uncultured Marinobacter sp.
GCGGCTACCCACCGCAACCTGAAAGCCATGACCCGCACCGGCGAGTTCCGGGAAGACCTGTATTACCGGCTGAACGTCATGCAGGTCCGTATCCCGCCCCTGCGGGAGCGCAACGGCGATATTCTCGGGCTGGCCAGCCGGTTCGTGGCGCGACGGGCCGAGCACATGAACAAACCGGCCCTGAGCCTCAGCCCGGAAGCCATGAGAACACTGGAGCGCTATCGCTGGCCTGGTAATGTGAGGGAACTGGAAAACGCCATTGAGCGAGCCTCCATTCTCGCGGACGGGGATATCATCACGCCCGCGCAGCTGGACCTGGATTCAGAAGCCGGTGATGACTATCACATTCCCAGCAGCCTGGTTGAAGGCGATCATGAGCAGGCGCTGGCACCTTCCCGGGAATCGGATGCGGGCAGCGACCTCTCCCTGGAAGATTATTTCCAGCATTTTGTCCTCGAGAACCAGGACCGCATGAGCGAGACCGAGCTGGCCCAGAAGCTCGGCATCAGTCGCAAGTCCCTGTGGGAACGACGCCAGCGCCTGGGTATTCCCCGCAAGAAGAGCTGATTTCAGAGACTTATCCCGCCCGTTCAGCCTCCCCTCCGAGCAACCATCTTTCTCAAAGCCAGGCATTCCCCCGGTAACACTCAGAGGTGTTACCGGGGTGTTACCGGGCGAAACACGACATACCGGAAAACCGAGATATGCGTAACACTAACCGCCAGGTTTTTATTACCGAAAAGGATTAAGAGATAGTAACTCATTGATAATAAATGGATTTGAAAAACTGGCACGAGCACTGCAACACTCTAAGCGCACAACAACAAAAACAATGTGACAACGCAGCGCCAACAACAACAATAAAAAGCTGCAGCAAAAGCGCCCGGTAACAAAAACAAAAACAGGGCGTGAGCGAACTGAGTGTTTTGGGTGCTGAGTTTTTTAGTGGTGTCTTGGCTTGCGAGAGCCGCAGTTGTAGATAAGAAGCGTCATCCAGACGTCCGCTACCGCTGCAATGTGCCTTCGTGTAGTCGCTACCGCTCTCTGTATTCAAAGCCTTCCGTTTGCAGATAGCTGCCTCATGGTGAGGCACGAGCGGGCAACTGGCCCGCCAACAATAAAAAGCGTAAAAACAAAAATAATGCAGATCGTCTACTCTTCCCGGGCGGGTTCGCAACAGCGTTCCCGCCTTTTGATTTCTGGCATCCGGGTTTTCCTGACGAGCACCCGGCATGGGCAAATCCTGCACAAACCGTTAAACTCTCCATCCTGCCCGCATCGGGTGTCAGGTTCCCTGGCGCCAGCGCTGGTATCGTTCAATCATGGTCGGCCCTGGACCCGGGCTGCGGCCCAGGCAGTTCATGGATTTCAATGCTGAAAAACATACAGAAGAGAGTACGCGCCCTGTTCCCTTCCAGGCCACCCCAAGCGCCGGTTTACCAGCGCCGTGAGATTCCCCGCGACCAGCACAATGTGTCCCGGTCGGTTATCAGCGAGCCCGCGAAAAAAGTACTCAACCGACTGAATAATGCCGGCTACGAAGCCTACCTGGTGGGCGGTGGCGTACGGGATATCCTGCTCGGGCAGCGGCCCAAGGATTTTGATATCGCGACGGACGCAACGCCAGAAGAAGTTCACGAGCTGTTCCGCAACTCGCGCCTGATCGGCCGGCGGTTTCGTATCGTGCATGTTCTTTTCGGGCGGGAAGTGATCGAAGTCACCACCTTCCGGGGCAACGCCAGCAATGGCGACGACAGCGACGACGAAGACGACCGCCGCACCAGTGAGCACGGCCTGCTGCTGCGGGACAACGTCTATGGCAATCAGGAAGAAGACGCCCTGCGCCGGGACTTTACCGTTAACGCGCTGTACTACTGCATTCGCGACTTCACCGTTATTGATTACGCCGGCGGCGTGAACGATTTGCAGCAACGCCAGTTGCGCCTGATCGGCGACCCGGAAACCCGCTACCGGGAAGACCCGGTACGGATGCTGCGGGCAGTCCGCTTTGCGGCCAAGCTCGGGTT
Source organism: uncultured Marinobacter sp. (assembly GCA_964530545.1). Classification (GTDB taxonomy): domain Bacteria; phylum Pseudomonadota; class Gammaproteobacteria; order Pseudomonadales; family Oleiphilaceae; genus Marinobacter. Next base: position 5,147 of record CAZHAY010000063.1, read on the forward strand.
CACCATTGAACCCGCCACCGAGGCACCGATCCGGAAACTGGCTCCGCTGCTGACTCACATCCCGCCAGCACGGCTGTTTGAAGAAGTGCTGAAGCTGTTTTCTGCCGGCTATGGTGAAGCGACCTGGCATCTGGCGAAACAGTACGGCCTGTTAGAGCCCCTGTTTCCGGCCACGATGAAGGCCATCGCCGACGGCCAACCCGACGACCTTATCGTAAAAGCCCTGCAGAACACTGACGCCCGCATTCACCAGGGCAAATCGGTGACTCCCTATTTCATGTACGCAGCCCTGCTCTGGCCGGCGCTGCAGGCGGAATGGCATCGGCGCCAGGATAACGGCGAGCCGGTGCAGCAGGCTCTGCATCAGTCTATTGGCAAGGTTATCGGTCGCCAGGTGCAGGCCACGTCCATTCCCAAACGTTTTTCCGGGCCCATGAAAGAAATCTGGGAAATGCAGATGCGCCTGCCCCGCCGCCAGGGCAAGCGCGCCTATGGCATCATGGAGCATCCGCGCTTCCGTGCCGCCTATGACTTTCTGTTGGTTCGGGAGACGGCTGGCGAGATCGAACCCGGACTGGGCCAGTGGTGGACAGAGTTCCAGGAGGCAGACGACCGCGGCCGGGAGCAGATGCTGACCCAACTTGGCCAGCAAGGCCCGGGCAAACGCCGACGACGTCGCAAGCCAGCAGGACCGGCGGTCAGCAGGCACAACAGTCCATGAGTGAGCGGGTACACGCCTGGATCGGTCTGGGCAGCAATCTGGACAACCCGCTCGAACAACTTGCCCGGGCTGTTACCAGCCTGGCAACGCTGCCGGAGACCACCCTGCTTCGCCAGTCCTCTTTTTATCGCAGTCGCCCCATGGGGCCGCAAGACCAGCCTGACTTCATCAATGGCGTCGTGCTGCTGGAAACGGCGCTCGAACCCCACCTTCTGCTCGACCATCTGCAACGGCTGGAGCACACCCACGGCCGAGTTCGCCTGCGCCGCTGGGGCGAACGCACCCTGGATCTTGATCTGCTGCTGTACGGTGAGCAAATCATTGCTACCGAACGCCTGACGGTTCCCCACCCGGGGCTGGCGGAACGGGATTTCGTACTCCGCCCCATGCTGGACATTGATGCAGAGATCCGGCTGCCGGATCAGCGAGCCTGCCGGGACCTGCTTGCAAAGTGCAATCATAACGGTCTGAAACGACTTGAACCTTCCGACACAACCGGTCTTGCCACACCGCCCCCCCGGCATTAACCTTGACTGATCCTGCGGGTCGGATCAGTGAACTACCATGGTGTCGCTGCTCCGGTTTGACTCTCACAGCAAAGGCATCACTGTTATGGCCACAACCATCAACACCCTTCGGGACTATAAGGAACGAGGCGAGGCTTTCGCCGCTCTGACGGCCTATGACGCCGCATTTGCCCAGGTGCTCAGCGAGGCCGGTGTGGATGTCCTGCTTATCGGTGACTCTCTTGGCATGGTGTTGCAGGGTAACGACAGCACATTGCCGGTAACCCTGGATGACATCTGTTACCACGTCAGTTGCGTTGCGGCAGGAAACCGGGGCTCGCTGATCATGGCTGATATGCCGTTCATGACCTACGGTACGCTTCCCGACGCGCTGAACAACGCCGCCGAGCTCATGCGCGCGGGTGCCCATATGGTCAAACTGGAAGGCACCGACTGGATGCGGGACACCATCAGCGCCCTTAGCGAACGCGGCGTACCCGTCTGTGCCCATCTGGGGCTGACCCCCCAATTCGTCAACAAGTTTGGCGGCTACAAGGTACAGGGCCGGGACGAGAAGCAGGCTGACCTGATGGTCGAACACGCCAGTAATCTGGTGGCTGCCGGCGCCGACGTTATTCTGCTGGAATGCGTGCCGGCCTCACTGGCAGCGCGGATCACCAAGGCGGTCGAAGCGCCGGTGATAGGTATCGGTGCCGGCAAGGACACCGACGGCCAGGTACTGGTGGTCCACGACATGCTGGGCATTCCGGAAGGACGCAAGGCGAAATTCGTCAAGAACTTCCTTGCCGAAAGCGGCAGTATTCCCGGTGCAGTGCAGGCCTATGTTGAGGCCGTTCGCAATCGCACCTTCCCCGCTGAGGAGCATACGTTCAAGTAATGCGTACCGTACATACTCTGAAAGAGCTGCGGGCCATTGTTCGCAGCTACCGTGACCAGGACAAACGGGTTGGCCTGGTGCCGACCATGGGCAACCTCCACGACGGCCATCTGGCCCTGGTACGGCGGGCACTTGAAGCCGCTGATGTGGTGGTCACCAGCATCTTCGTCAACCCCATGCAGTTCGGAGTCGGGGAAGACCTGGATGCCTACCCCCGCACGCTAACCGACGACCAGCGCAAGCTGGGAGCGGAAGGCAATACCCTGCTGTTTGCCCCCCCGGCAAGCGAGGTCTATCCCGACGGCCTGGCCCACCAGACCCGGATTGTGGTGCCGGAAGTCAGCGACGGTCACTGCGGCGCCAGCCGGCCAGGTCATTTCGAAGGCGTGGCGACGGTGGTATCAATGCTGTTCAACATGGTGCAACCAGACATCGCCGTGTTCGGCGAGAAGGACTTCCAGCAACTGGCAGTGATTCGCAAAATGGTTCGCGACCTGTTCCTCCCGGTGGACGTGATTGGCCTGCCCACGGTTCGCGAAGAAGACGGTCTGGCCATGAGCTCCCGTAACGGCTACCTGACAGACACCGAGCGACAGACCGCGCCTGCGCTGTATCGCGTACTGTCCAAAACCGGCAACGTGCTGGCAGACGGCAGCGATGATTTTACCGGGCTGGAAGCCGCTGCCCGGGAGATTCTCACCTCCGAAGGCTTTCGCCCGGACTACTTCAATATCGTAAACAGCCTTACCCTGAAACCCGCTTCACCCGGAGACCGTCAGATCACCATACTGGCGGCTGCATTCCTGGGAACCACCCGCTTGATTGATAACCTATCGATCGAACGTTAACCCCCCGAACAAGAAAGGATGCGAGATGGTACAGGTAAGTTCCCCTCTGATTCGGACTCCGGAATGGCAGGCTCTGAGTAAACACCAGTCGCAACTGGCTGGTGTACATATGCGAACGCTGTTCCGGGACGACCCGGAACGCTTCCATCGCTTCTCCCTGATGGCTGCCGGGCTGCAGCTGGATTACTCCAAAAATCGCATCGACCGCTGTACTCTGGGCCTGCTGACGGCACTGGCTGAAGCCCGGCACCTGACCGCCGCGCGGGAGGCCATGTTCAGCGGGCAGCCGATCAACAATACCGAGCACCGCCCAGCCCTGCATACCGCCCTTCGAGCTGGCCCGGAACGGGACATCCGGGTGGATGGCATCAACATCGTGCCGGAAGTCCAGGCTACCCTGAAACGCATGGAAGCCTTTGTGGAACAGGTGCATAGTGGTGCTCGCACCGGCTATCAGGGCGACTCGCTGACCGATGTGGTCTCTATCGGCATCGGCGGCTCCTACCTCGGCCCGCGCATGATGACGGAAGCGCTTCGCCCCTATACCCGTGATGGGGTGCGCTGCCATTACGTCGCCAATATTGATGGCACGGACATCAGCGAAGTGCTGAAATCCGTGAAACCGGAGACGACCCTGTTCCTGATTCAGTCCAAGTCCTTTGGCACTCAGGAGACCCTCGAGAACAGCAAGCTGGCCCGGCAGTGGCTGCTGGATGCCGGCGTTACCGAAACCGATCTTGCCTGCCACTTTGTTGCGGTAACCGCCAACGCTGCCGCAGCCCATGACTTCGGCATCGCGGAAGACGCCGTGTTCCCCATGTGGGATTGGGTAGGCGGGCGCTACTCACTCTGGTCGGCCATCGGTTTGCCCATCGCCCTGACCCTGGGCATGGATAACTTCCGCCGCCTTCTGGCCGGCGCCCGGGCCATGGACGAGCATTTCCGCGACGCCCCCCTGCAGGACAACATGCCCGTCGTGATGGCCTTGCTGGGCATCTGGTATGTGAATTTCTGGAACGCTGACACCCATGCCATTCTCACCTACGACGAATACCTGAAGGAACTGCCGGCACACCTTCAGCAACTGGATATGGAGAGTAACGGCAAACGGGTCGACCGGGACGGCAACCCGGTAGACTATGCCACCGGCCCCGTCATCTGGGGCGGTGTCGGCGCTAACGGCCAGCATGCGTATCACCAGCTGCTGCACCAGGGTACGGTGTTGTCACCGGCGGACTTTATTGTCCCGCTGCAGAGCCATAACCCGGTAGCCAGCCACCACGCCGCGCTGTTCGCCAACTGCCTGGCCCAAAGCCAGGCCCTGATGCAGGGCAAGACGGAAGACGAAGCCCGCGCCGAGCTGACCGCCCAGGGGCTGTCACCGGAAGAAACAGACCGGCTTGCGCCCCATAAGGTGATCCCCGGCAACAAGCCATCCAACACCCTGACTTTTGAAAAGGCAACGCCGGAAGTGCTGGGCGCCCTGGTTGCCCTGTATGAGCACCGGACCTTTGTGCAGGGCGTCATCTGGAACCTGAATTCGTTCGATCAGTGGGGTGTGGAGCTGGGCAAGGAGTTGGGCAAGCCCATTCTGCAGCAATTGACGGACGGTATTCAGGACGAGGACGTGGACAGCTCCACCGCAGGATTGATGAAGCGGTTCAGGGGCGAATAGCGTTCAGACTTCCGATCGCGGGCCGGGCCACTGGAAATCGGCGGGCCAGAGCTTCTGATCCCGGTCATAGGCGGCCCAGAGCTCGCGGTAGGTACGACCATTTACCGGATGATGGTCGTCACCTGCCAGCTCCGCCAGGGGGCGAAGCACAAACGCGTTATAGAGGATCTCGGGCCGGGGAATCTCCACCCCGTCCGTGCCATGATCCAGATGGCCGTAGGTGAGAATATCCAGATCCAGGGTTCGCGGGCTGAAGCGCCGCGCTTGCGGATGGCGGCCATTGGCCAGCTCAATGGCCTTCAGACAGCGGCTCAGTTCCGCCACCGACTTATCGGTATAGACACCGACCACCAGATTGAAGAACGGCGATCCGTCAAACCCCACGGCCTCACTTTCGTAAACCGGAGAGACCTCCAGTTCGCCAAACTCGGCCGCCAGGGCGTCCAGGCCTGCACGAATGTGCCGGTGCCGGTCGACATTACTGCCGACACCGATAAAGGCCCGGACAGGCTCCGCCATTACCACTGCCCCCGCTGGATTCTGACACCCACCTGACGGGCCTCGGGCACAGCCCCGGGTTTCCATAGGGTCAGCCTGATGCCAGGAACAGAATAGGTGTCCATGATCGACGCGGCCAGCTTCTCGGCTGCCGTTTCCAGCAGCGCCGACTGACAGGTGCGGAAGAAGTCGCGAACGTGATCGCTGACGGCCGCGTAATCCAGCGCATCCGCGACGTTATCCGAGGCGGCAGCCGGTTGGTTGTCCCAGGCCATCTCAAGATCAACATGGAGTTGCTGAAGAATTTCCCGCTCCCAGTCATAGACGCCGATAACCGTCTCTACAACCAGGGCTTCGATCAGAACACTATCACTCACAATGCGACTCCACCTACGCCAGATTGCTGATTGAACCGCCGATAACAACGGGATAAGGTCGAAGGCTCGACAGCATATCGCCAGCAGGACCCACCCGACCATGGATGTTACCAGCCAGCCCTTTCTGCTCATTGCCCTTTGCGCCCTTGCCTACCTGGCTGGCTCTGTTCTTTTCGCCATTCCGGTGAGTCAGGCTTTCGGGCTCACGGACCCACGCTCGCTGGGCTCCCGCAATCCGGGTGCCACCAATGTCTACCGCAGTGGCGGGGCTGTCCCCGCCGGGCTTACGCTACTGCTGGACGCCCTCAAGGGCGCGATTCCCGTAGCGCTGGCCGGCTATTTCGGGTTTTCGGTATTCGCCCAGGCCATGGTTGCCCTGTGCGCGCTGACCGGGCACATGGTCCCGGCATGGTACCGGTTTCAGGGCGGCAAAGGCGTTGCCACTACCCTGGGCTGCGGCCTGGTACTGGCGCCCCTGACCACTACGCTGTTGGCGCTGATCTGGCTGGCGATTGTCTGGCGCTGGCGCATCTCCGCGCTGGCGTCCGTTATCGCCATCGGCTCAGGGCCGGTCATCAGCGCCCTGGTCGAGCCGGAAACCCTGCCCCTGTTCGGGCTGCTGGCGATTGTGATTGTCATCCGCCACCGGAACAACCTGATTCGACTGGCTCAGGGCCGCGAACGCCGGTTCTAAATTTCTAGCCTGCAAGCCCATCCACACAGACTTCCTTCAGGCCCGGTAATGTGTCCATGGGCCAGCGCGGCCGCGCCACAATACGGTCACCATCCCGCTGTCCCGCCAGCAGGCGCTGACATCCCGCATAGGCAATCATGGCGCCGTTATCGGTGCAGAATTCCGGCCGGGCATAAAAAACAGACGCCCCCTGTTTTGCCGCCATGGCTTCCAGAGCTCGCCGGAGACGCCGGTTGGCACTGACCCCACCGGCCATCACCAAACGTTCGCACCCCGCAGCCTGAAGTGCGCGCCGGCATTTTATGACCAGGGTTTCGACCACGGCGGTTTCAAAGGCCAGGGCGATGTCGGCCCGGGTCTGATCGGTCCAGTTACCGGCTTCCTGTTCTGCGGTGACCGTATTAAGGGTATAGGTTTTCAGACCACTGAAACTGAACTCCAGCCCGGGCCGGTCGGTCATCGGCCGGGGAAACCGGTACACCCCTTCCCGTCCCTGCTCCGCCAGAGCGGCTACCCGGGGACCGCCGGGGTAATCCAGCCCCAGCATCTTGGCGGCCTTATCAAACGCCTCGCCGGCGGCATCGTCGACCGATTCGCCAAGCATTTCATACTCCCCGATGCCCGATACCTTCACCAACTGGGTGTGGCCACCGGACACCAGCAGCGCAACAAAGGGAAAGGCCGGCGGGTTATCTTCCAGCATGGGCGCCAGCAGATGACCTTCCATGTGATGAACGCCCAGCACCGGTATATCCAGTGCCAGCCCCATGGCATGGGCAACCGAGCCGCCGACCATCAATGCACCCACCAGTCCGGGGCCTGCCGTGTACGCAATTCCCGAAAGATCGTCACGCTGGTAACCGGCCTGGTTTAACACCTGATCACAGAGCGGCAGGAGTTTGCGGACATGGTCGCGGGACGCCAGCTCAGGAACCACGCCGCCATAGTCAGCATGCATATCGATCTGGCTGAACAGGGCCTCTGCCATCAGGCCCCGCTCGCTGTGATAGAGGGCGACACCGGTCTCGTCGCAGGAGGTTTCAATACCCAGAATCAGCATGGGTGGGCGCCTCGGGTCTGGTCGGTTTAATTTCGCCGGCATTCTATCAGAAACACTGGCGATAGTTTCACCAGACAATTGACGATGACCGGGTTCGGGCGCTATCATTGCCGCCCTTAACCAGGACTGGCCGAAATTTGTCCAATATCCCAAATCGAATTCAAGGTAGGTGATTGTTAATGCCAGCTGTTAAAGTGAAAGAGAATGAACCGTTTGATGTAGCGCTGCGTCGTTTCAAGCGCTCTTGCGAAAAAGCAGGTGTACTGTCTGAGGTACGTCGTCGTGAGCACTACGAAAAGCCCACATCTGTTCGCAAGCGTAAGGCTGCCGCTGCTGTCAAGCGTCATCTCAAGAAGCTTCAGCGGGAACAGCGCAAGTTCGAGCGTCTGTACTGATTAAGGTTCAGAGATCTGCTCCACAGAACTCTGAGCCGGTTCAAGGCGCGAGATACCTGTCACAGATATGCTGACAGGCCAGCGTAGTATCAATGCCGTCGGGGCACTGCTCCGGCGGCATTTTTCGCTATGGCTCCAGGATAAGCTTTCCGGCAATAGGCCCGGAAGATCCGGCCAGGCGCGTCACCGGGAGTAGGCATGAGCGGACTGATCCCCCAGCGTTTTATTGAAGATCTGCTGGACAGGACGGACCTTGCTGAGCTGATCGGCTCCCGCATTGCGCTCAAGCGAGCCGGCGCCGGTTACACGGCACGCTGCCCCTTTCACGACGAAAAAACACCGTCCTTCAACGTACGGCCAGACAAAGGGTTTTACCACTGCTTTGGCTGTGGCGCCAGTGGCGATGCCATCAGCTTCGTGCGGGAATTCGAAGGGCTGGAGTTTACCCCGGCGGTGGAAGAACTGGCGCGCCGGGCCGGGCTGGAAGTGCCCTACGACAAGGTTGTCAGCCAGCAGATACGCCAGAACAAGACCCTGACCGATGCGCTGGGTTTCGCGACAGAATTCTATCGCCAGCGTCTGGCTGGCCCCGAGGGCGAGCTGGCTCGTAATTACCTGGCGGCGAGGGGCCTGAGCCGTGAAATCATCGATCTGTACCAGCTCGGATTCGCACCGGGAATGGGCAACACACTATCGCAGGCGGCGACGGATGACGAGCTGCGTAAAACCCTGATCGAAACCGGAACTCTGGGCGACAGCGACGGGCGTCAGTGGGATTTTTTCCGTAACCGCGTGATGTTTCCCATCCGCAACAGCCGCGGGCGCACCGTGGCGTTCGGTGGTCGCACGCTGGGGGATGATAAGGCCAAGTACCTCAACTCGCCCGAGTCGGATGCGTTCCATAAAAGCCGCGAACTCTACGGCCTGTTTGAAGCCCGCCAGGCGCTGAAGCGGATCGACAAACTGCTGGTTGTTGAAGGCTATATGGATGTTATCGCGCTGGCCCAGGCCGGCATCCATTACGCCGTCGCAGCCATGGGCACGGCAACCAACCAGGAAAGCCTGGCCACGCTGCTAAAGCAGACCCGGCACCTGGTGTTCTGCTTTGACGGCGACGCCGCCGGTTACCGGGCGGCGGACCGGGCCATGGAGAATGTGCTGGAGTTGCTCCAGGACGGCACTCACCTGCAGTTTCTGATGCTGCCGGAAGGGGAAGACCCGGACACCCTGGTTCGCCAGGAAGGCGGCAAGGCCTTTGAGCAGCGTATTCAGGGCGCCCGCCCCCTCTCCCGCTATCTGTTTGACCGGATGCAGGAAGGGCTGGACCTGAGTCTGGCGGAGAATCTGGGCGAGTTACGTGCACGGGTAGAACCGCTGCTGGCCAAAATGCCCCGGGGCGGCCTGCAAAGTGCGATGTGGCAGGAAATGCTGCGCCTGTGCCGGCCCCCGCGTCAGTGGTCCGGTAACAATCGGCGGGGTAGTAAATGGAGCCCGGCCGGGGTGCCATCCACACCCCCCGAGCGGATCCCGGTCAGGCTCAGCAACAACCATATGCTCTGCCTGGCAATGCTCGAGGCACCAGAGATGGCTGCCGAACTCAAGGAAGTATGTCGCCAGGACCGGCAACTGGATGTGGCGGCACGTTTCGCTGAATGGTTACAGCAGCAGGGCCTGCGCACCCGGACCCAGGTGTATCAGGCGCTGGCCAGATCGCCGGCGGACCAGGCCCGGTTTTACGGCATGTTCGACGGTATCGAACATCTGCCAACACGACAGGAAGCCCTGCAAAGCGCGCAGGCGCTGCTGGCGCCCAACCACGAAGCCCGGCAGAAACAGCGTCTACGGGCGCTGGCCGAAAAGGCACGTACGCTCAACTTCGCAGATCTCAGCGAAGAAGAACGCCAACGGCTCAAGGCATCGCTGAGCTCCCATCAGGGAAAACACGGATAAATTGATCGAAAAGGTGAGGAAAATCAGGAAGCGGGCACGAAAATGTTCGGAAGCGACGGATTATTTTACCGGCTACTTGAAACCATAGCAGTTGATCACCATCTAACCATTCAGTGGCAGTCATCTGGCGCCAGCGCTATAATGGCTGTTTAACTTTTTTCCTTTTTAACATCAAACTCACAGGGTGTCTATGTCAGGTAATTCTCAGAAATCCCGTTTGAAAGACCTCATTGCCAAAGGAAAGGAGCAAGGATACCTGACTTACGCCGAAGTCAACGACCACTTGCCTGAGGATATCGCGGATCCGGATCAGGTAGAAGATATTATCCGCATGATTAACGACATGGGCATTCAGGTCAGCGAGGAAACACCCGACGCTGACACCCTGCTCATGACCGAAGGTGACTCCACCGCCGATGAAGCCGCCGCCGCGGAAGCTGCTGCTGCCCTGGCTGCGGTGGAATCCGACGCTGGCCGTACCACCGACCCGGTACGCATGTACATGCGTGAGATGGGTACGGTCGAGCTGCTGACCCGGGAAGGCGAAATCGTCATTGCCAAGCGCATCGAGGAAGGCATCCGCGATGTGATGGCTGCGGTTGCTCACTTCCCCGGCACGGTTGCCACGGTTATTCAGGCGTACGAGCGCATCATTGAGAACGAAGGTCGCCTCACCGACGTCGTCTCCGGCTTCCTCGACCCGGACGACGCCGAACCGTTTATGCCCGAAGAGACCCCCGCTGAGGCTGCCGAGACTGAATCGGAAGACGACGAAGACACCGAGGAAGAGAAAGAGAACGGCCCGGATCCCGAAGAGACCCGCCTGCGCTTTGAACTGCTGGGTGAAAAGCTGGCAGTTGCCAACGAGCACCTCGAGAAGCACGGTCGCGCCCACAAGAAGACCCAGGAAGCCCTTAACGAAATGGGGCAGGTTTTTGCGCCGTTCAAACTCGCCAACAAGGCGTTTGATGAGCTGGTTAACCTGGTGCGCTCAACCAACGACGCCGTTCGTGAAAACGAACGCGCCTTGATGAAGATCTGTATCCGCGAATCTCGTATGGACCGGAAGGAGTTCATCAAGTCCTTCCCGGGCAATGAGGCAAACCTGGACTGGGCACCCAAAATCGCCCGCTCCAAGAAGCCCTACGCAGCGGCCATCGGCGAACGTCTCGACGAAATCGTGCGTCTGCAGAAGCGTATCGCCAATATCCAGAGCGAAGTTGACCTGGACATTTCCGACATCAAGGAAATCAACCGCCGCGTTTCCATCGGCGAAGCCAAGGCCCGTCGCGCCAAGAAAGAAATGGTCG
>CAZHAY010000064.1:0-5222 GCA_964530545.1 uncultured Marinobacter sp.
TGCAGGGCGCCCAGTCCCGCCGGTTCCAGATGCTCTACAATCAGCTGATAGTCGCCCCGGGCTTCGTAAAGGCTGATCTTGCCCCGCACGCGTACCAGGTCGCCTTCTTTCGGCAATTGCCTGAGGCGCTGGTTGAACCCGCGGAACATGGCGCAGCGCACCTGGGCGCGCTGATCCTTGAGGGAAAAATACCAGTGCCCGGAGGAAGGGCGGGATAACCCGGTCAGTTCGCCTTCGACCCACGCCTGCATAAAGCTGCTTTCCAGCAGATGCCGGGCCTGGCGGTTCAGCTCAGAGACCGTCAATGCCCGGGGACGAACGGGGGGCAGGTTGTCGGGGTACATCTTTGCCTCCGGTAAAAAATCAATATGTTACCAGAACTGATCCGCTCTACATACGGGATTTCCGCTAATAACTGGCTGTAAAACCAACGTAATTTCAGCAAGATGCGCCGCTTCAGCTCATTTGTTGTGGTTTACTGACGGCCTTGCGGCATTTATAATGGTCCGATTAAGGTGACCGGTTCCGTTATGGGCTGAAACAGCACCCTGCAGATAGCGGTGCCGGGCCTATACATGTTCTCCTCAAAGGCGGGTCCCAATGTTGCGTATAGCCGAAGAAGCCCTCACGTTTGACGATATTCTCCTGGTTCCGGGATATTCCGAAGTGCTGCCAAGGCACGTCGATCTGCATACCCGGTTAACCAAGGGTATCACTCTCAACATTCCTCTGGTTTCCGCCGCCATGGACACCGTAACCGAATCCGAACTGGCCATCTGTATGGCTCAGGAAGGCGGCATCGGTATTGTACACAAGAGCATGAGTGTCGAGCAGCAGGCTCTGGTGGTTCGCAAGGTCAAAAAGTTTGAGAGCGGTGTCGTCAAGGACCCCATCACCGTCTCGCCATCGACGACTGTACGTGAGTTGGTCGACATCACTATGGCGAACAACATATCCGGTCTGCCGGTGGTTGACGGCAAGGACCTGGTCGGCATTGTGACTGGTCGCGATATTCGCTTTGAGAGCCGAATGGAAACCAGGGTCGCCGATATCATGACCCCCAAAGACAAGTTGGTCACGGTCCGTGAGGGCGCAGCCCTGAGTGAGGTCAAGGAATTGCTGCACCGACACCGGATTGAGAAGGTGTTGGTGGTTAATGAAAACTTCGAGCTGCGTGGCCTGGTAACGGTTAAAGATATTCAGAAAGCCAAGGCTTACCCGCTGGCCTGCAAGGACGACCAGGGTCGCCTGCGTGTAGGTGCAGCGGTAGGCACCGGCGGCGATACCGAAGAGCGTATTGAGGCGCTGGTCGAGGCTAACGTTGATGTTATTGTGGTGGACACCGCCCACGGGCACTCCGCGGGTGTTATCAACCGGGTGAAGTGGATCAAGGAACGCTTCCCGCAGGTGGAAGTTATCGGCGGCAATATCGCCACGGCGGAGGCTGCGATTGCCCTTGCTGACGCGGGCGCTGATGCGGTCAAGGTGGGCATCGGGCCGGGTTCAATCTGTACTACGCGGATTGTCGCAGGTGTGGGTGTGCCGCAGATTACGGCGATTTCCGATGTGGCTGCGGCGCTTAAGGACCGGGGAATACCGCTGATTGCGGACGGTGGTATCCGCTTCTCCGGCGATATCGCCAAGGCCATCGCGGCTGGTGCTCACAGTGTTATGGTGGGCAGTCTGCTGGCCGGCACGGATGAATCCCCCGGTGAGGTGGAGCTTTTCCAGGGCCGCAGCTATAAGGCGTATCGTGGCATGGGCTCGTTGGGAGCCATGGGGCAGGGGTCCAGCGACCGTTATTTTCAGGATGCCAGTGAAGGCGTTGAGAAGCTGGTGCCGGAAGGTATTGAAGGCCGGGTTGCCTGCAAGGGCCCGATGCGGAATATTGTCCACCAGCTGATGGGAGGGCTTCGCGCCTCCATGGGCTATACCGGCAGCTCGGATGTGGAAGTGATGCGAACCTTGCCGCAATTTGTCCGAATTACCAACGCAGGTATGCGTGAGAGTCATGTTCATGATGTGACCATCACCAAGGAAGCCCCGAACTATCGCATCGGCTGATCCTGCCAGTTAAACGGCCCGACAACCTCGGGCCGTTTCTTATTTTTATTGAGGAATCCATGTCCCAGAACATTCATGACCATCGCATCCTGATTCTCGATTTCGGTTCCCAGTACACGCAGCTGATCGCCCGCCGGGTTCGGGAACTCGGGGTTTACTGTGAGATCAAGCCCTTTGATCTTACAGCAGACGAGATCGAGGCGTTCCGTCCCCGGGGTATCATCCTCGCCGGTGGTCCTGAATCCGTGACCCAGCTGGGCGGTCCACGGGCGCCGGACGGTCTGTTTGACCGCGGCATTCCGGTTCTGGGCATTTGCTACGGCATGCAGACCATGGCGGAGCAGCTTGGCGGTCGGGTAGCAAACTCCGAGAAACGGGAGTTTGGCTACGCCCAGGTCAAGGTGAGAGCCGAAGGTCCGCTACTGCGGGACATTAAGGATCACCTGACCACCCAGGGTGAGTCGCTGCTGGATGTGTGGATGAGCCACGGTGACAAGGTGGTTGCCCTGCCGGAAGGGTTCGAGCTGCTGGCGTCCACCGAAAGCGCGCCAGTTGCGGCCATGCAGGACACCCGTCGCGGACTTTACGGTGTACAGTTTCATCCGGAAGTGACCCATACCTTGCAGGGCCAGCGGATTCTTGAGAATTTCGTGAAGCAGATCTGTCACTGTGAAGCGCTCTGGACGCCGGCCCGAATTGTCGATGACGCGGTTCGCCAGATTCGTGAGCAGGTGGGCAGCGAAAAAGTGCTGCTGGGCCTGTCCGGTGGCGTCGATTCCTCCGTCACCGCTGCGCTGTTGCACCGGGCCATCGGTGATCAGTTGACTTGCGTGTTCGTAGACAACGGCCTGCTGCGCCTGAACGAGGGCGATCAGGTCATGGACATGTTCGCCCGCAATATGGGGGTGAAAGTGATCCGGGCCGATGCGGAAGATCTGTTCCTCGGGCGGCTGAAAGGGGTTCAGGACCCCGAACAGAAACGGAAGATTATCGGCAATACCTTTATTGAAGTCTTCGATACGCATGCCGCTGCAATTACCGATGTGAACTGGCTCGCCCAGGGCACCATCTACCCGGACGTGATCGAATCTGCCGCAGCCAAAACCGGCAAGGCCCATGTGATCAAATCACATCACAACGTGGGCGGCTTGCCAGAGACCATGAAGCTGAAACTGGTCGAACCTCTGCGGGAGCTGTTCAAGGATGAAGTACGGCGCATCGGCCTGGAGCTGGGGCTGCCCTATGACATGGTCTACCGCCACCCGTTCCCGGGGCCAGGCCTGGGCGTGCGCATCCTGGGTGAAGTGAAGAAGGAATACGCGGAAATCCTCCGCCGTGCCGACGCCATCTTCCTGGAAGAACTGCACCGCGCCGACCTTTATCAGAAAACCAGCCAGGCATTTGCCGTGTTCCTGCCGGTGAAGTCCGTCGGCGTCGTGGGTGATGCCCGTCGCTACGAATACGTAATCGCCATCCGGGCGGTCGAAACCGTCGACTTCATGACCGCCCGCTGGGCCCGCCTGCCGTATGAGCTGCTGGAGACGGTCTCCAACCGGATTATCAATGAGATCTCCGGGGTATCCCGGGTGACTTACGATATTTCGAGTAAGCCGCCGGCTACGATTGAGTGGGAATAAACCTGCGCCAGGCACAGCCTGGTACCTGATGGTCTAGAATGCTCTGAAGCCCGCTTGATTGCGGGCTTTTTTGTGTTTGTGTCTGCCAAGAAGGGAGTGCGTCCACATGTCACAGTTCAGTTTTGAGGAACTGAAAGCCCACTGGCGGCCGCTGGTACTGATCGCAATGACCGTGGGCATGCTGGCGCTGGCCTTCGCCTGGGCCTCGGGATGGCTCGGCAGTCGTCTGACCGCGCAGGACATTATTAGTCAGATGGTCGCCAATAATTCCGCGCCGCTGCAACCCGGCTTTCGGCGAGCGCACGCCAAGGGCCAGTGCTTCAGCGGCACCTTCCGCGCCAGCGGCGCAGCGGCAGACTTGTCTACTGCGCGGCTGTTCAGTCAGTCGCAAACGGCGGTGATTGGCCGCTTCTCCATTGGCCACGGTGACCCCCATGCGCCGGACTCGGCCACCCGTACCACCAGCATCGCGCTGTTAGCCAAAACCGACGATGGTCAGCAATGGCGCATGGCGATGAACAGCATTCCGTATTTCGCCACGTCGCGCCCGGAAGGGTTCTGGCAGATGCTGCGCGCCTTCCGGCCCGACCCAGCCACCGGCAAGCCCGACCCCACGCGGGTCGCCGCCTTCAGGGCCGCTTGGCCCGAGTCGGAGAAGCTCTCCCGATGGCTCGCCGAGGCGGCCTGGGCCGACAGTTACGCCAACTCCCAGGTCAACAGCATCCACTCCTTCGGCCTGGTAGCCGCCGATGGCGCGGTGCGCTACATGCGCTGGACGATGCGCCCCCAGACGCCATTCCGCGGACTGACGGCCGAACAGCGCGAGCATGCCGACCACGATTTTTTAAGCAAGAACCTGCAGGCCAGTCTGGAGCGGGGACCGGTGCGTTTTGACATGGTGATGTCACTGGCGGAACCCGGTGATCCCATCGATGATCCATCGCAGCCCTGGCCGGAAGAGCGAACCAGGGTGGTGGCCGGCACGCTTGAGGTCATTGCCTTGCACGACCAGGCGACCGGGCTGTGCCGCGACATAAATTTTGACCCGACCATAGTCCCCTCTGGCATCGTCATCTCCAACGATCCGGTACTGGCGGCACGCAGCAGCACATATTCGCAGTCGTTCAATGCACGTATGCGGGAAATCGGCCGCGGCCAGGCTACCGAGGCCATCGGTAAGGAGGAGTCACCGTGACAAACGATGCGCTTCCTCCGACAGGAACCCGTACCGCAATGCAGAAGTCTCGCGCCCCCGTTGCCGATCCAATCGGTAGTGCTCCCGCTCGGCCCGGGCATTTCAATGCCACGGCCCGGTTGCTGCACTGGCTGATGGCGCCGATGATCCTGGCCATGCTGTTTCTCGGCGCGGGCATGGTGACCTCGCTCACGCACCGGCCATGGATGATCGATCTGCACCGGCCATTGGGTGTTGCCATCATGCTTCTGGCCATTATCCGCCTTGCCAACCGGATCTGGCACAAGCCACCGCCGCTGCCGTCGGATCTGCCGCGCTGGCAGGTG
>CAZHAY010000064.1:5322-16061 GCA_964530545.1 uncultured Marinobacter sp.
CTGTCCGCTTTGTTAGACAATGACGCCCCATAACGCGCCTTGCCTGGATTTATCTCCGCCATCGGTTCTGATGAATTGCGCGGATTGCTGCATGGCTTTATGAACGTATATTTCCAAAGCGCTGAAAAATACAAAATTTTTTTTGATTGAGGATAGAGTGCAAAACGATGAGTACCAGCGAAAAGATCTACTCCGGCAAGACCAAAGACCTGTACGCCCTGGCGAATGGCAACATCCTTCTCATCTTCAAGGATGACGTCACGGGTGAAGACGGTGTTATTGACCCGGGTGCCAACACCGTTATCGGTCAGGTCGAAGGCAAGGGCGCCAAATCCCTGGCCATGACGGACTACTTTTTCAAATGCCTTCACGCTGCCGGTGTTCCTACCCACCTTGTTCAGGTCGATCTGGATCGGAGCGCCATGGAAGTTAGCCGTGCCGAACCTCTGGGCAAGAACATCCACGGGGCAGGGGGCATCGAGTTTATCTGCCGTACCCGGCCCTGGGGCAGCTTTCTGCGTCGCTACAAGGACTATATCCGGGACGAAGGGAAGCAGCTGGACTACCTGGTTGAACTCACCCTAAAGGACGATGAGCGTGGTGATCCTCTCATCAACGATGACACCATCATCGCCCTTGAACTGCTGTCTCCGGCTCATTTGGAGCAAGCCAGGGAGCTCACCCGCCAGGTATGCCGCATCGTTGAAGCGGATCTGCGCAATAAAGGTCTTACCCTGATCGACATGAAGATTGAGATCGGTCTGGTCGACGGCGAGGTTGTGGTTATCGACGAGGTTTCCGCCGATGCGATGCGGGTCATGGACCAACACGGCAAGGTACTGGACCACGACGTCCTGTATGAGAAGCTGATCCCCTAAGCCGATAAGGCTTTACCACAACGGCCGGCCAGCCCCGCTGGTACTCTCACCCATAAATACTATGCTTAAAACGCCATTCCAAATGGCGTTAACCTTATGGGCTAATGTCATGAGCAGCGGGTAGAGCCGCGCTCCTGGCCGGGAGTAGATCTATGTCACGAGAGCCAGACGACGAGAGCACGTCATCGTCGCCATCCAGCGGCCAGACACCGGGCGCACAGCAGCCTCCACCACTTGAACGTAGCCGCTTTGGCGGCACCGGGCGCCGGCAGGAGCGTTCGTCCGGCGATAGCACGCCAGTTTCCCGCAGCGACCTTAGCCGTGGCCCCCAGGAGTTGCTGGAGCACCGTAAAGCCCGGGTTAACTTCAGCGTTCTTATTATCTCATCGATTATCATCCTGGCCTTTTCAATCTGGGCCATCTTCGTGCCAGAACATGCCCGTACATCCATGAAGGCGGCGGTGGACTGGATCGCGATGAGTCTCGGGTGGTACTACGTCGTCACTATGGCCCTGGTGATTGGCTTTGTGGTCTGGGTTGCCGTCTCCAAAGAGGGCTCTGTACGACTCGGCCCTGACCATTCCCGACCGCAATACAAACTGGGCACCTGGGTGGCGATGCTGTTTGCCGCAGGCGTCGGCATCGACATGCTCTTTTACTCTGTCACCGGACCGGTGGTCCAGTACATGTTCCCGCCGGCGGGGGAAGGCGAATCCCTGATAGCACGGCAGGATGCGGTTGTCTGGACCATGTTCCATTACGGAATCGCGGGCTGGTCCATGTATGCCCTGCTCGGTATGGCGATGGGGTACTTTGCCTATCGATGGGGTATGCCCCTGTCGATCCGGGCGGCGCTTTACCCGCTGCTTGGCAAACGCGTGCGCGGTCCTCTGGGTGACGGCATCAGTATCATTGCCCTGGTGGGCACGGTGTTTGGCGTCGCCACCTCCATGGGCATTGGCGTTGTCCTGCTCAATGTGGGCTTCTCCCTGATTTTCGGCTTGCCCCAGGGGCTGGGGCTGCAGATTGGACTGGTGATTGGCGCTGTGGTGCTGACCATTGGGGCCACTACATCCGGCGTCGACCGGGGCATTCGATGGATTTCAGAGCTGAATCTCTGGAGCGCCCTGGCGATGATGCTCTATATCCTTGTGACCGGCCAGACGGCGTTTCTGCTGAATGCGCTGGTTGAGAATATCGGCCGGTTTGTGTTCACGCTTCCGGAGCGGATGTTGCAGACGTTTGTCTATGAGCCAGATGGTGCAAACTGGATGGGCGGATGGACACTGTTTTTCTGGGCGTTCTGGCTGGCCTGGGGACCATTCGTTGGTGTGTTTCTGGCCCGGATTTCCCGGGGGCGGACCTTGCGGGAGTTTGTGGTTGCCGCAATTACCGCACCGGTGCTCTGTGATTTCGTTATCGTGTCGCTATTCGGCAACTCCGCGTTATTCCATGTGCTCCAGGGCAACACGACATTCGCTGAGCTGGCGATCCGCAGCCCGGAGCAGGGCTGGTATTCGCTGCTGGCCATGTTCCCCGGTGCAATGTTCCTGATCGGCCTGGCAACGCTGTCGGGGCTGCTGTTCTACCTCACCAGTGCCAACTCAGGCGCTATGGTCATGTCCAATTTCTCGGCCTCGATTCCCGACCCTTCCCACGACGGGCCCAAGTGGTTGCGTATCTTCTGGGCCCTGCTCACGGCGGTGCTGACCATCGCGATGCTGCTTGCCGGCGGCGTCACCACCATGGAGTACGCAACGCTTATTTTCGCGCTGCCGGTAACCATTATTGCCTACCTCGTCATGGCATCGTTTCACAAGGTGCTGCGAATGGAACGGGCGGAACGGGAGGGTGAAGTATTGCGCCGGCGGTCCATGGCCCCCATTGGCGGGCATGTACCGGAACGGTCCTGGCGGCAACGGCTTGAGCATCTGCGCTCCTTCCCCACCTTGCAGCAGGTAAGTCAGTATCTCGACCGAAAGGTGCGGCCCGCGCTGGATGATGTGGCGGCAGAGTTCAGGAATCAGGGCTATGACGTTGAACAAAGCACCATGACGAACGCCTACAACATAGAAGAGCCGGTGTTGCGAGTGTCCATGGACACGTTCCGGGACTTTCACTACCAGGTTGCGATCGTAGAGGCACCCGTTCCCATGTTTGGCGGCCGGATGACGCGGGAAATTGATGTGTACTACCGGCTGGAAGTCTTTACTCAGACTGGCTCCGGCGGTTACGACCTGATGGGACTCACCAAACAACAGGTGATCGACGACGTGCTCGAGCGCTACGAATCTCACCTTGCGTTCCTGACCGTGTCCAGTGACACCGATACCGCTTCAGTCCTTACACCACCCATGCCGGCGACTCCGCCGCCATCCTCCATCCCGAAGGATGCAGATGACATTCAGGATCTGGATGAGAAGAAATAGACCGGGCTCAGGAAAACAGCCGCTTTTTCTTCCAGCCACCCCAGCGGTAATACGCAACGGAAAACAGGGCACTGAGGAAAAAGCTGCATCCGATCCCCAGTGCCACGCCGGCATCACCGTATAACGCCGTGGCACCATAGGTGAGAGGGACGCGCAGAATCCACAGGGAAATGATGTTGAGCACCAGCACCTGAAACATGGCGCCAGAGCCCCGCACCACGCCATTAAGGATAAAGTTCAGGCCCAGAAAGGGATAAAAGAAGGCGATGGTCCTGAGGTAGGTAGTGCCGAAGGCAACGCTTTCCGGCTCCCGTACGAATAGCCTGATCAGCGGCCCGGCCCAGATGAACAGCACGGTTGCAATGGTGAGCATGATGCCCACGTTGTAGACGAGCCCGATACGGGAGATCAGCGATACCCGGTCCCACTTTTGCTGACCAATATTCTGCGCGGCCATGGTATTGACCGCGGTGCTCAGGGCGAGAGCCGGCAGGATAATGATGTTATCCAGCCGTTGTGCAGCGCCGAAACCGGCCACGGCGGACTCCCCCAGGGAGTTGACCAGCGCCAGAATAACCGTCATGCCAGCGTAGATCACGATCAGCTGCAGACCGGACGGAATGCCCAGCTCCAGTATGGTCTTCACCTGATCCCAACTGGGTACGCGCAATCGAAAAGTGTGGGACCCGAACCGGCGGGAAAGATAGACCAGGCTGTAGAGAAAGGCGGTGGATTGCGCCAGAACGATGGCCCAGGCTGAGCCCGCAATACTCATGTCCATGCCCAGGATAAACACCGGGTTAAGGGCGGCCACCAGCACGGTGGCCAGCAGCACAAAGTACAGCGGTGTTTTGCTGTCACCGAAGGCCCGCAGCGCCGTGCCGATAAAGTTGTACCCAACCAGCAGAATGGTGCCCGCGAAGTTGATTTTCAGATAGGTGGATGCCTCATCAAGAACGGAGGCGGGGGCGTTCATCAGCACCAGCAGCCATTCTGCCAACAGGAAGCCGGTAACGCTGATCAGTACGGATAGCGCGATCAGAATGAGGGTGAAGGCGCTCAGGTAATCGTTGATCTGCCTGCGGTCACCGGTCGCTTTCAGCTGGGCAAAAATCGTCAGGGTGGCGTTATTGATACCGAACACAAAGGCCAGCACCAGGCTCATAATGGTCGTGCCGATGGTGACTGCGGCGAACGCCTCGCTTCCCAACAGGTTGCCAACCCAGAGGCTGTTGATAACCTGCATGGAGGCCTGCAACAGGTTGGTCAGCAGGATCGGGAAGGAGAACGTCGCCAGCTGCCGGGGTATCGGGCCGGCGGTAAAACTGTTGGTCACGGAATGGGAATCCTGAACAAAGACGTCAAAGCCTGTGGGGCTTTGTTAGAGTAGTAAAGATCTAAACAGGTATCACGATACCAGATCCCGGCACAGCCTGTGGGTTGGCGCCGGCTCAACCGGATATTTCAGGGGGAATCTGACATGAATAAACGCACACTGGGTCGTTCAGGAATTCAGATAGCACCACTGGTCTTTGGTGGCAACGTGTTTGGCTGGACAGCCGATCAGGCCCGGTCGTTTGAGCTGCTGGACCGTTTTATTGAACGCGGCTTCAATGCAATCGATACGGCGGATATCTACTCCGCCTGGGGCGATGGGCTGAGCGGGGGTGAGTCCGAAACCATTCTGGGGCAGTGGCTGGCCCGAAGTGGTCGCCGGGACGATGTGGTGCTGATGACCAAGGTCGGGATGTGGGAAAAGCACAAAGGTCTGTCAGCGGCCAATATTGAAACCGCGGTGGAAGAGTCTCTCCGGCGTCTGCAAACGGATTATGTGGATGTTCTTTTCGCTCACCTGGACGATCAGGAGGTCCCACTGGAGGAGACATTGACCGCGTTTGACAGGCTGGTCAAGGCTGGCAAGGTGCGCGCCCTGGGTGCCTCCAACTACTCGGCAGAACGCCTGCAGGAGGCGCTCAAGATCTCTCAGGATCAGGGGCTGGCCCGTTACGAAGTGATGCAGCCCCAGTACAACCTGCACGATCGCGATGAGTTTGAATCCGGGCTGGCGACGCTGGCGCAGGAGCAGGAGATTGGCGCTGTCGTGTACTTCTCACTGGCGAGCGGTTTCCTGACCGGAAAATACCGGACGGAAGAGGATCTCAAAGGCAGTGCCCGGGCTGATTTCCTGAAAGGGTACTTCACCGATCGCGGACAGCGTATTCTGCAGGAATTGCTGGCAGTCTCTGATGAGCTGTCGGCACGGCCGGCTCAGGTGGCACTGGCCTGGATACTGGCCCGGCCCGGCGTCACCGCACCCATTGCCAGCGCTACGAAGCTGGAGCAGCTCGATGAAACGCTGGCAGCTGTGGAGCTGACGCTTCCGGCGTCGGCGATAACGCGCCTGAACGAGGCTGGTGATTAACGGTCGCCCGGCTTTAAACAGAGCTGTGGCCTGCGTGGTTACCGGGTTTTAACGCTCGCGGATTTCTCCGTGACTCTGGTATGATCTCAGCCTGTCGGCGGCCTCAAGACTGGAAGGTCGGGCTCAGTATTTAAAGGGTGAACAGGTGGTCGCGAAGCTGCCGGAGAACGATACGGATGAGCGCTGGATGCAGCGGGCTCTGGAGCTGGCCTGTTATGCCGCGAGTCAGGGCGAGGTGCCTGTGGGTGCGGTCGTGGTGCTCGACGGCAAAGAGATCGGCGCCGGGTACAATGCTCCTATCTCAGCCTGCGACCCTACCGCCCATGCCGAGATTCGGGCACTGCGGGATGCGGCCGCAAGAGTCGGTAACTATCGCTTATCAGGGGCCACTCTTTACGTCACGCTTGAACCCTGTACCATGTGTGTCGGAGCGACAGTCCACAGCCGTATTTCCCGCCTGGTTTACGGGGCAGTTGAGCCCAAAGGTGGGGCGGTGCAGTCAGTGAGAGCGACGCTTGAGGAGCCTCACTTTAACTGGAGTGTCGATGTGACGGGCGGCGTACTGGCAGAACAGAGCGGGCAGTTGCTCAGTCGGTTTTTCGCGGCCCGCCGGGAGCAGAAGCGTCGGGCCCGTCAATTATCGGAAGCCTGATTGATTCAGGGACGAAACGGAATATCAGCATGAAAGTACTGGTCACCGGCGGTGCCGGCTATATCGGAAGTCATGTCGTACGCCAACTGGCGCAGGCCGGCCATGACATTGTGGTATTCGATAATCTGTCCACCGGTTATGAGTGGGCTGTTACTGCAGGCGAGCTGGTGGTTGGCGACCTCGCCAGTGAAGAGGCTCTGGACGACCTGTTCACCGCCTATAGTTTTGACGCGGTTCTCCATTTCGCTGCCAGCATTGTGGTGCCGGAATCGGTAACCCACCCCCTCAAGTATTACAGCAACAATACCCGCAATACGCTGAACCTGCTGAACGCGGTTGAGCGCTATGGCGTGCATTATATGGTGTTCTCCTCCACCGCCGCCGTTTATGGCATGCCGGAGCAGACCGTACTTACTGAAGACCTGCCGCTGGCACCGATCAACCCCTACGGGGCCTCCAAGATGATGAGCGAGCGCATGCTCATGGATCAGGCGGAGGCTTCGTCGCTGGAATACGTGATTCTGCGTTATTTCAATGTGGCCGGGGCTAACCCCGACGGTCTGCTGGGGCAGGCGACGCCGGAAGCGACCCACCTGATTAAGGTCGCCTGCGAGTGTGCTACCGGGCAGCGAAGCGGCATGAACATCTTCGGCACGGATTACGACACCCGCGACGGAACCTGTATCCGCGACTATATCCACGTGGAAGACCTGGCCAAGGCCCATGTCATGGCTCTTGACTACATGGCCAGGGGCGGCAAGTCGCAGGTGCTCAACTGCGGTTATGGCCGCGGTTTTACCGTGCGGGAAGTGATCGACGTTGTGAAGGAGCGGTCAGGGGTGGATTTCCCGGTAGAAGAGACCGGGCGCAGGGCAGGGGATCCGGCGGCACTCATGGCCGACAATCAACGCATTACTGAAACGCTGGGCTGGAAGCCGGACCACGACGATCTGGGCACCATTGTCCAGACCGCGCTGGACTGGGAAAAGAAGTGGCAACGATTGAAAAAAGGACACTGAGGGTTTCAGTCGGCTGGTACGCCAACGACGCTGTTTTAATTGATTAGTGACCTCTAATAATTATTAAATCAATAAGTTGCAGCATCTTCTGAAGGTGATTTCCAACTTGATTCAACCGCAGGGAATGAAAGCATGAAGATTACCATTTTTGGTACAGGCTACGTCGGGCTGGTAACGGGCGCCTGTCTCGCAGACTCGGGCCATGACGTTCTGTGCATGGATGTGGATGAGGGCAAGATCGAACGGCTGAAGAACGGCCAGATCCCCATCTATGAGCCAGGCCTGGAGCCAATTGTCCGTCACAACGCTGAAGCCGGTCGTTTGCAGTTTACCACCGATGTGGAAGAGGCGGTTGCCCACGGTGTGCTGCAGTTCATTGCGGTAGGAACACCGCCAGACGAAGATGGCTCGGCAGACCTGCAGTATGTACTGGCGGTAGCCAAAACCATCGGCCAGCATATGGATGACTACAAAGTGGTGGTAGACAAGTCCACCGTTCCGGTCGGAACCGCCGACAGGGTGCGGGATGCCCTGCGCCAGGAGATCGACCGCCGCGGTCTGGAGCTGGAATTCGATGTTGTTTCCAACCCCGAATTCCTCAAGGAAGGCGCTGCCGTCAATGATTTCATGAAGCCGGACCGGATCATCATCGGTACCGCCAGCGACCGCGCTGAGCAAGTGCTGCGGGAAGTTTACTATCCGTTCAACCGGAACCACGACCGGATGATCGTGATGGACATCCGTTCCGCGGAACTGACCAAGTACGCTGCCAACGCCATGCTGGCAACCAAGATCAGTTTCATGAACGAAATCGCGAACCTGGCCGAGCGTCTTGATGCGGATATTGAAGCCGTTCGCCGGGGTATTGGTTCCGATCCCCGTATTGGCTACCACTTCATCTACCCGGGCTGCGGCTATGGCGGCTCCTGCTTCCCGAAAGACGTACAGGCCCTCGCCCGTACCGCCAGCGGAATCGGCTACGAGCCTACGCTGCTGGACGCGGTAGAAAAAGTGAACTACGCCCAGAAGCATGTCCTGTTTGACAAGGTCAGCCACTACTTCAAAGGTGACCTGACCAACAAGACCATTGCCGTATGGGGGCTGGCGTTCAAGCCTAACACCGACGATATGCGTGAGGCACCTTCCCGCACGCTCATGGAGTCACTGTGGGAAGCCGGCGCGAAGGTCCAGGGTTTTGATCCAGAGTCCATGGAAGAGACCCAGCGTATCTACGGCAGCCGGGACGACCTCCAGCTCTGCGGCACTAAGGAGCAGGCCCTGCGGGGTGCCGATGCACTGGTGATCTGCACGGAATGGAAAGAGTTCCGGTCCCCGGACTTTGACCTGATTGCCCAGTCCCTTAAAGAGCCAGTAGTGATCGACGGCCGTAACATGTACGAGCCTGAACTGCTTAATCGTCACGGACTGGTCTATTACGCCATTGGCCGTGGCCGTAACCAGTTCCACGAGAACTGATCGGCTGATGACCTTCAGGCTCCATCCGCGGCTTGAGGCTGACACCATCAGCCTCGGCCGCAGCACATTGTGCGAGGTCCGGTTACTGAATGACCGGACCTGGCCCTGGGTGCTGCTGGTGCCGAGACGCACGGATATTCGTGAGATCTATGAATTGCCGACTGCGGATCAGCAACAGTTGCTGTGGGAAAGCTCGACCCTCGGGCAAGGCATGATGGAAGCCTTTCAGGGCGATAAGCTCAACGTGGCAGCGCTGGGAAATATGGTGCCCCAGCTTCACTTACACCACATTGTTCGTGTGGAAGGTGATGTCGCATGGCCGGGCCCGGTGTGGGGTGTTCAGGCGGCGGTACCTTATGGTCAGGATGAACTGGCGACGGTCCGTCGTAAACTGGATGGGGTGATCCACTTGCTGACCGGCGAGCAAACGGCCTAAAGCCCGGTGGCCTGATGTCGGCGGGCCATCACCTGCGAGCCCAGCAGAACCATACGCAGTTCCATTTTCAGCCGTTCCCGTAACTGTTCCGTTTCCTGCCGCGAGCCATCCAGCGCTTCTGCGCCCTGGTTGAATACCAGCGTCACCATGGCTTCTGCTACCGTCCTCGGTCTGTATAAGGGCTTGCCCCGTTCGATTCCAAAGCGGTCCAGATCGTCCGCCAGTTCCGTAACAAAGTGATCAATTTCGGCCTTGACCGCAGTCCGAAACTGTTTGGACGCGCCGGTGCGCTCTCGCAACATCAGCCGAAACAGGTTGGCGTTGTTGCCCAGATATTCCAGAAACGTGTCCACTGAGGTGCTGATGGCGCTACCGTTGCGGGCAATGCGTTTACGGGCCTGGCGCATCAGTTGGCGCAGGGCCACGCCGCCCTCATCCACCAGCACCAGTCCCAGTTCGTCCAGGTCCGCGAAGTGACGATAGAACGACGTCGGTGCGATCCCTGCCTCACGGGCGATTTCCCTCAGGCTGAGACTGCCAAAGCCCCGGTCGGCACATAGCTGTGACAGGGCGGCGTCCATAAGAGCGCGGCGGGTACGGAGTTTTTGCTCGGCGCGGGCTGACACCAGAAATCCTTGTAAATGATTTGAGCCCTACATTGTAGTCACCGGAGTTTGCGCTGGATAGAGGCGCAATGGTCGCCGCACCCCTGGCCGCGAGCCGGCCCTGATTTTGTGCCGGATTATGTTTATAATGACCCGTTTTTCCGAAAGGCCCGATCGCGGGCCCGGGGTCTGCAGCAATGCCTGCGCAGGCCGACGCAGAATTCACACTTGTCACGACAGCTATGGGAACGGGTATGCGCAGTCATTATTGCGGTGGAATCAACGAATCAAACATTGATCAGGACGTAACACTCTGCGGCTGGGTCCACCGCCGGCGAGACCATGGGGGCGTAATCTTCCTCGACCTCCGCGATCGCGACGGCATAGCTCAGGTAGTGTTTGACCCGGACACCGAAGAGAGCTTTGCCAAGGCGGAAAAGGTACGCAGTGAATTCGTTATCCAGATCACCGGTCGTGTACGTCGCCGTCCCGCCGGCACCGAGAACGCCAATATGCCTACCGGCCAGGTGGAAGTTCTGGGTAAGGAGCTGACCATACTCAACGCAGCCGCGACACCGCCGTTCCCGCTGGATGAGCATGTGGATGTGGGTGAGGATGTGCGCCTGCGCTACCGCTTCGTGGATCTGCGTCGTCCGGAAATGCTGAACCGTCTGCGCTTCCGCTCCCGGGTAACCAGTTACCTGCGTAACTTCCTGGATGGCAATGGCTTTATGGACGTGGAAACGCCCATTCTGACCCGTGCCACGCCGGAGGGTGCCCGCGACTACCTGGTACCCAGCCGCACCCACGAAGGTTCCTTTT
>CAZHAY010000065.1:0-16036 GCA_964530545.1 uncultured Marinobacter sp.
GTCAGTGCATCTGCATGAGCCCGCTCCAGGCCATCTGAGACAACCTGGTGAAGCTCACCCATTCCCTGGCGCAACGCGGCGTCTGTTTCCCATTTCTGACCGTTGTTCAGTTCCATGGAACCGTGGGCATCGTGATGATGACTCTGGTCATGGGCGTGCCCGTGGCTGTGGTCCATATCTGCGTGGACAGTGCCGGTAAGGGTGCCCAGCGGGAGAGCCAGTATGGCGGCTATTGCTATATTCAATTTTAATTTTTTCATAACTCTCTCCGTATTAGTACTCGTTAAGTAGGTTACGGTTTAAAGCAACAGTCTGCTTAATGACTACTATGCTACTAAGCCGTATAGAGTTGGTAATTGACCGCCGTCATTTTTCAAAATTGGATTGAGCGGCTTGCACTCTGGAAAGGAGGGGGCGAAACAAGGCACACTTGGCATACGCCGATGCGTCAGCCGCCCCTGCCATCTCCCACAGGAACAATCCCATGACTCCCAGGCCTGAACCTTCGCCGTCGGATGAAAAGGACAAACACTTACCTGTCCTGTGCGTTTCGAAGGTGCCGATCTTCAACCATTTGCCCGCCACAGCGCTGGAAATCATCGCCAGTAAAGCGACCATGCGCGCCTATGATCAGGGTCAGTTCATCCACCGCGCCGGTGACTCGTCCGATAAGCTCTTTATCGTTCACAAGGGCAAGATCAAGGTGTACCGGCTTTCAGACACGGGCAAAGAACAACTGGTACGTATTCTGAACCCCGGCGATTTCGCGGGTGAACTGGCCCTGTTCTCAGCGGCCGACCACGACTCCTACGCTGAGGCCATGGCGGTATCGGAGGTCTGTACGATCCATCGGGCGGATGTGCGTCAGCTTCTGCTGCAGTACCCCGACATCAGCCTTCACGTGCTGGCAGAGTTGTCTCGACGCCTGGGAACGAGCGAACGTCAGACCGCAATTATCGCCACGGAGTCCATTAATGCCCGTCTGGCTCAATATCTGGTCGCTCAGAGGGAACAGGCTGACTCCGCCAGCTTCAGCCTGCCGATGAGTCGCAAGTATCTGGCCTCGTACCTCGGCACCACCCCGGAAACCGTCAGCCGCAGGCTGGGTGAGTTCGAAGAGGCCGGGTGGATCCAGCAGACGGGCCACCGCAAGATCACGATTCTCGATCTCGATGCGCTGCTGCTTGTTGAATAGAGAATTGGGAAATCACCACGACGGGATTGGGACTACTCACTTTCCCTTCAACTCCGCCACCGGCAACATGCTCGCCAGCCCGAGAAAGTGAAAGATGATGGTCAGCGCTCCAAATCCCAGCACGAGCATTATGGCGAGCTGACCACCGGGAGCCATAAAGCCGTCCCGGCCACCGGAAAGCATTCTGGATTTACGGGCAAGGAGCGCCGGCACGATGCAGGTCCAGACGGCTGCGGCGGCGCCGGCATAGCCGATGGCCAGCACGAACCCGAAGGGGGCCAGCAGTGAGAGCAAAAGTGGTGGGATAAACGTAATGGCCCAGGTTTTGGTGCGGCCTTTGCGGTCATTACGGAAGCCGAACAGGTCCGCCATAAAGTCAAAAGTGCCCAGGCCAACGCCGACAAAGGATGACAGGATAGCCGCCGCCGAGAAGGCGCTGATGATGTTCGCGACCCGATCCGAATCAATGGCAAACGCCAGCGCTGACAGCAGTACATTAACATCACCCCCCTGCTCTACCACCGGCCCGAACTCATCCCTTGGCAGATTGCCAAAAATACTGATCAGCCAGATCAGATAAAACAGCAGGGCGACTGCGGTGCCCCCAAGAATCGCCTTTTGCGCCTTACGCTCTTCGCCGTAATAAGCACGCAGAGAGGCTACCGAATGGTGGTAACCGAACGATGCCAGTGCCACCGGCAGCATGGCCATCGCATAGGGGGCATAGCGGCTGTTTTCACTACCATTGTCGAACAGAACCGCAAGATCAATACGACTGGCCAGTCCGGAAACGCCAAACAGGAAGCTCAGCACCATGAAGGTCACCAGCAACACCGACAGCCGGTCCACGGCCCGGGTGGAATGCCAGACCACCAGGGAGAACACTACTGCGAAGGCAACCGAACCCAGCTTGCTGTTAAGTCCCGTAACGTCCTGAATGATCAGCCCGGACGAGGTGATGTAGGCGTACAGCAGTATACCGCCCACGAAGTAGACCATCAGATTGCTGAAAACGTTAACCCTTCGCCCAAGCAGCGAACTGGTCACCGTATTAAACGATGCCCTGAGATCAAAGTGTTTGAGGGCTTCAAGCAGCATCCAGCCGGACATGGTCATCATCGCCATGGTGACCATGAGGGCCAGGCTGGACCACAAAGTCCAGGCGCCTGCGCCGGAACTGGGTAAGCCCAGCATACCGGCACCAACACAGACACCGGCGATGATACTGGTGCCACCCGTCAGTGAGGGCCCACCCCCAGGCCGTTTTTTCATTCCACTGCCGCCTCACGGGCAACTGCGCGGGGTGCGCCCCACGCCAGCAATACAGCGCCGAAAGAGCACACAGCCATGGTCAGCACGATGGGCAGTAATGCATGACCGGCATAATGGGCGGATAGCGCACTGATGATTCCTGCTATAGTGAACTGTGTACCACCGAGCAGAGCCGACGCGGTTCCACCCAGATGTGGGAAATACTCCAGGGCGTTGGCCATGTTGTTAGGAATAATAGCGCCCATCCAGCCAACGCTGGCAATAATACAGCCGGCAACCACCCAATAGGGTGTCTCGAGCCAGGCGCTTGCCACCAGCGCCACCATAGCGACAAACTGAACCACTACGCCGATCCGCAATAATCGCGTGGACTGATAGCTCAGCAATAACCTGCGATTCAGCATATTCAGCACCGCCATCATTCCAACGTTAGCGGCAAACAACGCCGAGAAATGGGATTTGGAGAGGCCAAACCATTCCTGATAGATAAACGACGCATGGGTGATAAACACCATCATCGAACTGAAACACAACACCTGAATGCCAACAAACCGCATCGTCGTCCGGTGCCGCAGCACCAGCGCATAATTGGTCACCAGCGTAATGACCGGCGTGTTTACAGGCTTGTGGGGCGGCAACCGCGGGAACAGATCCAGCGTAAGCACAATGCCAACAAATACGGCGTACCCGGTCAGCATCAGAAAAATCGCTGGCCACTCCCCGATCACCAATAGCATAGCGCCGATCGACGGGGCCGCAGCGGGGGCGACGAACATGATCAGGCCGATCAGTCCGAACAGCCGGGCGGCTTCCTGCCCACTGGTCGTGTCCCGCACGATGGCCGGTACCGATACGGCGCAAAAAGCGCCGCCAATCCCCTGAATCACCCGCCAGAACAGCATCCCGTCAAGCGTAGTGGCACGGGAGACCATAAAGGCGGCAGTACCGAACACCACCAAACCACCCAGCAGAATGGTCTGTCGCCCGTAGCGATCCGAGA
Source organism: uncultured Marinobacter sp. (assembly GCA_964530545.1). Classification (GTDB taxonomy): domain Bacteria; phylum Pseudomonadota; class Gammaproteobacteria; order Pseudomonadales; family Oleiphilaceae; genus Marinobacter. Next base: position 3,468 of record CAZHAY010000065.1, read on the forward strand.
ACGGGCCGCCGATCAGCTGCGCCAGTCCCAGGGCGAACACGTACGCACTCAGAGTCAGCCCGATATCGCCCACGCTGACCCCCAGATCAGCCGCAATATCAGGAAATCCTGGCAAGTAGGCATCCAGCGCCAGCGGGCCGAGGGCAACCGTCAATCCCAGTAAAAGAGCCAGACGAAACTGCGACAAGGTGCTTCTCCGAAAAAGATAGACAGCTAACCGTAATTCAGCCCGATACGCAATTGCTATCTCTGCTAAAACGAATTACAGAAGGATGGCTGTCCAGCAGACCACGATCATTACCAGCCCCATAAACTGCGCCGCACTGCCCATATCCTTGGCGGACTTGGACAGGGGATGCAGCTCAAGAGAGATACGGTCCACTACATGTTCAATGGAGGAGTTAACCAGCTCTATGGTCAGTGAAAGCAGCGGCGTGATCAGCAGCAGAGCACGCTCTACCGGTGACACATCTACCCACAGGGCGATCGGCAGCAGGATCAGATTCAGAAGTACCAGTTGCCGGAATGCCGGCTCGGTACGAAAGGCGGCCCTGAACCCCTGCATGGAATAGCCAGTTGCGTTCAGGATTCGACGCAGCCCGGTGCCACCTTTAAGCTCCCGGGCGCTTTTGGGATCGGGTAATTCAGACATAACACCATCGTTCGCTGGCCAGAATCAGGTGGCATTATGGCAGGCCAGCGCGGCTTGTGTCCCGTCTTGCAGGAAGACGTCAGTGCTGCTTGCGACTCCGGCGAATAACCAGAGCCAGCAGCCCAAGCATCAGCACAGGCAAGGTCGCCGGAGCTGATACCTCTGCGGTACCCAAACCGTAGAGAACGTTTACCGGCATATCCAGCCTGAAATGGGTTGTCAGGGGAGCGTTCATCCAGTGCCCATCCGGACGAATGTCCGAAGGCAGATAGATGGTCGACCAGATATCTTCCGGGGTGTGAGTCTGCAACTTATCCGCAAACCCGGATCCCTCCGCCGGCGGCCATAGCAGGAACATCAGGTCGAAGGTGCCGGTTTCACCGGTCAGTTCGTTAACACCGGTGACCATGCCGCCGTGAACGACATCACCGCCGTAGTATTCATCGAGCCGGGCCAGGGCTTCAGGGTCGCTGCTGGCCCAGGTGAAAACAAACTCATCGCAGATCAGCTGGCCGCCGATAATGGCATCGAGCTCGGTGTCCGCCAGCAAGAAGCCAGTCCCGGTAAGTGAGTGTTCCGAATCATAGGTATCGAATTCGAGGTCATAGTGGAGAAGCCCGGCGTTTGCCAAAGCCGGCAAAATGAACGCGAACAACGGGGCAAATCTTGAAAACATAACGGCATCCTTATCGTTTGAACTTCCTGGGTTACGGAGCACTCTGATCATTATCTCAGCAATTTACAGGCCAGACATGCATGATCAACAGGTTAGAAAGCGCCTCCGGGGGAAAGCGTAAAAATCCCGGACGCTGACTTGCAGCCACATACACGACACATGAAGCCGAAACGCCTCTGCTCACCTGCGGGCAGACACGTCGCGCTTCCAGGTTCTGGACTCTCACTGTTAAACAATTCGACAACCCGGCTGATAACATCGCAAACCCGTCCCGAACAGATGACGGCAACGACCACAAGGCTTATTCTTGGCGCCCGTTGCCAGGTAAAACCACACGCAGGAGGCAGGCTTGAGCCGCAGCATTCTCTTTTTTGCATTATTGATTACCGCGCTTCGGATGCCGGTGGCTGAGGCGCAATCCGTACCGCCAGTCAGCATCCGGATTACTGGCGATGCGTCGCCGGAATTATTAGCGGACTTTCGCCAGGCCCTGCGCAGAATGGAAGCGCGCCGCGGGGCACAGACCGATAGCCACTCCGGCACTGCACACAGGGACGAGGTGGATCTGGGCCAGTTCTGGAAGGTCGAGCCGGATGTTGCCTACACTCTTGGTGAAACCAGCCCTCGGCAACGCCTGACTATCGTTTACCCCTTCGAAGGTGACCCGCCCTACCGGACGCTGGTGTACTTCCATGGGGGCCACTTCCATGACGGCGACGGGCGGAGCGGTAGCCCGGCCGGGGCAGCGGATGCGGCGGTATTCCAGGCTGTGTACCAGGGTTACGCACTGGTGACCGTAGGTTATCGGCTGGCTGATGAGGCCATCTGGCCAGCACAGTTGCACGATGCCAAGGCTGCCATTCGTTTCCTGAGAGCAAATAGCGGGCAATATGAGCTGGATACCGATCAACTGGTCGTCTGGGGTCGCGGTAGCGGGGGTTATCTTGCGCAGATGCTGGGCGCGACCAACGGCGACCCGGTCGCAGAAGATCCGGCCATGGGGTATCAGGACACCTCCTCCGTAATACAGGGGATCGTGTCTGAGGACGGTATTTCGGACCTGAGTGACCTGCCAGAGTCCACCCATGAGAGCGCCGATGCGCTGGCGGGTTACACCACCTATATGAGCGAGGTGGCGATGGCCGCCAGCCCGGTTTTCCTGGCGGGCCCGGACTTCCCCCCCATCCTGCTGATCCACCATACAGACAATCAGGCTGTTCCCTTTGAGCAATCTGCCCGCATGGCGATTCGGGTCAACGCCCGGTCCGGCGAATCAAAAGCGACCCTGAGCCTGCTTGCCAGGGTGCCTCAGGCAGACAATCGCAACGACAGTACGACGGTAATGTCCCAGGGGCTCGACTTTGCGGATGCCCTTCTCTTTACCACGGACCGCAATCCCCACCGCTCATCCTTTTACCCCCCGATCCAGACCAGAACGGTCGAGTCGGACACTCAGGAACACTAGCGGACACCCACCCGCAGAAAATCGAACTTTTTGTCGCGGCTGGCTAGAAAATGATCTACGCTGCCCAGAGACCGTCACGAAATTGATATGCATCAAAAACAATAATTGAGGTGCCCATGAAAACGGTTCGACGCACTGATCTGATTATCCCAGCCTGGATTCTTATTCTCGGTGGATCCGCCGCGTTTCTGTTCTGTGCCTTCACAGGCTTGCTCTGACGCGCGTTAGAGGCACGTTAGAGAATGAGCTGAAAGGAGAAAAGAGGCGAGCCCAGACTCAGGGCTCACCCCCCAAAGGCACACCTTCGCCGGGTTCGACACCGGCAGCGTCCGCCGAAGCAGCGGCCGATTCAGCCTTGGCCTGGCGCATGAATGCGACTCCACTCTGCAGGACCAGAGCGCGGAACCGGGCATCGGCCTGGCCAAACATTCCCAGGGCAAACGCCGCCAGTGCGGATTCCATGGGATTATCGCGAATCGTCTCTTCAATCCGCTCTCGCAGGGTCGGGCTGCGTTCTCCTTCTTCGCTGGATGAGGTTACCCGCGCACTGATCAGGCGCCAGAAGAAAAGCCCCAGCAACAGGAAGCAAAGCCCGCCGGAAACCCCTAGCGCACCCGCCTGACCGATATAAGGCGTAAGCCCGGCGGTGATTGCCCAGAGTAACAACACGAGCCCCGCGATCAGCAGGGCGGCCAGCAAGGCAAAGACCAGCAAAGCACCAATCAGCGCCGCCAGGGCCTTGCGGGCCAGCCCTTCAATTTCCTGTCTGGAGAACATAATCAGCGGTCGAGCAGTTTGCCGACGACCAGACCTGCCAGGAATAACAGGATCACTGTCAGAAAGGGCCGTTCGATAATCTTTTCCTCTGCCTCGTGGAGCGCTTTTTCACCGGCGCCGCGGGCATAGTCGAGTGCTTCCTGACCTTCGCGGCGAATCTCATCCTTGAGGCTGTTGAGGCTGCTTTTCTGCCCGTCTGCCACGCTTCTGGTCAGTCTGGCAAGGTCATCACGCAGAACCTTGAGGTCTGCCTTGACCTGGTCATATTCTGTTTTGGATACCTTTTCAGCATTGGATAATTTTACGTCCTGGGATTGTGCTGCCATTGCCTGTCTCCTTTTTGGATCATGACGTTCCGGGTGATCGCGGATCACGCTTTTCTCAAAGTAGCACAGGGTAGAAAAGTCGCCTGAAAGATTGAAAGAATGTCATCCTGAGCCGAGGTGGATATCCCAGACCAATCCGGACCGGATCGTAAACCTCCACCCGACTTTTGTTGCGTTTATCAGCTATCCTTCTGGGTGACTATTGATTTTTTGCGCTGCAATCCGTACAAAGGTCGGCTTCCAGTCATATGCGTGTATTTTCTGTTCATGATGCCCGTGATTTCATGTATTTTCACGCATGAAAATTTTCCGGGTCATCCACCAGACACCCGATAGCCGGAGTATGGCCAATGGCGGACGTCGCCCCCCTGGTGTGCAGGGACATTCACAAAACCTTTGATCAGAACGAAGTGCTCAAGGGTATTTCCCTGGAAACCCGCAAGGGCGACGTGGTGTCGCTGATCGGCAGTTCCGGATCGGGCAAAAGTACTTTTCTGCGCTGTATCAACCTGCTGGAAACGCCAACCTCCGGCGAAATCATCGTTCACGGCGACCCGATCCGCTTCAAAACCGGCCGCAAGGGCGAGCGTGTGCCAGCCGACAACCACCAGGTAGAGCTCATACGTGCCCGGCTTTCCATGGTCTTTCAGGGTTTCAACCTCTGGTCCCATATGACCGTGCTTGAAAACGTGATCGAAGCGCCAATCCACGTGCTCAAAATCCCCCGCAAAGAGGCAATTGAGCGCGCGGAAGCCTATCTTCACAAGGTGGGCATCTACGAACGGAAGGACTATTACCCGGCACAGATGTCCGGCGGACAACAGCAACGCGCGGCCATTGCCCGCGCCCTGGCCATGGAACCGGACGTCATGCTGTTCGATGAGCCCACCTCCGCCCTGGACCCCGAACTGGTGGGCGAAGTGCTCCGGGTCATGCAGGGCCTGGCGGAGGAAGGGCGGACCATGATCGTGGTCACCCACGAGATGGCGTTTGCCCGGGATGTGTCGACCCAGGTGCTGTTTCTGCATCAGGGCGTTATAGAGGAGCAGGGCACCCCGGAGAAGGTTTTTGACCACCCTGAATCAGAGCGCATGCAACAGTTTCTGGCTCCCCGGTTCTGAGACTGGCCCGCGACCCTGCTGATTCGGCACATCAACATCCCTGAAAGAAGCAATACTGGCAACACTGGAGAGAAAACCATGAAAAAAATGATTGTTGCAGCAGGATGCGCCCTGGCCCTGATGGCCGGTTCCCTACAGGCCCAGGATGGCAGAAACCTTCGTATCGCGTTTGATGTGCCCTACGAGCCCTTCGAGTACCGGGATGAGAACGGCAACCTCACTGGCTTTGAAGTGGACCTGGCAAAAGCCATGTGTGAGGAAATGAACGCCAGCTGTGAACTGGTGGTTCAGGCCTGGGATGGCATGATTCCCGGCCTGCTGGCGCGCAAGTTCGACGCCATCATGTCGTCCATGTCCATCACACCAGAGCGTGCCGAGCGCGTGCTGTTCTCTGAGCCCTACTACATTACCCCCGGTGGCTGGTTTGCCCGTAGCGATTTTGACACGGACGTAACCGATAAGGACGCCATGAAAGGCAAGACGGTGGGCGTCCAGCGGGGCACCACCATGGATACCTTCGTGACCGACGAGCTTGGTAATGTGGTCACCGTCAAGCGCTACACCACTGCGGACGATATGGTGCTGGACCTGGAAGGCCAGCGGCTCGACGTGGTCTTCCTGGATTATCCGGTGGGCGAGCAGACCCTGATGAACCGGGACGGTTTCAAGGAAGTGGGCGAGCCGGTCAAGCTGGGTAACGGTGTCGGCGTCGCCATGCGCAAGCGCGACAAGGATCTGGCCGAGGAAATTAACGCCGCCCTCGAAACCCTGAAGAATGACGGCACCTACGATGCCATCATGGAGAAGTACTTCAGCTACGACATCAAGATGTAAACCCTGTGGTGGCCGGCTCCGGCTGGCCACCGTCGTCCGGAAATCTTCATGATCGATCTAAAAGGCTATGGCCCTCAGCTCGCCGAAGGTGCGGTTGTCACCATCGAACTGGCTTTTCTGTCCCTGTTACTGGCGTTGTTCCTGGGACTGACCGGGGCCGCTGCCAAACTCTCTGCCAACCCGGTCGCCCGGGGTCTCGCTACCACCTATACCACCATCGTTCGGGGCGTGCCTGACCTGGTCATGATGCTGCTGTTCTATTACGGCGGACAGGTGCTGGTCAATGGCGTTTCGGACATCCTGTACGAACGCTTCGGGATCGACTGGTTCTTCCAGTTTGACCCATTCATATCCGGCGTACTGACCATCGGATTGATCTTTGGCGCCTACATGGCGGAAACCTTTCGCGGTGCCTTCCTGGCGGTGGAAACCGGCCAGATCGAAGCCGCCCGGGCTTATGGCTTTAGCCGCTGGCATACCTTCCGCCGGGTCATGGTGCCCCAGATGATGCGCCACGCGCTGCCCGGTCTCGGTAACAACTGGCAGGTTTTGCTGAAAACCACCGCACTGGTGTCGATTATCGGCCTGACGGATATGGTGCGTATTGCTGAGGAAGCGGCCAAGGCCGAGCGCTCACCCTTCCTTTTCTTTATCCCGGTGGCGGCGGTGTATCTGGCACTGACGGCTGTCTCCGAGCTGTTTATCAAATGGCTCAACCGGCGGGCCAATGTGGGCGTCGCCCAGGGAGAGGGCTGATATGCCGGAGTTTATAACTGACTGGCTGGACCAGAACGACGTGTTCACCGCCCTGACCTTTCTGGAGTACTGGAATGGTCTGGTGACCACCGTACAGCTTGTGTTCCTGTCGCTGGTGATCGGCCTGGTCATCGCCATCCCCCTGGCGATATTGCGGACCAATCGCCACTGGTGGGTATACGGGCCGGTGTGGCTGTTCACCTATCTGTTCCGGGGTACACCACTGCTGATCCAGCTGTACATTATCTATTACGGTATTGCGCAGGTTCCCGGCATTCAGAGTACCTTCTGGTGGGTCATTTTCCGGGAACCCTTCTACCCTGCCCTGCTCGCCTTTACCCTGAATACCGCCGCGTACACCACGGAAATCTTCCGCGGCGCGATTGCAGCCACACCCCAGGGGGAAATTGAGGCCGCCAAGGCCTACGGCATGAGCTGGTTCCTGCGTCTGCGGCGGATAGTGCTCCCAAGCGCAGCCCGGCGAGCCGTGCAGGCCTACTCCAACGAAGTCATCTTTATGCTGCACGCCAGCGCCATTGCCAGCGTGGTTACCATCGTCGACCTGACCGGCGCAGCGCGCAATATCTACTCCCGCTTTTACGCACCCTTTGAGGCGTTCATCGGTGTCGCGCTGATCTATATGGCGCTCACTTTCCTGCTGGTCTTTGCCTTCCGCAAACTGGAAAATCGCCTGCTGCGTCATCAGCGGCCCGCCGGAGGCTGACATCATGGGCCGGTCGCCGCCTCTGTTCAGGGACCACGAGGACTGGCTGGCCCATACGCTGGCGCTGGACGACAGGCCCTGCCCCACAAGCACGCTGGCACTGCCGGACGGTGCACAGCTTCGGCGTCTGGACACCGGTGTGTTGCGTTACTGGCCACCGCCCGGTTCCGGTACATCCGGGCTGATTCTCTCCGCTGGCATTCACGGGAACGAAACCGCACCCATTGAACTGCTGAATGCCCTGGTTACCGATCTGGTGCAGGGGCAGCTTCAGCCCCGGATTCCCCTGCTGCTGATTCTCGGCAACCCGCCGGCCATGGTGGCAGAGAAGAGGTTCAGGGAACACAACCTGAACCGGTTATTCTCCGGCGGGTGGAACGACTATGCGGACGTTTACGAGACCCGGCGAGCCAGTCAGCTGGAGGGCGTCTGCCAGGCGTTCGCCCGCTACTGCACCGAGGCCGGCCTGCCGTTACGGCACTACGACCTGCATACAGCCATCCGGCCATCCCAGCGGGAGAAGTTTGCCCTGTACCCCTTTGTGGAGGGGCGGGAGGTGCCCCGTGAAGAGCTGGACCTGCTCCAGCGATCCGGCATCGGCACAGTATTGCTCCAGCATCGGCGGGCCAACACGTTTTCGGGCTTCAGTTCAGAACATCTGGGGGCGGAGAGCTTTACCCTGGAGCTGGGTAAAGTGCGGCCTTTCGGCCAGAACCAGCTGTCCGGACTGAGCCGCCTCAGAGAAACCCTAGTCCACCTGATGGCGGAGCAGCCGCTTGCAGAATCCGGTGACGCCGACGATCCCGAAATTTTCCAGGTCGTGCACGAAGTCATCCATACCGGCCCCGGTTTCCGGTTTTACGTGGCGGACGATGTCGCCAACTTTACCGAGTTCCCGCCGGACACCCTCATCTGGAACGATGCAGAAAGTGGGTACCGGGTAGGTGATCAGCCGGAGGCCGTGATCTTCCCTAACCCAAACGTGCCGGTTGGCCACCGGGTGGCGTTAATGATCAGAAAGGCCTTACCCACAGACACTTCTGCCTGATTTCCTCAGACTTCATGCTGAAAGTCGTAGATTGACCCCAGCCCAAGGATTCCGCTCAACTCGTCCAGTGCGTGCCGGCTTTCTTCCAGCAGTGCAGGATCGGCCAGGTCCGCTGGTGATAGCTCTTCCCGATAATGGCCCTGAACCCAGGCCACCAGACGATCGTGGAGGTCGTCGGTCATTAACACCCCCTGATTCATGGCCGCCAGCGCATCGTCATCCAGCGCGACCCGAAGCCGCAGGCAGGCAGGGCCGCCGCCGTTGCGCATGGACTGGCGCACGTCGAACGCCTCAATGCCGATCAGGGGGTTGTCGTCGGCCAGCAATCCATCCAGAAAGCGGTCAACCGTCTCCACTTCCCGGCATTCTGCAGGCACGACCAGTAACATGCCGCCATCCACTGACAGCAACTGGCTGTTAAACAGATAGGACGAGACCGCGTCCACCAGCGGCACCTGGTCCGCGCAGACACGGAGGGTCTCCAGGGGAACCTCGCCCAGTTTTCTGCGCAGCTCGGACAGCAGGGAAGCCTCATCCAGAAAAGCCTGCTCATGGTAAACCAGCAAGTTCTCGTTACCGACTGCGATGACATCATTATGGAAGACCCCGGCGTCAATGGCTGTCGGGTGCTGCTGGGCAAACACCGTCTGCTCGGGTTTCAGGCCATGCAGACGGGCCACCGCCTGGGACGCTTCCAACGTCTGTCGTGCCGGAAAACACCGGGGCTTCTGACCCCGGTTGTCCAGGGCCTTTTGCCCATACACGAACAGCTCCACGCCCCGCTCCCCATGACTGGAGCAGAAGCGGGTATGATTGGCTGCGCCCTCATCGCCAAACTGGGGCGCAGCAGGCAGGGGCGGGTGATGGGCGAACCAGGCCTCGTCGGTGAATATGGACTTGAGGATACGGGCGGTCTCTACGGTCTCCAGAGCTCGATGAAAGCTGGAGGCCAGATTGGCCGGTGTAAAGTGGATCCGGTGGTCTGCCGTGTCTGCCGCCGGGGATACTGTAGCGGCGTTGGCGACCCACATGGACGATGCTGAGCAGACCGCCGACAGCAACTCCGGGAACCTGGCTGCACGGGCAAGCATGGTCTCTTCCGGCCCATCAAACCCCAGGCGCCTCAAGGTTGGCATATGGGGCCGCTCCTGAGGCGGCAGAACGCCCTGCAACAGGCCGCGATCCGCCAGGGCTTTCATCTTTGCCAGCCCTTGCAGGGCCGCCTCTTTCGGATTCGATATCTGATTGGCGTTGGTGCCTGAGGCTAGATTACCCCGGGCCAGTCCTGCGTAGTTATGGGTCGGGCCCACAAGGCCATCCAGGTTCAATTCCCGGGTTCGGGTTTTCGGTGTTTCTTTTGGATTGTAGACGTCCACCCAGATGTCCTCACATTGTCAGCTGCCTGGCGGTGCCGGTCGGCGCGACCCTGCTTTACAGTTTCAGGCCGGGGGCCAGCTTGTCGGGCAATGTCACCTTTTCGGATTCAAGGGACGCCATGGGCCAGGCGCAGTAATCTGCAGCATAGTAGGCACTGGGCCGGTGGTTCCCGGACTCGCCAACTCCGCCAAAGGGAGCACTGCTGCTGGCCCCGGTTAACGGACGGTTCCAGTTCACGATGCCGGCACGTACCTCTTCCACCACCCGGTCATACAGCGCACGCTGGTCCGTGAGAATGCCCGCGGCCAGTCCGAAGCGGGTGTCGTTGGCCAGAGCAATCGCTTCGTCAAAGTCCTGGTAACGATACACGCTCAGCAAGGGGCCGAAATACTCCTCATCCGGCACATCTACCCCGGTCAGATCCACAATGCCCGGGGTGAGCAGCCCGGTACCTTCCTGCTGGCTCATGGCCAGCAGCGACTTGCCGCCGGCTGCGGTCAGGCTGTGCCAGGTCCTCATCAGACGACTGGCAGCCGCTGGAGAAATCACCGCGCCCATAAATGGCTGAGGTTTGTCATCGTATCGGCCAACTGACAGGTTCTGGGCCGCTTCCACCAGAGTATTCAGAAATCCGTCACCCTCATCCCCCACCGGCACCAGCAGTCGGCGGGCGCAGGTGCAGCGCTGCCCCGCGGACAGGAACGCGGACTGCAGGGTGTGATGGACGGCAGCCCGTGCATCCTTCACGCTGTCGACAATCAATGGATTGTTGCCGCCCATTTCCAACGCCAGAATCTTTGCTGGCTGAGAACCAAACTGCTCGTGCAGCTGCTTCCCTACTGTGGAGCTGCCGGTAAAGAAAAGGCCGTCGATCTGCTGATGGGCTGCCAGTGCACGGCCAGTGGCCGAGTCCCCCTGCACCAGGTTCAACACCCCTTGCGGGATGCCGGCCTGATGCCACAGGCGTACGGTAAGTTCGGCCACCCCTGGGGTCAGTTCGCTCGGTTTGAATACCACGGTATTCCCAGCCAACAGTGCCGGGATGATATGCCCGTTGGGCAGATGGCCGGGAAAGTTAAAGGGGCCAAAGACTGCAACCACGCCGTGGGGCCGGTGCCGTAGCACGGCGCGGCCACCCGCCATCTCGGTCTCCCGGGTACCTGCGCGCTCCTGCTGGGCCTTTACGGAGATATCGATCTTGCCCACCATGGCAGTGACTTCCGTGCGGGACTCCCACAGGGGTTTGCCGGTTTCGCGGCCAATCTGGTGGGCGAGTTCCTCGCGGTGTACCTCTAGCAGTTCGCCAAACCTGCGGATGATGACCTCTCGCTCATTGACGGGTCGCCGGGACCAGTCCGGGAAGGCCGTCCGGGCCTCTGTCACCGCTGCGTTCACGTCGTCCATACCCGCACCGATGCCGTCCCAGACGGTTTCACCGGTCACCGGATGAAAGGATTCCAGCTCGTCTCCATGGCCGGACGCCCATAGCCCGTTGATATACAGTTCGCCGGTCAGGGTAAGACTCATGGCATATCTCCCGCACTCGGAAATGGCAGGTCTGATTCGCTGAAACCAGACGGCACACTAGAAGGTATTGGTCAGAACAGCGCTTCTTTCAAGGGGGCGATGCGCACCTGATCGCCTTCCGTAACGGCAAGCGCGTCCATGATCGCGCCGGGGATCTGGACCTCTTCATCACGGACGGCTTGTCTAGGCAGGGTTCCCACCCGGAAGTTTTCAAAATCCCGGTTACTGACCATCACCCGTTCCCCGGCGGGCAGGTTATGCAGCAGTGGACGATCCACCCGGCGAACGGGGCGCAGTATGCTCTGGCGTACGGTGCGGATGTTGTGAAGAAACGCTTCCACCACCGGGCCGCCATCGAAGATGTCCACCAGTCCGTTGAAGTTGAACCCCTCCGCCTGGAGCATTTTCAGTGCTGGCTCGGTATTTTGGTGCACCTTGCCGATAACCTCGGTCGCGCTTTCAGGCAGTAGGGTCAGGTAAATGGGAAAGCGGGGCATGAGTTCGGCGATAAAGGATTTGTTGCCCCGGGCGGTCAGGCGATCGGCGGCGACGAATTCCATATCAAAGAAGCGCCTGCCGAGCGCTTCCCATAGGGGGCTGTGGCCCTGTTCGTCGGAGACGCCGCGCATTTCGGCGAAGATTTTGTCGGAGAAGTGCTGGCGGAATTCATCAAGAAACAGGAACCGGCAGCGGGAGAGCAGCAGGCCATTACCACCGCCCCGGTGGCTGTCGGCCAGTAACAGGGAGCCGATTTCGGTGGCGTCGGTCATGTCGTTGGTGAGGTAAAGGGTGGGAGTTCGGATGTGGACGTTGAGTTCGCGGCTGTCGCTGACGGTGACGCTGAGGCGGTAGTTGTAGAAGACTTCGTCGAGGCCGACTCTGGCCTGGATTCCGCTGATGCCGACGCAGCGTTGTTCTTCGGTGTCTTCGAGGGCGAAGAGGTAGAGGCCGGCTTCGGGGGGGCGCTGGCCCTGGAAGGTGGCTCTGGCTTTGTCGATTCGGGTTTGGAGGAGGTTGCGGTCTGCCGGGAGGGTGGTCAGGCCGTTGCCGGCTGTGGTGGCCATTTGGTAGAGGTCTTCTAGGTCATTGGCCTGGAGTGGTCTTATGATCAGCACGGCTGCCTCCTGGTTATCCTTCGGGGTTTGGTTGGGGGGTGGCTCCGTTTGTGAGGCTGTTGGATTGGTTGAGGTGCTAAGTTCTGCCTGCTGGTGAGACTGCTGGCATTGTGCCTGGTGCGTGGCCGTGCAGTTCTGTAAGACTGCTTACATTGTGCCTGGTGCGCGGCC
>CAZHAY010000066.1:0-15867 GCA_964530545.1 uncultured Marinobacter sp.
TGATGCGCCGGGTGCGGAATATCCGTGCCGTCACCCATATCAGCCGGGTAAGAAATTAGGGAATGGGTTTGTAAGATCGGGGGTCCGCTCCTAGGCTAGGGGAGTATCCTGATGAAGCAGTCAGCATGGCCTCCACCGGGGCCGGCTGTTCATCTGACCGGAAGGAGCCCCAATGTCCGAAAGTCAGATCTGCACCCTTACTGTCGATGGGCGCCAGATTCTGGGCCTGGCCGGCAAGCCCCTGATCGATTTTCTCGCCGAGCAAAAGATTGACCTCCCCCACATCTGTTACCACCCGACGCTCGGGCCTCTGGAGACCTGCGATACCTGCTGGGTAGAAGTGGACGGCAAACTCCAGCGGGGCTGCAGCGTCAAGGTGCGGGACGGGCTGGAGATCCGCATCGAGGCCGAGCAGGCCAAGGCAGCCCGTCGTGAGGGCGGCGACCGCATTGTGGCAAGGCACGAGCTGTACTGTTCCGTCTGTGATAACAATAACGGTGACTGTCAGGTCAACAAGGTTATTGACCAGATGGAGATCCCCTACCAGCGCTATTCTTATGAGCGCAAACCTTACCCGGCTGATGAAAGCCACCCTTTCTACGACTACGATCCGGATCAATGCATCCTGTGTGGCCGGTGTGTGGAAGCCTGCCAGAATATTCAGGTGACCGAGACCCTTTCCATTGACTGGGAGCGGGACAACCCCAGGGTGCTTTGGGATGGCGGAGAAATCGCCAACGACTCCAGTTGCGTTTCCTGCGGCCATTGCGTGACGGTTTGCCCCTGCAATGCGCTGATGGAAAAGAGCATGATTGGCGAGGCAGGGCCGTTGACGTCGTTGCCGTCATCCGTCAAACGACCCGCCATCGACTTTATCAAGGGCATCGAACACACCGTGGGTTTTCGCCCGATTTTCGGCCTGTCGAAGATGGATGCCGCCTGGCGCCAGCCGGAACTCCGCAAGACCAAGACCGTTTGCACCTATTGCGGGGTGGGATGCGCCTTTGATATGTGGACCCGCGGGCGCAAGATTCTCAAGGTCCAGCCGGTGGAAGAGGCACCCGTTAACGGGATTTCCACCTGCATCAAGGGCAAGTTTGGCTGGGATTTCGTGAATGCAGAGGACCGTCTTCGACAGCCCCTGATCCGGGAAAACGACCGGTTCCGGGAGGCCAGCTGGGAGGAAGCCTATGCCCTGATCGCCCGCCGCTTTCAGGAAATCCGCGATGCCCATGGCCCCGATGCCCTTGCCTTCGTAGCCTCCAGCAAATGCACCAACGAAGAATCCTACCTGATGCAGAAGCTGGCGCGGGCCGTCATTGGCACCAACAATATCGATAACTGTTCAAGATACTGTCAGGCACCGGCTACCGCCGGCCTGTGGCGGACCATGGGGTACGGTGGCGATGGCGGATCAATCAGTGACCTCAGCGATTCCGAGCTGATCCTGATGGTGGGTTCCAATACTGCAGAGAGCCACCCGGTACTGGCCACCCGGCTGAAACAGGCCAGGAAGCACCGGGGCCAGAAACACATCGTTGCGGACCTGCGCCGCCATGAAATGGCCGCTTCAGCAGATATCTTCCTGCAACCCCGGCCCGGGACAGATCTGGTCTGGCTGTCGGCGGTCAGCCGATATATTTTGGAGCATGGTCTGGAAGACCGGGCCTTCCTGGAAGCCCGGGTGCGGCAACTGGATGAGTACCGCGCAAGCCTCGAGCCCTTCACGCTGGAATATGCGGAGGAAATCACTGGCATCCCCGCCACCCGGATTGCGGAGGTCGCCCGGATGATCGCCGAGGCCAGCACATTCTGTGCGGTCTGGGCCATGGGCGTCACCCAGCATGTGGCCGGGGCGGATACCTCCACCGCGCTTGCCAATCTGCTGTTGGTGACCGGCAACGCGGGACAGCATGGCACTGGCGGCTACCCTATGCGGGGCCACAACAATGTTCAGGGCTGCAGTGATTTCGGGTCAATGCCTGAGCGTTTCCCTGGCTACGAATTCGTTGCGGATGATCAGGTAAGGGCCCGGTATGAAAAAGCCTGGGGCGTGACCCTGTCCACTGCCGACGGCTATAACAACCACACCATGATCGAGGCCATGCATGAGCGGAAGCTCCGCTCGCTGTACATCATCGGCGAGGAAATGGCCCTGGTGGATGCCAACGCCAGCCATGTGAAGGCCGGTTTCGACAAGCTGGACTTCATGGTCGTCCAGGATATTTTCTTCACCCGCACCTGCGAACACGCGGATGTGGTCCTGCCAGCGTCCCCGAGCCTTGAAAAAGAGGGTACCTTCGTCAACACAGAGCGTCGGATACAGCGGTTGTACCAGGTGCTGAAGCCGTTGGGAAACAGCAAGCCGGACTGGCAGATTCAGGTCGAAATAGCCCGTGCCCTGGGTGCCGACTGGCACTACCAGAGCCCGCGGGACGTCATGAACGAAGCCGCTGCGCTGGCGCCCATGTTCGCCGGGGTGACCTACGAGCGTCTGGAAGGCTACAACTCATTACAGTGGCCGGTGGCGGCCGATGGCACCGACACGCCACACCTGTACCTGAGTGAGTTCAACCTGGAAGGTGGCAAGGCGGTTCTGTTCCCCCTTGAATACACGGTCCCGACCAATCAGCCAGACGACGAATACGATCTTCACGTCAACAACGGGCGGTTACTGGAAACCTTCCACGAAGGGAATCTGACCGGACGATCCGAGGGTATCCGTAGCCAGGTGCCGGGCAATTTTGTGGAAGTGTCGCCGGAGCTGGCCCGGGAACGGGGTATCAGGGACGGCAGTCTGGTCAGGCTGAGTTCCCCCTACGGCCATATCGAGCTCAGGGTACTGGTAACCGACCGGGTCCGGGGCAAGGAACTGTATGTGCCGGAGAACGCCACCCACGACAGCCGGGCCATCAATATGCTGACCTCCAACGAAGCGGACAAGGATGTCGATACGCCGGCCTATAAAGAGATTGCCGCTCGCATGGACGTGCTGGAAGTCGACGGGGAACCGCCCCTGCCACCTTCCAATTTCCGGTTCTGGACCGCTGCCAGCCAGCAAGAAGTCGGGACCGGGCAGAAGTGGTCACGGGACGATTATCGCCACCCACCGAAAGACGCCCCCAGCCCGGAGAAATTCTGATGGCCAGAGCGATCGACTACAAGGTACCGCCACCTCCGCCCCGGGATACGGCCCGGGAAGAGATGGACCTGCTTATCCAGAACCTGCATGAGCAAGGCATACTACGTCTGGCGAACGACATCGTCTGCTCTTACCCGAAACTACTGGAAATTCTGCTCGGTGGCCTGAACAGAGAGCAGAGCCAGAGCGCGATACAGAACCTGGCGCTGCTGGCCATATCACTGGGGCAGATCCCACCCGAGCGACTCGTCCTGTTTACCCGGGGTATCACCGCCGCTATCGAGGAGATGGAGCAGAGTGCCCATCCGGAGCATCGCCAGGACGCGCCGGGACTGACCGGCGCGCTGCGGATGCTGCATGACAAGGAGCTCTGGGAGGGGCTCAGGCCAGCCCTGGCCGGCATGCGAGCGTTCGCTGACAGTTTGCACGAAGCGCCTGCGAAGCCGACAGAGAAACGGGACGCCGACTCTGATGAGCCGGGCAGTGTCAGCCCATGAGTACCGGTGCGGAAGGTCAGGAGGCCATCCGGGTGGTTCGCGTGGACGAAGGGGTAATGACAGAACAGGCAGACCAGGTAGCAATTGAGGAGCCGCTGGAGATTCGTGTCGAAGGCACAGACCCCGTCATCACCATGCGAACCCCAGGCCACGACCGGGAGCTGGCGGCGGGCTTGTTGTTCAGTGAGGGGCTGGCGCGTGAGCCTGACGACTTTCAGGTCCTGAGCCCGCGCCTGGACCGGGCCGGCATCCTGCAAGTCGTCCTGCGTCACTCTGGCAGCCAGGCCGCAGGTCGGATGCAGCGTTCCTCCCTGTCCAACAGCGCCTGCGGCGTCTGTGGCAAGAAAAAGCTGAACCTTGACCTGATGCAGCCCGTGGCCTGCAACGATGCGTTCCCAATGGTATCTGCCGGCATGATCTCGTCGCTGCCGGATCAGCTTCGGCGGCATCAGGGACTGTTTGACCAGACCGGCGGGCTTCATGCGGCAGCGCTATTTGACCGCCGGGGTGAGCTGATGGCGGTGCGGGAAGATATCGGGCGCCATAATGCCCTGGACAAACTCAACGGCTGGGCGCTGCTGAATGGCAGGCTGCCGCTGAGTCAGTCGATGGTTATGCTCAGTGGGCGAGCCAGCTTCGAGTTGCTGCAGAAATGCATCATGGCCGGGGTTCCCCTGGTCTGTGCCGTGTCCGCCCCGAGCAGCTACGCGGTGCGTCTGGCACGGGAGTTCGGGGTGACGCTGGTGGGCTTCGTGCGGGAGAGCCGCTTCAATGTATATTCTCATCCACAGCGCATCGAACTGACGTCGGGTCGGGAGTTGACAGCTACCCTCCGGGGCGGGAGGATTAACGCTTATCCGCGCTAAGCCTCTGTTTCCGTGAGGCGGAAATTTTTTATCTGTCCCAAAGGACCCCAGGTCATGAGCAACAAATCTATTATTCAGACGAACTCCGCACCGGAAGCAATCGGCACCTATTCGCAGGCGGTGAAAGCCGGCAATACGGTGTATCTGTCCGGCCAGATTCCACTGGACCCGAACACCATGGAAGTCGTCGCCGGTGATTTTGCGGATAACACCCGCCAGGTATTCGAAAACCTGAAGGCAGTCTGTGAAGCCGCCGGCGGTAGCCTGAAGGATATCGTCAAACTGAATATCTACATGACCGACCTGAGCAACTTCGCCACCGTCAATGAAGTCATGGCCACCTATTTTGAGGCGCCGTATCCGGCCCGGGCAGCGGTTGGCGTTGCCGCGCTGCCCAAAGGGGTGCCGGTGGAGATGGATGGCGTTATGGTGATCAGCTGACCGGCTTGCCCTGAAGCGCGTCGATCATCGGCTGGTAACCGCTGCGGAAATCCGGATAGGTAAAGCGGAAGCCGGAGTTCAGCAGGCGCTGGTTGCTACAGCGCTTGCTGCCGCCGCGTCCGCCCCGGCGACCGTCTGCAGCTGGTGGCTGACAGGGTAGCTGCTGGCGAATCCAGTCGACAACCTCGTCCAGCCTGACCGGTTCCTCATCGCTCGCCACGTAGCAGTTTTCCAGGGGCTGACCTTGCAGGGCGCGGTGTACCAGATGCACACACGCCGCCGCGGCATCCTGCTCGTGAATCCGATTGGTGTAGGGCCCGGGAGAGTCCGGGTTCAGCTCGCCGTTAATAACGGACTGCAGGAAACGTCCCCGGCCGGGTCCGTAAATGCCGCTGTAGCGAATTACGGTGGCGGGTATTCCGCTACCCAGCGCCAGTTGCTCGCCTTCCAGGATGCGCTGACCGCTGAAACGCGCCGGCGCCACCGGGCTGTTTTCGTCGACTTCGGAATTATCATCCTGGCCGTAGACACTGGTGCTGCTGATAAAAAACAGCCGCTTCAGGCTGGAGCGGTCAATGGCTGCCAGCAGATTGGCCAGGCCGTCCACATACGCGGCGCGGTAACCGGCATCGTCGTAGCTGGATGGGGTCAGGCAGTAGATCACGATATCCGGGCTTTGCGGGACGACTCTGGCCACCGCCGCCGGGTCAAGCAGGTCCGCCGGTGCCGGGTGAATGCCCGGGGGGATGGCGCCGGCGGTGCGGCGCATACCCCAGACTTCGGCGGTGGTAGCCAGATCACTGGCGATAACGCCACCGAGTGCGCCGCAGCCGGCAACAAGGATGTGGGGGCGGGGCTTGTCTGCAGTGATTGCCATAGTCTATTTCAATCCTTATCCTTGAACTCATTAAGAGCAACTGGAGCCTGCCATGACCCTGACCGAATTACGTTACATTGTCATGCTTGCCAGGGAAAAGCATTTCGGGCGGGCCGCCGAACGCTGTCATGTAAGCCAGCCGACCCTCAGTGTCGCGGTAAAAAAGCTGGAGGAAGAGCTGGGTGTTCCGCTGTTTGAGCGCAGCAAGAGTAGCATCCGCGTGACAGAAACGGGTATTCGTATTGTTGAACAGGCCCAGCGGGTGCTGGACCAGGTCGGCGTGATTCGCGACCTGGCGGAGGATGGCAAAAACCAGCTGGGGTCGCCGCTGCGGGTTGGCGCCATCTATACCATCGGGCCGTACCTGTTCCCCCATCTGCTACCGGAACTGCACCGTGCGGCGCCGGAAATGCCGTTGTACATTGAAGAAAACTACACCGGCAACCTGCGTCAGAAACTGCGGCAGTCGGAGCTGGACGCTATTATCATCGCGCTTCCCTTTGAGGAGCCGGAAGTGGTCACCCTGCCGCTGTACGACGAGCCTTTCGTTATTCTGCTGCCTGGTGGCCATAGGCTGGCGAAGGAAAAAGCGCTGACCGCCGAACAGCTGGCGGGTGAGCAGCTGCTGCTGTTGGGTCCGGGGCACTGCTTCCGCGATCAGGTGCTGGAGTCCTGTCCGCCTCTGGTCGAGACCGTAACTGAACGCGCATCGAATGGCTCCGGCCCTTCGCTGGTAACTGAAGGAAGCTCGCTGGAAACCATTCGCCATATGGTCGCGTCCGGGCTGGGGGTCACGGTATTGCCCCTCTCCGCCGCCACGGCGGTGCCCTATGACGACGATATCCTGGCCGTACGCCCGTTCGTGGCGCCTGTGCCGTTCCGCACGGTCGCGCTGGCCTGGCGGGTGACTTTCCCACGCCCGAAAGCCATCGACGTGCTATCGCTGGCGGCCAGCCAGTGTCGGGTTATGGAAAAGGCTGGGAAAGAGAAGCCTGCCCTGGCAGCAAGTAGCTGACGATAGGCCATGGTGTCACTGGAAGACCTGCCAGTCACGACCCTCAAGGGTGTCGGCAATGCCCTTGCCAGCACCCTCGCGAAGCTGGGTATTCACTCGCTCCAGGACTTGCTGTTTCACCTTCCGCACCGCTACGAAGACCGCACCCGGATCATCCCCATGGGCAGCCTGCGTCTCGGTGATACCGGTGTGGTGGAGGGCACAGTCATGCGGGCAGACATGGTCATGGGGCGGCGCCGCAGCCTACAGGTGACCCTGAAAGACGACACCGGATTTCTGGCCCTGCGTTTTTTCCATTTCTCCGCTGCGCAGAAAAATCAGCTGACGGAAGGCATCCGGGTACGCTGCTACGGCGAGGTACGTCCGGGCAGGGCAGGGTTCGAATTCTATCATCCGGAATATCAGGTCAACCCACCGCCCATGCCCCCGCCTGGAGAGGCAACCCTGACGCCTGTTTATCCGCTCACAGAAGGCATTCAGCAACCCCGGGTGCGGAGCCTGTGCCGGCAGGCGCTGACGTATCTGAAACGTTACCCCATCACCGACTGGCTGCCTGCGCCGCTGCTGGCGGACTACCAGCTCCCGGACATCACCTCGGCAGTGGCCCTGGTCCATGAGCCCCCGGCTGATGCTCCGGTTGCCCTGTTAATGGAAGGGCGACACCCGGCCCAGCAGCGGCTGGTGATGGAAGAGTTGCTGGCCCACCAGTTGAGCCTGTTACTGGTACGTCAGCAGATACAGCAACGGCAATCTCTGGCGCTGCTTCCTGCCGGTGACCTCACCGGGCGTTTTCTCGATCAGTTACCGTTCCGCCTGACACCGGCCCAGGCCCGTGTTATCGCGGATATCCGTCAGGATCTGAGCCAGCCGGTGCCCATGTTGCGGTTGGTGCAGGGCGATGTGGGCTCCGGCAAGACCGTGGTTGCTGCTATGGCGGCCCTGCAGGCCATGGCGGCAGGTGCGCAGGTAGCGTTAATGGCTCCCACCGAGATCCTGGCTGAACAGCATTACCACAACTTCCGGCAGTGGCTGGAGCCCCTGGGGCTGGAGATGGTCTGGCTGTCCGGCAAGGTCAAGGGCAAGGCCCGCACGGAAGCGCTGGCCCGGCTGGCCGAGGGGCGGGCCCGGCTGGCGATCGGTACCCATGCCCTGTTTCAGGATGAAGTCCTGTTTGACCGGCTGGGCCTGGTGATCGTGGATGAGCAGCACCGGTTTGGTGTACATCAACGTCTCGCACTGCGGGATAAGGGCGCACAGGGGCAGTTGGCGCCACACCAGCTGATCATGACGGCCACCCCCATTCCCCGGACGTTAGCCATGAGCGCCTACGCGGACCTGGACACTTCGGTGATTGACGAGCTGCCACCGGGGCGCAAGCCCATCGAAACCCTGGTGATCCAGGATCAGCGCCGGGACGAGGTGATCGAAAGGGTGCGCAAGGCCTGCCTCGCCGGGCGTCAGGCGTACTGGGTATGCACGCTGATAGAGGAGTCCGAGGCACTGCAATGTCAGGCCGCTGAAGTCACCGCAGTAAGCCTGCAGGAACGTCTGCCAGAGCTTCAGATCGGGCTGGTCCATGGTCGCCTGAAGGGCAGCGAGAAAGCAGCAGTGATGCACCGCTTCAAGGAAGGTGAGCTGGACCTGCTGGTCGCTACCACAGTGATTGAAGTGGGCGTGGACGTGCCCAACGCCTCGCTGATTATTATTGAAAATCCCGAGCGCCTGGGTCTGGCTCAGCTGCACCAGCTGCGGGGCCGGGTAGGGCGGGGCAGCGAAGCCAGCTTCTGTGTGCTGATGTATCAGGCGCCGCTGTCCAGTAATGGCCGCGCCCGGCTGCAGGCGCTGCGGGATAGTCAGGATGGCTTTGTGATCGCGGAGAAAGACCTGGAAATCCGTGGCCCCGGGGAAGTGCTGGGTACCCGGCAGACCGGCATGATGCAGTTCCGGCTGGCGGACTTCGAACGGGACCGGGGCTGGATCGAAAGCATACGCACAATGGCGCCGACGGTTCTGAAAGACAGCCGGGCAACCGAGGCTCTGGTCCGTCGCTGGCTGGGTGACCGGGTGCGCTACGGAGACGTGTGACCTGCCCACTCCCTACACGGGTGCAGGAGTGCAGTAATCAGTGTTACTTTTGGATACGTCAGGCACACTGGCGGTCAGGCGTACATTTTTTGCAGGAGAGCAAAATGGACATGTCCGGTGCGATCCGGAAGCTGCTAGGCGAAGCCGCGATTGCCGTTGAGCCGGAGCCTGTGCACAAGCCGGTTTCCGGAGTACGGTTGCGCATGGTTCTGCTCGGTGATCAGGCAGGTCATCTGCAGGTCATCTGCCGTCACGACGATCTGCTCGACCTGGTCGAACTGAACAAGCAGCTCGGGCGCCAGTTGCGCCTGATTTCCCACGCGGATTACGGCCGTTTTCTCAAACAGGCCGGTCTGCGCCAGATTCCTGCCATACCGGGGTTAACGGGCTGGCCGACACTGATTGATCGCCGGGTAGGAGGCGCAGAAACCCTGGTGATCGAGCCGGTGGGCAACAATGCCCGCCTGAGGCTGACCCAGGCTGAGTTCCGGGTGCTGGCCGGCGCGGCGGAAGAGCGCTCCTTCTGCGTTCCGGTCGCCACTATTGAGACTACACCGCGATCACCGGAGCAGGACCAGCAACAGGTGTTTTCCGCCATCGAGCGCTTCACCAGCCTGAGGATCCGTCAGCGACTGGAAGATACCCTTGAGCTGCCGCCGCTGCCGGAAACTGCACGGCGGATCATTCAGCTACGGGTCAATCCCAATGCCAATATGGTCGAACTGGTGGATATCGTCGAAAGCGATCCCAGCCTGGCAGCGCAAGTCGTGAGCTGGGCCTCATCGTCCTTTTACGCAGCGGCCGGGCAGGTGCGCTCGGTCCACGATGCGGTATCACGGATTCTCGGCTTTGATCTGGTGATGAATCTGGCCATGGGGCTAGCCCTGGGGCAGGCTCTGAAACAACCGGACCACCATCCGCGGGGTGTGGTGAGCTATTGGCAGCAATCCATCTGGCAGGCTCAGGCAGCCGGACTGCTGGCGTCGCAAGTGTCCGTCAGACCACGGCCGATTTTCGGACTGGCCTATCTGGCCGGCCTGCTACACAACTTTGGCTACCTGGTACTGGCCCATGTGTTCCCGCCACATTTCCGCCTCGCTTGCCTGAACTGGGAGGTGAACCGTCATATTGATACCGCCGTGGTAGAGCAGCACCTGCTGGGGGTTACCCGGGAACAGCTGGCGGCTGAACTCATGGCAAACTGGTACATGCCGGATGAAGTGACGGTAGCCCTGCGGTATCAGAAAGCGCCGGCGTTCCGGGGCGAGCATGATGTTTACCCCAGGCTGCTCTGGCTGGGCCGGCAGCTGCTGAATGAGCGCGGCCTGGAAATCGGCGCATCGGCACTGATACCGGAGACCGCCTACCTGGAGCTGGGGCTGGACCCCGACAAGACCGCCCGGGCCTTTGACGAGCTGGTTGAATCCAGGGATTCGGTGATCGCGATGGCTGGCGCCATCCATGTAGGATAGTAGGCGAGCGCCACACGGAAAAAAGCCGGCCCGTAGGCCGGCAAGCTCACCCGCTTATGCAGATCAAGGTGCGCCCGAGTCTTGCGCACCTACTTCCTCTTCACGACAGACCAATTTCTGCGCCAGATGAGGGGGTTTGATTAAACTTTAGCCGACTTCTGCAGGATTTCCTGTTCTGCAAACCGGGAGCGGTCATTCTGCGGGGAGTTCCGAGGGACGTTGTCGCTCAACCTCTTGATTTAATACCACTCGAATCAGATTCGTAATTTACAAAATTTTACAAAATTATTTCATCTGTAAGTTGAAATCCCGGTGGCGAATGGCTGTCGCTGCGCGTCGGATCTCATCCGCATGTTCCTTTTCCAGTGCGTAGCGCTCCTTATCCATCTTCCGCACAAAATGCGTGTCGGTATCCTGCCGTGCCTGATGGGTCGGCATATGCTGAATGCGGTCATGGATTTGCTGGAAAATGCGGTAGGGCGCTTCATTCAGGAGCTCAGGCTCGACATGATCCAGCAGCCCCTTGATCCGGAGGCAGGCTTCAGAGTATTCCACCTGGTTCTCCTCGATGCCCATGGCAAGAATGCGGATGCTGTCGATCATGGACTGCCGCCGTTCCGCCTGGAAAGCCTGTCGGCGCTCCTGTTGGCGCCGGTGAGCGGAAAGCTGCCGGCTGTGTCGGACAATAAACACCACCAGCACAGCGATAGCCGCTACGCCAAGAATAATCAGGCTCCATTGTAACCACTGGGGCATACAGGTGCTCCGGTCAGAGGGTGGGTGTACAGTGTAACGGATTTATCAGGCCCCGAGGCGCCTCAGGGTAGGCCAGAGCTGTGAACTTCATCATTCCGGTACCCGGCTCCGACTGGTTATGATGGGCGGGTGCCCGAACCGTAGTTTCTGTTGGCTAAAGGACTTGCCATGCCCGCTCCAGTATCACCTCATCCCGCCAGTCGCTGGCCCCAGGCGTGTGCCCTGCTTACCGCGATGCTCTTGGGTGCCGCAGCACTGTTTACAGGCGTCGGCCGGGAAGGCGTGGCCGCCGCGCCGGATCCGGGCGCGGGCCAATACGTTTATCCTGAGGCCCTGATGGCGGGCGAGCGAATCGATTTTACGGCAGCGGACCGGGCCATCGGACGGCTGCGGCTGACGGACCAGGGAGCCGCAGAACAGTTTGAAGCCTATGAAGACGTCCTGCAGGCGATCAGTGACGTGCTGCCGCCGGATGCGGATGAGGCTGCGCTCAACCGCGCACTCTATCTGATCCGGGTCAGCCTGCCGGAGGGGGCCAGCCAGGAACTGTCCGCGATGTTGCCCGGGTTTGTGCGCTACCGGCGCCTCGAGCACGCGCTGCTGGAGCTGACACCAGACGGTGCCGGAAATGCTGAGGGTGCCTGGCTGCAACTTCAGCTGCAACAGGCCTTACGACGCTCCATGCTGGGTGAGGAAGTCGCCGACCGGCTATACGAGGCTACCTACCGTCTGACGGAAATCCACCTGGTGCATCAACTGGTCATGCAGCGCGAAGACCTGGATGACGCCGCCAGGCAGAACCTGATCCGTCAGCACATGGACGCCCTGATGGCAGACCATGATGAGGCGGAGGACTGATTATGGGCGTATCCCCCCGTCGCTGGTGGCCAATGGCCGGGGCTGTTGCTACCGGCATCATGCTGGCGGTTCCATATAATTACGCGGGCTTTTATCCGTTGACCTGGGTGTCCTTCGTACCTTTGCTGCTGGCGGTGCATGGCCGCTCGCCAGCCGCTCACTACGGCCTGGGCCTGCTCGCCGGCCTGTCGATGTATCTGGTCGCAACGCCGTGGATGGTGGAGTTCCTGCAGCGGCTTAAAGATTACTCACTGGTGCCTGCGGTGGCGGGAGCAGTGGTGTTCTGGCTGCTGACGGCCCAGCTGCCGGCGTTTCTCATGCTGGTCTGGCGCTGGACACAGGGGTTTACCGGCCGTCTCAATTTATGGCTGTTCCCGGTACTGGTCATGTTGTTCTACGGCTGGTTTCCGGTGCTGTTCCCCCTTCAGCTCGGTGAGAGTCAGAGCGCCTTCCTGCCCGCCATCCAGGGGGTGGATCTGGTGGGCGTATATGGGCTCGACCTGATCATTGGCATCAGCAACGCAGTGATCGCTGGTGGCCTGCTTAATGCCAGATCCCGGCTCCCGGATGGCGGCACGGGGGCTCGTGCGGCCAGCGTTACGGGGGTACTGGTACTGGCAGGATGGCTGGGCTATGGCTGGTGGGCACTTGACCACTGGGACCAGCAGGCCAGCACCTGGCCGACCCTGTCCGTGGGAATGGTGCAGTCGGATGAGACTCCGAGTGCTTCGCTTCCCGCGCCGGAGCCCGGCTATAGCCGGACCTGGCCGCCGGAAATGAACCTCAGCCAGCAATTGGCAGACGCGGGCGCTGACGTGATCGTGTGGCCGGAAACCCGGTACAAGGGCTATTTCGAACTGGATCATGTAACCGGAGCCTTCCAGCGGAATATGGCCCGTCTGGGGGTCCCGCTGATCTTCCACGACGCCGAGCAGGAGGGCAGCGGCCGGGATTTCCGGGAATATAACGCCTCGGCATTTATTACTCCCGACGGGGACCTGGCCCATGTGTACCGAAAGCACCGGCTGGTCGCCTTCGGTGAAACGCTGCCCCTTTCCCGGGAGTTCCCGCAGTTGGTGGACTGGACCCAGGACTACCTCGGCGACTTCTTTGCCAACCTCACGCCCGGAACAGAACGGGTATCCTTTCCGGTCGATGGGGTCCAGCTGGTTCCCGCCATCTGCTATGAGAGTGCGTTCTCCGGCCATGTAGCACGTTCGGTCGCGGCGGCGTCACAAAGCCCGCTACTGGTGGTGCAGTCCAACAATGGCTGGTTCGGCAGCTCACGGCAGCCCTGGCAGCATGCCGGAGCCACGGTGCTGAGAGCGGTAGAGAACCGGGTGGGGCTGGTGCATGTGATCAACAACGGTCCCTCAACCGCAGTGTCCCCGGCGGGGCGGATACTCGCATCCACGCCGTTTGGCGAGCGCATCGGCCTGGTGGCCAAAGTGCCATACCCGGCCGACAACGCCTGGGCCCGGCCGCTGGTCAGCCACTGGCCCGAGTGGTTTGGGGTAACCATGGGCCTGATCGCGCTGACGGTGCTGGTGCTGCTCCGGCTTAAACGCCCCTTCAGCTGACTGCCCTATTTGATGGGAATGTGACCCGCGTCCCGCTATAGGCCAGTCCCTGCGCATCTCCGCCCGGTGCCATGGTCATTTCGCCGGTCACGTTATAGCCACCCTAAAGGGATGCCTCCTACACTTTTCGCGCCTGAAAAATGCAGTAACCCGATCTGCCCGGGAAGGGCGGCAGCGACGAAAAGCAACGACAAGACAGGAGAAGCGTGGTTATGCTCAACAACAACGTAAAACAGTTCGGGCTGGCAGTGCTGGCTTCGTGTGTGGCCTTTAACGCCTGGGCAATTGGCGGCGGCAGTGGTGGTGGCGCCAGCGCGGACAAGATGATTGTGGGTGATTCCATTTTCGCCCTGTCAGGCGATATCCATGAGTACCTGGAAGATGATCTTAACGAAAACATCGATACCTACGCCCGCAGCGGTTGTCAGGTTAACGGTGGCAGCCTGATCTGCAGTCGCCGTTATACGATTCCCAGCCAGTACGCTAATGCGGACAAGAACGGAATCGAGACAGTCATCATGAACGGCGGAGGTAACGACTTCCTGCTGGGCGATGGTGCCGACTGCAACACCCAGAGCTGTGTCGAAGAAGTGCTGACCGGCATTGAGCAGACGCTTGCCGGCATGTATAACGATATGCGCAACGACGGCATTAACGAGATCATCTATCTCGGTTACTACAACCTGGGTGACGCCGAGCGGGACCAGGTCAATACCATCTCCATGGCTTACAAGGCCCAGACCTACCCTCAGATGGGCGTCAAGTTCATCGACACCCGCCCGTCCTTTGCGGGTAACGAACGTCGTTACATCAGTTCTGACGGCATTCACCCCACCGCAGCCGGTTCCCGGGTTCTGGCGGACCTGATCCTCGATACGCTGGACTGAGCATTAGTAACCTTTGATGCTGATTCGGAAGTTAACCCCGCCAGGGCGATTCGTTGCCCTGGCAGGTGTTCTATTGCTGTCCAGTTACAGTGCGTCGGCGGAGCTGGAGGCCTTTACCAACGGCTTCGGGATGACGTTTCATCAGGTGCCGGCTGGAACCTTCACCATGGGCAGCGCGCCCGACAGCCCCGGTCATGAACCTGATGAGCTGCCTCGCCAGGTGACCATCAGCAGATCGTTCTGGCTCCAGACCACGCCCGTGACCCGGGCCCAGTGGCTCTCACTCGTGGATGGTGATCCGTCTGCGTTCCCGGAATGCGGTGAATCCTGTCCGGTTGATGGCCTGCGCCTGGAATGGATCCAGTGGTATATCGAACAGTTGTCCGCGCAGGATCCCGAGTGGAGCTACCGTCTGCCCACTGAAGCCGAATGGGAATACGCTGCCCGCGCCGGCAGTACTTCTTCCTACTTCACCGGCGATTGCCTTGGGCCGGAACAGGCCAACGTATCTGGCATGTCGGTTCTGCCCGGCTGTGAGACATTCCCCCGGTCATCCGGCCCTCAACCGGTAGCGGGTCAACCGGCTAACGCCTGGGGTTTCTACGATATGCTGGGCAACACCTGGGAAATGTGTGCGGACTGGTATGGGCCTTACGACCTGGAGCAGAAGGTTGATCCAACAGGACCCGGTCAGGGCGAGTACAAGGTGTTACGGGGCGGCAGCTGGCATTTCAACGCAACCCATGCCCGGGCAGCCAATCGCTTTATGGCCCGGGACGACCTGGCAGGCTTTCGCCTGGTGGCGGTGCCTAAAGTCGATAAAAAGTAGTCAGTGATGGCGTGGGCCAGCTGCCAATCACGCTTCAATCAGTACGGAACCGCCTCGTCCCGAAGGTGATGGGGCAGCCAGTTAACTGCAGCGTCCCGTTCGTCCGGCGTAAAGTAGGTGGTTTCCAGCTCCTCAGCCTGACGTTGCTTCTCGGCGTCGGTCAGTCCTGCCCGAAAAATGGCTTCCCGCTCCCGCTCAAACTGCGCGAAACGCCGATACCACTCCTCTGAATCGCTACCGGCCAGGTCCCGCGCAGCAATCAGGCCCAGGCTCTGACGCTCAAGGCGATGCCGGGTTTCTTCCGGCAAACCCAGCTGCTGCCACTGCGCCCGATTCTGTCGCAGACGATCGTCCACCCTGGGGTCGCTGGTATCGACCAGCAAGCGACCGCTGCGCAGGTCGTCACGGATTGCTGCCTGCGCCTGCTGGCGCTGCTGTTCACTCAGCCGGGTATTGGTGCGAATCTCTTCCATCCCGATCAGATATCGCTGATGGGCTTCCTCACCAGCGAACAGCTGGCTTGCCGTGACGGGGCCCATGGCGCCCCGACGCAGTTCAATGG
>CAZHAY010000067.1:0-15726 GCA_964530545.1 uncultured Marinobacter sp.
AATCGCCACCCGCATTCAGCGCCTGGGCGCCATCAACCTGGCGGCCATCGAAGAATACCAGGTCCAGAGTGAACGCAAGACCTACCTCGACAGTCAGCACGAGGATCTGATGGAGGCGCTGGAAACCCTGGACAGCGCCATACGCCGCATCGACCGGGAAACCCGTCAGCGCTTCAGGGAAACCTTTGATCAGGTGAACGGCGGGCTACAGGCCCTGTTTCCGAAAGTGTTCGGTGGCGGTAACGCCTATCTGGAACTGACCGGTGAAGACCTTCTGGAAACCGGGGTGACCATCATGGCACGGCCCCCCGGCAAGAAAAACAGCACCATTCATCTGCTGTCCGGCGGTGAAAAGGCACTGACGGCGATCGCCCTGGTATTCTCCATCTTCCAGCTTAACCCGGCACCGTTCTGTATGCTGGATGAAGTAGACGCACCACTGGATGACGCCAACGTCGGTCGTTACGCCAATATGGTGAAAGAGATGTCATCTCAGGTTCAGTTCATCTACATTACCCATAACAAGATCGCCATGGAAATGGCAGACCAGCTTATGGGCGTGACCATGCATGAGCCAGGCTGTTCGCGGTTGGTGTCCGTGGATGTCGAAGAGGCCGCGGCGCTGGCGGAAGCCTGACGGCTGATACTGCGAAGAAATGAAAAAACCGCCACCTAATAGCTCATTGCGTTGTATTCATGCTGGTCTTTTCATAGAGTTACCGCTTCAAGGACCATAGACAGGATCAGGTTGTTATGTCGCTTCGGGAATGGTTAATTGCCATTGGTGCCCTGATAATTATCGTTATCGTTGTGGATGGTCTGCGGCGAATGCATCGAGCGCGCAGGGATGCCATCACCATCTCCCAGGGGATGGGCGCGGATAATATTGAAGGGTCACCTCTGGATGATGACTTCAACCCGGAGCTGCCCAACGGCGGAGCCCGTCCGGTCTCCCGCGACACTCTGGAAGAGCGGGGCTATTTTACCTCCGCGCCCGAGGTCGACGAACCGGATTACAGCACTGCACCTGATAGCGCGGACACAGAGCAGGTTGTGGAGAAGCAACTCCGTAACGCCGAACCTGAGCCAGTTCGGGCAGCCTTCTCCGCGGAACCAGAGCCAGAGCCAGAACCTGAACCGGAACCAGAGTCCGAGCGGTTGATCGAGCCTGAGCCGGATGCATTGTCCGGCGAAGCCGAAGAACCTGCCCACGAGATACTACCCGGGGAAACCCGAACCGATCGTCCTGTACGCCGTCCGGAAAAGAAGAGCTTCTTCCGCAAGCGTTCGGCGCCGCCCACCATTACCGACGTGGAGGAAGATACTGCCAGCCGTGTCGAGCGGGACGCCCCAGTCGCAGCAGACCAGCCAAAGGCTGGCGCTAACCGCCCGCCTGCAGAGGAAGTGGTCGTTATCAACGTGCTTGCTTCGAAAGAGCAGGGGGATTTCGCCGGTGCGGCCCTGAAAAAGCTGTTCGAAGCCTGCGGCCTGGAACACGGTGACCTGGATATCTATCACCGCCATGAAACCGCCGAATCCACCAGCCCCGTACAGTTCAGCGTCGCCAATGCGGTGGAGCCTGGCACCTTCGTACCGCCCGAGATGGACAAGACGTCCACGCCGGGCATCAGCTTTTTTATGAGTCTGCCGGGGCCGACCAACTCCATGCAGGCGTTTGACTTCATGCTGGAAACCGCTCAGGCGGTAATACGCAACCTGGGCGGCGAAATGAAAGATGAGCGGCGCAGCGTCATGACCGCCCAGACCATCGAGCACTGCCGCCAGCGGATTCGTGAATACGAGCGCAAGCGCCGCTTCAAACGCTGATTTCAGGCTGAAGCGTTGTTGCCCGGCTGTCCGGGCCGCTTCAGTCCGTTTCCGGAACCAGAAAACATGAGCCCGACCTCCCCCCCAGAACGTCGCATTCAGGAACTCCGCCAAGTCATTGACGACCACAACCACCGTTATTACGTGCTCGATGAGCCTGCAGTGCCGGATGCCGAATACGACCGGCTGATGCGCGAACTCCAGACTCTTGAGGCCGGCCATCCGGACCTGATCACCCCCGATTCGCCCACCCAGCGGGTTGGGGCTTCCGGTGATAATACCTTTGCCGAGGTGGTTCATCGGTTCCCCATGCTGTCGCTGGACAATGCCTTTCTCGACGACGAGGTCCGGGATTTTGACCGAAGAGTCCGGGAGCGGCTGGGCCAGGATGAACCGGTGGAGTACGTCTGCGAGCCGAAACTGGACGGGTTGGCCGTGAGTCTGCATTACGAAAACGGCCTGCTGACCCAGGCGGCGACCCGGGGCGACGGCTACAGCGGAGAGGACATCACCGCTAATATCCGCACCATCGAATCGGTACCCCTGCGGCTTCGGGGCAAGAAGGTACCCGCCATGGTAGAAGTGCGCGGCGAAGTTTATATGCCCCGAGCGGGCTTTGAAGCCCTCAATGCAACACTGGCGAAGCAGGGTGAGAAAACCTTCGTAAACCCGCGAAATGCCGCCGCTGGCAGCCTGCGGCAAAAAAATCCCCGCATCACTGCCCGACGCCCGCTACAGATGTGTGCCTACAGTGTGGCCGTGCCGGATGAAGGCGTTTTGCCGGACACCCAGTACGAGTGCCTGAAAATGGTGAATGGATGGGGCTTCCGCATCAACCCGGAGATGAGCCTGGCGACGGGGCCCGATGATTGCCTTGAGGCCTATGAGCGGCTTCTGGAAAAACGCGACCGTCTGCCTTATGAAATCGACGGCATTGTGTTCAAAGTGAACGACATTCGCCTGCAGCAACAACTGGGTTACGTCTCCCGGGCACCCCGCTGGGCCGTTGCCCAGAAGTTCCCGGCCCAGGAGGAACTCACGGTTGTGGAGGCTGTGGAGTGGCAGGTGGGCCGAACCGGTGCAGTGACGCCGGTAGCGCGCCTGCAGCCGGTGTTTGTTGGCGGAGTCACGGTCAGCAATGCGACACTTCACAATATGGATGAGATTCGTCGCCAGGACGTTCGCATTGGTGACACCGTATTTGTCCGCCGGGCCGGAGATGTGATTCCGCAGGTGGTCAAGGTTGTGCTGGACCGGCGGCCCGCAGATGCGACGGAAGTGCATCTGCCGGAGCAGTGCCCGGTGTGTGGCTCCGACGTCGTCCAGATCGAGGGCGAAGCGGTTGCCCGTTGCAGCGGTGGACTCTATTGCCCGGCCCAGCGTAAGGAAGCCATACGCCACTACGCCTCCCGCAAGGCACTGGATATCGAAGGTCTGGGGGAAAAGTGGATCGATATGCTGGTCGAGCGGGAGATGGTAGGTACCGTGGCGGACCTGTATCGCCTTAAAAAGGCGGATCTGGTCAGGCTTGAGCGGATGGGGGACAAATCGGCTGACAACCTGCTCAAGGCCATCGACGGGTCCCGGGAACCGGAGCTGTGGCGTTTCCTTTATGCCCTTGGGGTCCGCGAAGTCGGCGAGGCGACCGCCAAAGGGCTGGCCATGCATTTCGGTACGCTGGAGAAGATCGCCGAAGCCTCAGAAGAAGCGCTGCAGGAAGTTCCGGATGTGGGACCCATCGTTGCCGGGCACATTCACAGCTTCTTCCAGCAACCCCATAATCAGGAAATCATCACCGCACTGGCGGAGCAGGGCGTTCGCTGGCAATCGGTAGATGTGCCGGAGCCCGCGCAGATGCCCCTTCAGGGGGAGACCTGGGTCCTCACGGGTACTCTGGCGACAATGACTCGCGAAGAGGCCAAAGAAAAGCTGGAGCGTCTCGGTGCAAAGGTGGCCGGCAGCGTGTCGAAGAAGACCAGTTGCGTCGTCGCCGGCGACGCCGCCGGCTCCAAGCTTACCAAAGCGGAGTCTCTGGGAATCCGGATCATGGACGAGGAAGCGTTTACCGGATTTCTTGCGGAAGCCGGCGAATCCGCCGGTCAGACCTGATCTTCCTGAGTGTTCAGGCTGGCATAGAGCCGCAG
This sequence comes from uncultured Marinobacter sp., assembly GCA_964530545.1. Classification (GTDB taxonomy): domain Bacteria; phylum Pseudomonadota; class Gammaproteobacteria; order Pseudomonadales; family Oleiphilaceae; genus Marinobacter. The sequence continues at coordinate 3,972 of CAZHAY010000067.1, forward strand.
GTAGTCAGTGCTGGTGATAATACCAACGGGGGCGTTATCCGGCCCAATCACCAGCGCCGCATCCAGTTGATGGGCGAGCATCAGCCTTGCGAGCAGATGGGCGTCGGTTTCTGGTGACGCGGTCAGGAAGGACGGTAACTCAATGGTCAGAAAGGTACGGCTGGCGTCCTGATCCAGGTTTTCGTGGAGCCAGTTGAGTATCCAGCGCATATCCACCAGACCGGCCACCACGCCATCGGACGTAATGACCAGATGCTGAACCCCATGCTGGTCCATGGCCGCCAGGCCCTCCGCCAGGGTCGCTTCTGCTGGCAGTTTGTGAACCCATGGGCTGCAAACGCGGCTGACGGGCAGATAGGCCCGCTGGGGTTCGGGCCTGGCATCTTCCGTCTCCCCATAGCGCGCCGCTGCCTGGCGCGCGGCAATGCCCCGGGCCTGTTGGAATTCGCCACTGGTGGTCTCGTCGTTACTTTCCCGAAGGGCGCTGGTTTCAGCCATGCCAGCGAGGCTGCCCACGCGACGGCCACGAAGCTGTTCCGGCAGGCGTGTGCCGAGTGGCCGACCGGGCTCGCTGATGTGTATGGCCATAACAGCTCCTGAAAAACGAAAACAGTGGGTGGGTATTCGTTTATCGGCCGGCTACCGGATAACTTCAGTCAGATCATGCCGGTGTGCCGGCTTTTTCAGTGTTGACGAGGCAGCGCCCGAGGCCGACCCGGCGGGCCAGAGAAGCGGGGAGGGCACAGGGCTCGCCGGTAATTACATCTGCCAGATACTCTGCCAGTAACGGTGCCCACATCAGCCCCTTGCTGCCAAAACCGGTCAGCAGCCAGGCTGAGTCAAGGCGGTCGCCTGCGCCGTTGATCAGCGGGCCGGCGATGGGCTGATAATCATGGGTGGTACAGCGAAACGACACCCGGCCGGAAACCTCATCAAGGGAAGGATCTCCGTCAAGCAGCCCCGGCAGCATTTCCCCAAGTCCCTGGAGGTTCTCATGATGGCTGCTGTCCCGTACATCCGGGTCTGAATCCCGCAGATCAAAGGTCGCGCCGGTTATGGCCAGCCCGCCCGCTGGCGGATTCAGGTATCGGGCGCCGCAGATTACCGCCTTGGGCGACTGACTTAGCCAGTGTTCCGGCAGCGCCGTTACCTGCCCGCGAATGGCTTTAAAGCGGAATTCACCGGTAACCGGCATCAACTGGCGCGTATGGTTACCAGCGGCAAGAATGACGGTATCAGCGACCAGATCCTGACGACCATCACCGGACAGGCACCAGCGGTTGTTACACGGCAGCAGCCGGCGCGCCCGATACCCGAACTCGGTCCGGATATTGGGGTGATCCAGCAGCAGCTCACATAAACGGGCCGGCTCCAGCCAGCCCGAACCCGAAAACCACAGTCCGCCTTGCGGACTGTTTATGCCGGTCAGGTCGCTGGCCTCTTGCGGGTTCACCGGGCGGAGCAGTTCCGACGGGTAACGGTTGGCAGTCAGAAATTTTGCCTGCCGCGCCTGTTCCTGCTCGGAATAACCCATCATCAACAGCCCGGTCTGATGCCACGCGCTGGCGGCCTCCACCGGATAGTATCGCTGGGCGTGGAGCAGGGCGGCCAGAGCGAGACGGGTCTGGTCATCCAGTTGCACCCCCAGTTTGGCGTACAAAGCGCCTTGGGCGTTGCCGGATGCGCCTGCACCTGGGCGAGCACCCTGATCGGCAACGGTTACCTGAAAGCCCCGGTTTGCCAGATTGCGGGCAACCATGGCGCCCGCAATGCCGGCGCCAACCACCAGTACGTCTCCAGGCCGAGTCGTTTTGCGGGCAGGGCCCTGGTCGAGCGTGCCGCGGATCATGTCGCGCTTGCTGCCGAACCCTTTCACCCGTTCCATGCGAAAACCAACGCTGGCGAGCCCGCGCCGGACATTTCCAACGGCGGTGAAGGTGGCCACGGTGGTGCCTTCGTGGCTGTGATGGCGCACTTGGCGGATCAGCTCGTCCTGCCACAGGCCCGGGTTGCAGGCGGGGGCAAAACCGTCCAGAAACCAGGCATCGGCGCTGAAATCCATGTCACTGAAGGCGGTCAGGGCGTCGCCAAAGTACAGGGTCAGCCGCACGCGGCCTGCATCCAGCACCAGCCGATGGCAGCCAGCTATAGGGAGCGGATAGGCCGCCTGCAGTTGCCGGGCGTAGGGTTCCAGTTGCGGCCACAACGCCAGCGTCTGCGCCAGGTCCTGGGCCGTCAACGGGTAGCGCTCGGTGGAAATGAAATGCAATCGGGCCCCGGCCGGCGCATGCTGATGAAACGCCTGCCAGGCGGCAAGAAAATTAAGTCCGGTACCAAAGCCTGTTTCGGCGATCACAAACCGGTCGTCGTGTCCCAGGCTGGCAAACCGTTGGGGTAACTGGTTGTGCTGCAGAAACACATGGCGGGTTTCCGCCAGGCCATCATCTCGGCTGAAATACACATCCCCAAACTGTTCGGAGACGGGCACCCCGTCCTGCCATTGCAGCCTGGCAGTTTCCATCAGGGGCCCGGGGGAAACGGTGTCGCTCATCATCTATTGGTCGCTTTCGATACGCCTGACGGATTCGATCACTACAGGCTCGACGGGCACATCGCCCATGTTGTTGCGGTTCGTGGTATCTACGCTGCCAATAGCGTCGATAACGCCCATGCCGTCGGTCACCGAACCGAACACCGTATAGCCGGCCCGGGAAGGCGTCGCGTCCAGATGTGGGTTGTCGACGAGGTTCACGAAAAACTGTGAAGTGGCTGAGTCCGGGTCTGCGGTGCGCGCCATGGCGATGGTGCCGCGAAGATTGCGAGCTGTCTGCCGGGACTCGTTCGCGACCGCTTCATGGTCGTTCTTACGACTCATATTCTGGTCGAACCCACCGGCCTGAACCATAAAACCAGGGATCACCCGGTGAAAAATCGTGCCCTCGTAATAGCCTTCGTCCACATACCGCAGAAAGTTTGCGACGGTTTGCGGCGCGATATCCGGTCGCAGGCGAATCTCAAACGCACCCTCGCTGGTCAGAACCCGGACTTCCGGCAGGACCTCCCCGGCATCTTTACTTTCGTCACTGTAACTGAGTGCCGGTGTAAGGAAAAACGTGGCCAGCAAAGCAACAGCCAGCTTGCGGGCGCCAACGGGTCGTGAATGACGCTGGACAGGAGAATAAGAAGCCATGGCAGATTCCGTAGGAATGAAATTGCCGGAAAGTCTACCAGAAGCTGGGGTAAAGAGGATGGACCGGGGTTCCGGATTACCATTCTGTGTGGCAATGGTAAGGGAAGCGCAAAGGATGGTTAACGAACCAGGGCCGATCGGTACCGGCCCCGGCTCTGATCAGGCACTGGCCAGGATATTACGCTGGCCCACAGACGTCTGCTGTCCGGTAGCGCCGTAGAGTTTCTGCTGCTGTGAGCTGCCCCGGAATATATCCGTCAACCGGGAAAGGCGGTTCTGCAGGTGGCTGACCACTTTGCTGTTCTGCTGATTCAGGGAATGGCATTCTGCCAGCACCGACTGGGCTGCTTCCCAGCTCTGGTACAGTTCCGTAAGCCCGGCACTGCGAATAAAACGCGAAGGTTGCCCCTGGTCCGGGCGATAACCCATCTCCACAAGCAGGTGCACTTTTTGTCGGGCCCGTTCACGGATCTCACCGAGCAGCCCGTTCTTGCGGCCGGTCAGTGGCTCGATGGCGCGGACATCACTTTCAGACAGCAGACTACGTTCTTCTTCCAGCAGCGACTTGAGCTGCCGGAGCTGTTCCAGGTCATGATTCAATAGTGCCTGGAGCTGGTCGATCGCGGACATGGTTTACCTCACCCAAAAATGCTTTCATCCATCTCAAGCATTTTCTGGGCCACTTTCTCCGCATCTACCTTGTAAGAGCCATCCGCCAACGCAGCACGGATCTGCTCGACCCGACTGTCGTCAATTTCGGGGACGCTCTCAAGCTTCTCACCCATCTGACGGATCTCCTGGGCCTGCTTGCTCAGGTTGACGTTCTCACCACGGGCAGCCGGTGCCTGCTTCGCAGCCTGTTCTGCCGGCGCCTGGGGTGTTGCGGGTTTGTTGGCCTGGCTCTTGTCAGTAGTGGTTCTGGGGTTATTTACCTGACTGTTGCCGATTCCGTTGAAGTCAACTGTCATGACGATCACCTGCTCTGGTTCATGCCGCTCCATGGCGGTCGGAATTTGGTTCTTGCCCGGTTATCGGCCGGGTTGACGGTGACTTTAGTTAAAACTTTGTTCATTTTACGATGTTTGCGTACGTTGTTAACGAAAGTGGCGAAGGTTTGCCGGTCAGCGGCAACTCCGGGCCGGTCTCACATGGCGACTTCTACCTGGCCGGGGCCGGTCACCCGGGCACGGATCTTACGGGACGACGCCAGGTTTTCCACCAGCACCTGCTCACCGATGCGGGCGTTAGCCAATGCCTTGCCCCGGCTCTTCACCGCAAACGTACCGTTACTGGCAGTAATCATAACATGGTCACCACGGGCGACGGCATCCGGCGCGGTGACCAGATCAGGCGTGAAAGGCGTGCCGGCGTTCACCGGGCGCTTCATTTCCAACCCCAACAGATGGTCGGTATTGTTGATGGTGCCCCGGCGAATCGAGTTCACCACAACCCGCTGAGTCGTCACCATGGCCGGCGTAACCCGGTCACCTCGGTTCAGGGGCCGGGCGGCCACCAGCGCGTCGCCATAAATATCGACGGATACTGACAGGTACATGCGCCAGGGCCGTTCGCCATCGCAGGCAACCAGCAGCGATGGCTGGGTAGTACGCCAGGGATCGCCGCTGAATTCCACGTTGATGCTGTCATCGGTACACGGGGCAAGGGTCAGTCGGGGGTCCAGGCTGCCAATGGCGTATTCCACCTCAAAGCCCCTTCCCGCCTGTTGCTCGGCAAAGTCGGCCATGAAGTGATCCCCGGCCCGGACAATATCCCCGGCCTCGGTCCGATCCGACGCCAGGGCTGTGCCCGCGCTGAACAGGATGAAGATGAGTAGAGCTGAAATGCGCATTTGCCTGCCAGTAGCCTATGCTGTTGATGTATTGAAGGACGTTAATTCCTAAACTTTTCCGGATACCAGCCGTTACATACGTCCAGACACAGCGGCTGTACAATGCCGGTTAGCTATCTGCCAGAACCGCGACGATTTTCCGTCACTGTCTGGTCCAGGCGATCGCTTTACAGTTATGAAGCAACTAGCGTGCCCGTCCGGCTTCCGATGCACTTCGGACCAGGGCTGTACAGGTTTCGGAGACAATCTCGATGGCAAGCGTTCTGGACAGTGTGAACCAACGGACTCAACTGGTGGGGGAGAACCGCCTGGAACTTTTGCTGTTCCGGCTGCGCGGGCGGCAGGTTTATGGCATCAACGTGTTCAAGGTCAAGGAAGTGCTGCAGTGCCCCAGGCTGACCTCGATCCCCAACAGCCGTTCCGTTGTGCGGGGCGTCGCCCATATTCGTGGCGAGACGATTCCCATTATTGATCTGTCGATGGCGATCCGGGGGCCGGGCATTCCGGCGGAAAACCTCGCTACCAGTTTTGTGATTATCACGGAATATAACCGTCGCACCCAAGGCTTTCTGGTCTCTGGCGTGGACCGCATCGTGAACATGAACTGGGAAGAAATCATGCCGCCGCCCAAAGGCGCGGGCGACGATATCTATCTGACCGCCGTCACCCGTCTGGATGACGAACTGATCGAGGTGCTCGACGTTGAGAAAATCCTGGCGGAAGTCTCCCCGCTGAGAGAGAACGTTACCGAAGCGGTTCTGTCGAAGAATCTGCGCGACCGCAGTGACTCCCGCCCGGTGCTGGTAGTGGACGATTCCTCTGTGGCCCGGCGCCAGATGACCCGCTGCCTGACTGCGATCGGCCTTACGGTAGAAACCCAGAACGATGGGCGACAGGCGCTGGATTACCTGAAGAGCCTGGTAGCCGACGGCAGCCAGATAGCCGACCATATCTCACTGGTGATCTCCGACGTTGAGATGCCGGAAATGGACGGCTACACCCTGGTGTCTCGGGTCAAGAATGACCCGGCGCTGAAAGACCTGTACATTATGCTGCACACCTCCCTGAGTGGTGTCTTCAACCGGGCGATGGTCGAAAAAGTAGGCGCCGACGATTTTATGGCAAAGTTCAGCCCGGACGAGTTAGCGGAGCGAGTGATGTCTATACTGGATCGCGAGTGAGGCCGGTAGCCGACGCCGCTGTGTCACCAATCTGGTAACTGCAGAGAATGAATGAAAGCTGATATTACGCTACAGGAATACGAGGGCTTCAAGAAATTCCTGCAGGACGCGTCGGGAATCCTGTTAGGGGACAATAAGCAGTACCTCGTCAAGAGCCGTCTGCGACGCCTGCTGGCGGACAACGGCATGGACTCGCTGGGGGATCTGCTGGTTCGTCTGCAACGGCCTGGTTCGTCCCAGCTGAAGGAAAGCGTCATCGATGCGATGACCACGAACGAAACCCTGTGGTTTCGGGACAACCATCCGTTTCGTATTCTTGCCGAAATACTCCTGCCGGAACTGGCAGCCCGCAACAGCCTGCAGCCGCTTCGGATCTGGTCGGCGGCCTGTTCCACCGGGCAGGAGCCATACTCCATCGCCATGACGATTGAGGAGTACCGGCGGTTTCAGCCTGGCCGTCTGAAGTCCGATGCCAGAATTGTGGCAACCGATATCTCCCGTTCAGTTCTTGATATGGCCAGGCGGGGCGAATACGAAATGCTGGCTCTGGGCCGGGGCCTGTCCCCGGAGCGTCAGCGTCTGTTCTTCACCGCGCTCCCTGGTGGCGGATGGAAAATCAAACCCGAACTACAGCGTATGGTGGAGTTCAGGGAGCTGAACCTGCTGGAGCGGTACGCGCTCGGCAAATTCGACCTGATCTTCTGCCGCAACGTGCTGATCTACTTCGCTGCTGAGCATAAAAAAGACATCCTCACCCGTATGCACGCCTGCCTGAACCCCGGCGGATACCTGATTCTGGGTGCTTCTGAATCCCTTAATGGCCTTTCTCACCTCTACGAAATGGTTCAGTGTCATCCCGGTATTATCTACCGCCGCAAATAATCCCTGCACAGGTCATGCTCGTGGCTTGCATTGCCAAAGTCATGGCAACAGGTTTGAATAGTCAGGCGGAGCGAAAGCGCCTCCGCTAACATACTTGTCGATGCTCGAAAAAATGCAACGGACGGCGACCCGCAGGAGACTTCATGGCCGGATACATTCTGCTCACCCTGGCACTCATCCTTGCCGGCGTTACAGCTCTGGGCAAAGTGCCGGTACACGATTGGTGGGTGAGGGCCTGTGAGTTCCCCCGGGTCCAGATTGCCAGTCTGGCGCTGATCGTCGCTGTCCTGTCACCGCTGGCCGGTGACTGGTTTACCTGGGTATTACTGATTTCTGCCCTGGTGCTGGTGGTGCAGGTGTGCCGGATCCTGCCCTGGACCCGCCTGTGGCCTCATCAGGTTCTGCCCACCGAGCCGGGGCATGAGAACCGGTGTTTTACACTTATGGTTGCCAACGTACTCACGACGAACCGCAACAGTGACGACCTGATCCGTCAGGTCCGGGAATACCAGCCGGACGTTCTGCTGACTCTGGAGTCGGACCAGTGGTGGGGGGACCGTCTCGACGAAGCCTTCAGCGACTGGCCCTGTGTCGTCCGGGTGCCCCGGGATAATCTCTACGGAATGCATCTGTATTCCCGGCTGCCGCTGGAAGACGCCGAAGTAAAATACCTGATTCAGGACGATATCCCGTCCATTCATGGCTGGTTTAGAGTGCACAACAACGAGCGGATACGCTTCCATGCCGTACATCCACGGCCACCGGCTCCCAACGAGAGTGAGGAGTCCCTGTGGCGGGATGCGGAACTGTTACTGGTGGGGAAAGAAATCAGTGAGTCCGGCGAGCCGGCTGTCGTTGCCGGTGACCTTAACGATGTGGCCTGGTCCCGCACTACACAGCTGTTCTGCCGGGTCAGCGGTATGCTTGACCCACGGCGGGGCCGGGGAATGTTCAGCACCTTCCACGCTGAGCACTGGTTTCTGCGTTGGCCGCTGGACCACGTATTTACCAGTAAACACTTTACAGTGGGAGAGATCCGCCGGCTGGAATACTTCGGTTCCGACCACTTTCCAATCCTGGTGACCCTCTGCTATCGCCCCGCCCGGGCGGAAGAGCACGACACACCCGAAGCGGATGCCGATGAAGAACAGGAAGCCCGGGAAACCATTCGCGAGGGAAAGGCGCGGGATCAGGAATCCTGAAGCCGATAAACGGACGGAGGTCATGGTGCGAAGCTGCCTACCCGCTGACGTTGTGAGCAACCCATGAGCGCAGACTGGCTAATAGGGATCGACCTGGGCGGCACCAAGACCGAGGTGATTCTGCTGGATTCCGACAGCACCGAGCACTTTCGCAAGCGCGTACCCACGCCGAGGGGCGACTACCGCGCGACGCTGGCCGCTATCAAAGAACTGGTATACGAGGCAGAGATTCAAGCTGGGCGTGTTGGCCTGCCGGTGGGGGTTGGCATTCCGGGTTCGGTTTCACGACTGACCGGCCGGGTAAAGAACGGCAACTCCACCTGGCTGAACGGTCAGGCGCTGGCGGAGGATCTTGCCCAGTTACTGGCCCGGCATGTGACGCTCACCAATGACGCCAATTGCCTGGCTCTGTCCGAGGCGACGGACGGCGCTGGCGCCGGCTACGACGTTGTGTTTGCCGCCATACTGGGAACCGGCTGTGGCGCAGGTATCTGTATCAATGGACAACCGCTGACCGGGCCCAATGGAGTCGCAGGGGAGTGGGGCCATAACCCCTTGCCCTGGACAGCGCAGGAAGAGTTGGACCAACGTCCCTGTTTCTGTGGTCGGCAGGGGTGCAACGAGACCTTTCTCTCCGGCCCCGGCATGGCCATGACCCATCAGCAACGCTGGCAGGAAGCCCGAGCCAGTCAGGAAATCGTCGCGGCGGCGCCAGTGGACCCTCGTGCTGCCGAAACACTGGAGCTGTATCTGGACCATCTGGTCCGGGGCCTGGCATCGGTAATCAACGTGCTGGACCCGGACGTTATCGTGCTGGGAGGCGGTCTCTCTAACGTCGAGGCGATTTACCAGGCCTTGCCGGAACGCCTGCCCGCCTGGGTCTTCGGCGGCGAATGCGATACGCCTGTTGTGCAGGCGGCCCATGGAGATTCCAGCGGTGTCCGCGGCGCCGCCTGGCTGGCCAGAACCGACACCTGAACGGAATCAGATCAGGCCGGCGCTCTGCAGGATAAATACGCCGAGGGTGACCGTGATGCTGGCCATTAAGGTGGTGATGGCAATGATATTGGCGGCCAGTCGTGCGTTACCGCCCAACGCCTTCACCATTACAAAGCTGGCGGCCGCGGTAGGGCTGGCGAAGTACAGGAACATCAACCCCAGCTCTTGCCCTCTGAAGCCTGCTACCCAGGCCGCGAGAGTACACAGAGCCGGTAAAGTAACCATCTTGAACGCGCTCGCGCCCATGGCCGGCCCGCGTTCTTTACGGATCGCGCTCAGGGAGACGGTGGCGCCGATACACAATAGCGCCAGGGGCAGGGTGAGGGAGGCGAAGTAATCGCCGCTGGTCATGATCCATTCCGGTAATGATATCTCTGCCCAGGCCACGGGAATCGCAATCAGCACCGAAAGAATCAGCGGATTGCGCGCAATATCCAAAAGAATCTGCCGCCAGCTCAGCTTGCGTTCCGTCTGGTAAGCCAGCAGAACCACCACCGACAGGATGTTGTAGCAGATAATTACCAGCCCCAGCAGAATGCCACCGGCGGACAGCCCATAATCGCCGTAAAGATTGGCCGCCAGTGCCAGCCCAACGATACCGCAGTTGCCCCGGAACGCCCCCTGAACATAAACGCCACGGTCCACCTGGGGCACTCGCCATATGGCCCATGCCCAGGTCAGCGCAAAGCTGCCCAGAGTTGCCAGGGCAAAGAAGGCCAGCATCCCGGGGTTAAACGCCGTATCCAGATCCGCCCGCAAGATGCTCAGGAAAATAAGCATGGGCAGGGTCGCCTTGAAAACCAGCGCTGATGCCGTGTTCACAAAGGCGGCGTCAATCCAGCGGAGTTTGCGTAACCCCAGACCAATAAAAACCATCACAAACACCGGCAAGGTGGTGGCCAGGGTATGAAAAAAGACCTGAATCAGAGTGGTCAAACGGAACTTCCTTAACTTCTCACCGAAACAGAGGACGTGTTCAATGAACGGTCCCTATTCAGTTCAGTGTGTTAGCGACAATCGTTGAATGCTATCACGCTTTGGTTTATTGGATTCACGTAAGCTGTATCAGCACAGAAAAGGTATTCGCGAGGGCTCAGGGAGTATGGTGCACACCAAGATCAATCAGACGGATTACGAGGATGCTCTGTTCCGCGAGGCAGAGGGGCTGGAGCTGCTGCGGGATGCGCTGGAGGCCGGCGGCGTCACCGACGTAAAGGTGCCCCGGGTGGTATCCGTTACCGAAAAGCAGCTGGAGATGACGGCCATTACGCCGCAACGACAGTCAGAAGCCCTGCTGGTTACCCTGGGGAGGGGGCTGGCCACAATCCATAATCAGCCTCAGTCCGGCTATGGCCTCGACCGGGACAACTATATTGGCCTAAACCCCCAGAAGAACATCGAATCGGATAACTGGGGAGCATTTTTTGCCGAATACCGCTTGGGCTACCAGGTCAGCCTGATCAGGGATGCCAGCCTGCGCAAGCGGTTCGCAGGGGTGCTTAATGCAAAGCGCACCGCGCTGGTCGACTGGCTGAACGCATATTGCGCGGGGCCGAGCCTGCTGCACGGGGATTTATGGTCGGGTAACGTGATGTTCGATGGCGATAACCCCTGGTTGATCGACCCCGCTGTCTACTATGGCGACAGCGAAGCCGATCTTGCTATGACTGCGATGTTCGGCGGCCTTGGGCCGGCGTTCTACGAAGCCTATAAGGAGGTCAGGCCTTTCACCGCTGAGTATTCCCGCAAGCGGGAAATCTATAACCTGTATCACTTCCTGAACCACTACAACCTATTCGGCGGCTCCTATCTGGTCCCCTGTGAGAATGCGTTCGCCTCGATTGAACGGCTCTAACGTCAGATCTTCGTGCTTTCCTTCAAATGAACTGGGTTTTTCTGGCTGATAGCCAGCGAGCCCAGACTGTTCTGCTACATTGGTAGTCATCCGGCTGTTTGTTTACCCCCGAGTCGTCTGCAGCTTATTTGCGGAAGGGAGCAATGCCCAGGTGACACTGAAGCATCGGACTCCGGTCCTTAAACTTACGCCTTTTATCCTTACACTGTTTGCCCTGGCAGGATTCAGCGGATTGGTATTTGCGCAGGATGGTGCTGAAGCGGAAAACCATACCGGTGACGCTATGGAGAGGGTCGAGCGTGGAGAATACGTCGCCCGGGCTGCAGGGTGTATGTCCTGCCATCAGGAGGACCTGTCCGGTGGTTACAAGGTCGAGACCCCCATGGGGACCATCGTCGCCAGCAACATCAGCCCATCGGAAAGCCATGGTATCGGCGGTTACAGCCGGGATGATCTCGAAGCCGTCCTACGCCGCGGTACCGCCCCGGACCGGCGGTTATATCCGGCGATGCCCTATGCATCCTATCGCGGTATCACCGATGAAGATATCGATGCGCTCTATGCCTGGTTGATGGACCAGAAGCCGGTGCATGAGGC
>CAZHAY010000068.1:0-15659 GCA_964530545.1 uncultured Marinobacter sp.
CAAACGCACAATAAGGCAGGAACGCCAGCAGGGCTGAGATGGGGATCACTTCTGACGGAACAGGAATATTTCGTAATGAGGGAATAGACCAGTTCTTCCCCTTGAGACTGGTCGAAGACGACGTAAAAAGCGCCGACGAATATCACCAAGCAGGCTTTGTCGAAGTATGAGCAGGGCAAGGACGCACCAAATTCAACCCGCCTGATTCAGCTGGCAGATGCGCTGGGTGTGAACCCTGAGTATTTTTTTCGCCCTGATACCGTGGAACTGGGGGAGGTGAACTTTCGAAAGCACTTGGCATTTGGCATTTGGCAGCAGGAAGCCGTAAAGGAACAGGTACGCGAACATCTGGAGCGCTACCTGGCCGCTGAGCGCCTGTTTGACTCTGAGGACCACAGCCATGGTTTCGCTCAGTGGCGGGCATTTTTTAAGGTGGCGAACACCGACGATATTGAAAAAGCAGCCGAAGGTTTGCGGGATGTGGCACCTTGGCACCAATCCGAGCCCTGGCCGAAGGGCTTATTACCCCGTCCAGAGCGGCGGAATTACTGGGGGTCGGTCTTGGAGAGATCGAGGATGTAATGGCTAATGGACAAGCAGGTGATGGCGTCAATGCCCACGAAGATTCTCGTCTCTGACACCAACATCTGGATCGACCTGCACCACAGCAATCTTCTGGAAAAGGTGTTTCAGCTGCCCCACCGGTTCGTCACCACGGACGTTGTGTGGCGAGAGCTTCAGAAACCGCTGGGGCAACACTTGCAGGATCTGGGGCTCACCATTGAAACGCTCAGCGGTGATGAAACTCTGGAACTCGCTGGTCTCCGACAAACTCCTCCCTGGCGGATGTATCCTGTTACTTCGTGGCCAGGGAACGAGGTTGGACGCTGCTAACCAATGATGGTGCCCTGCGAAAGTCTGGTCGGCAGGCCTCTTTGGACGTTCGAGGTGTCCTCTGGATTCTGGATTCTGGATTCTGAATTCTGAATTGGATGAATTGGAGCTGCACCAGGTTCTGCTTCCCAAAGACCTGTTCGCCGCATTAACCACAATATTGCAGGCCGGAGCCCGCCTGCCAGAGGATGAGTGCCGAAAACGCCTGGCCGCATGGCGGAACCGCTGAGCCCCAACTTACCGAATAAGCCGGCTAAGCTCCCTCTACGTTACACAAGAAGTCCTATATGGAAGGGACGGCCAGGTGCCCTTACATAAGCCCCTACCCACTTCGCGCAAAGCCTGCTGTCGCTGCTCCTTGCCAGTGATGGTGTAGCGGCTCAGCATCTGCTCAAGCATCAGAGTGGTTCCTGATTAACGAATACCGGACGTATGAAGAGGTATGGAGGCATCAGATTGGAGCGGGTGAAGGGAATCGAACCCTCGTCTTAAGCTTGGGAAGCTTCTGCTCTACCATTGAGCTACACCCGCACAAGCCTCAATATAGGCAGGCGCGAGAAAGCTCACAATACCTGCCAACTCATTAACTGACGTCCCGTCACAAATTGCGCAGGATTGACGGGTATTCGTTGTAGCACCTGACTGGAGAGTGCATGGATCACTACCTGATACTGATTGTCGCCGCGATGCTTGTCTGCAGCATTCTCCTCAGCCAGCTTTCCTCCCGGGTAGGTGTTCCGGTACTGCTGATCTTCCTGGCAGTCGGGATGATGATGGGTGAGGACGGCGCTGGCGGTATCCGGTTTGACGATTTCGAGCTTGCCTTTGTCGTGGCCAACCTGGCTCTCGCCGTCATCCTGCTGGATGGTGGTATGCGTACCCGGGCCGCCACTTTCCGTGTCGCGCTGAAACCGGCTCTGTTACTGGCGAGCGTCGGCGTTCTCGTTACCGCCGTGCTGGCCGGGCTGTGCGCCTGGCTGGTGTTTGATCTGCACTGGATGGCTGCGTTACTGATCGGCTCTATCATTTCGTCCACCGATGCTGCTGCGGTGTTCTCCCTCCTGCAGGGCCGGGGACTGAACCTGAACGAGCGGGTCAGTGCCACCCTTGAGATCGAATCGGGCAGTAACGACCCCATGGCGATCTTCCTCACCCTGATGCTGGTGAGCATGTTAAGTGCAGAGGGCGCTGCATCAATAACCGATGGTCTGATCATGCTGGTCATGCAGTTCGGTATCGGCTCCGTGACCGGCGTTCTGGGGGGCTTCCTGATTACCCAACTGGCCAACCGTGTCCGGCTGACCGCGTCTTTTTATCCGCTCCTCGTCGGGGGCGCGGGTCTGTGTGTATTTGCCGGCACAAATATTATTGGTGGCAGCGGGTTTCTGGCCATCTATCTGGCCGGTGTGGTGGTCGGTAACCGCCCGGTGCGGATGCTGCCGACCATCCTCCAGGTACACGACGGTCTGGCGTGGCTGGCCCAGCTCTGCCTGTTCCTGATGCTTGGGCTTCTGGTCAGCCCGTCAGAACTGCAGCCGTTGATTGGCGGCGGCCTGATCTTCTCCTTTGCGCTGATACTCGTTATCCGGCCCATAGCAGTGCTCAGCGTGATCTGGCCGTTTGGGTTCAACAAGAAAGAACTGTTTTATATCTGCTGGGTCGGGCTGCGGGGCGCGGTGCCGATCGTGCTGGCATTGTTTCCGGTTATGGCAGGACTACCAGAAGCCCGGGAGCTGTTCCACATCGCCTTTTTTGTGGTGCTGGTATCGCTACTGGTACAGGGTACATCGCTTACGCCACTGGCCCGCAAGCTTGGCCTGGAAGTACCTGCCGCCAGCGAACCTTATCGGCGCATTCCACTGGACGTTCCAGCTACGGGTGACCATGAACTGATGCTGTTTCCGTTGCGGGACGACCGCTGGGACGATCCCCGTCCCTTGCGTCAGCTGCAATTACCTCTGAATGTCGAGGTGGCTGGTGTCTTCCGCAACCATCGCTGTCTGGCGCCCAATCCTGACCTGATGGTATCGAAAGAGGACGTTGTGGCAGTATTTGCGGTCCCGGACGCGCTGGCTGATCTAAGCAACACTCTCTCCGACCGGCAGGCAGCCAGCCACCTTACAGAGCGGACGTTCTTCGGGGACTTCGTTCTCAATGGCGACGCCCTGCTAGGGGACGTGGAGCAGGTTTACGGGATCGAGTTCAAAGAACTGTCACCGGAGTTATCCCTGGCTGAATGTTTTGCCAAACGTACCAAAGGCCATCCGGTCATTGGCGACAAGGTGATGCTGGGCCCGGTCGTGCTGGTGGCGCGGGCAATCGAATCGGACCGGGTTATCAAGGTCGGCCTCAAGATGGCAGATGCCTGATGGGCCCGCACAACGCTGTGGTCGGAATTTGTGAGATATGACCACAAATATTACCTACGCGTAATCTCAGCAATGTGCTATAACTTGGCGATAATCTGACCGTTCTCCTTATCCCTGATGAGCCAATGAAAACGAACGCACTTTCAGGATGTCTCCACATTCTGCTGCTCTTGCTGCTGACCCTCTTCACAACCTCAGCAGCGAGCACCGAACTGCGCGACATGCGTACGCTGGCCTATGCTGAACCTCAGCCAACACGGAATCTGATTGGCAAGGTCAATGAGCTGGTCGTCCACAAGGAAGAGCGTCGCCTGTACCTGATGTCGGGCGGACGCGTCGTTCGCGATTACCGTATTTCCCTGGGCAAGACTCCCGAAGGTCACAAGCTCTATGAAGGTGACAGCCGCACCCCGGAGGGGAGCTACACCATTGATATGCGCAACCCCAACAGTGACTTCTACAAGTCGATCCGTATCTCCTACCCCAGTCCGAGGGATCGCCGCCTGGCGGAAGCCTGGGGGCTGAGCCCCGGCGGTAATATCATGATTCACGGCCTGCCCAACAATGTCGGCGACATGGCGTTCGCTTACAAGGGGCTGGACTGGACGGAAGGCTGTATTGCGGTCACCAATGAGGAAATGGATGAAATCTGGCAACTGGTAGAGGTCGGAACGCCCATCCGCATTCATCCCTAAAAACCCGGGAAACACTTGGATATTCAAAAAGTTCCTGACAGCGAACTTACGTTTACGTAATTACCTAAGAAGTTTTACGTATCCCGAGTTAACATTCTTATCCGTAGTGTTTTACACTGTTACCGAATCCGGCGGTAACGTCGGACCTGATCATCTAACAGGATGTTATTTATCCAGAACTTCTGCACCACAGGAAGTATAACGACCAATAAGGGGATTCAAGACATGCGTAAGTTGACGATCGCAGGGTTTGCACTGGCTACCGTTCTGACTGCCGGCTGTGCCACCACTGACAAAGCGGCTATTGACGAAGCAAACGCCACTGCCAGCTCCGCTGAGCAGACTGCAAGCAACGCCCTGAGCACTGCCAACAACGCTGACCGTAAGGCAAACACTGCCCTGCGTCGCGCAGAGCAGGCTCTGGCAGAAGCCAAGAAAGCCCAGCAATCTGCAGACGAAGCTAACGAGCGCGCTGCTCGCATGCTGCAGCGTTCCAGCCAGAAGTAAGCTGGATCACTGCGAAAAAGGCCGGCAAATGCCGGCCTTTTTTATGGGCGCTCATCCTGGGACAAGGTTTAGCCCTGACTCTCCGGTGGCGTTTCAGGGCCAGGCTTAGGACCCGCCTCTTTCCCCGGCCCGGCAACTTTCTTCATGAACGTTTCCATAATATCCATTGGTAAGGGGAATACGATGGTGGACGCATTGTTGGTGCTCATGTCAGACAGGGTCTGCAAATAGCGCAACTGCATGGCTCCGGCGTTGGTGGACATCACCTGTGCCGCCTCTACCAGCTTCTCAGATGCCTGCAACTCACCTTCCGCATGGATGACCTTGGCCCGGCGCTCCCGCTCGGCTTCGGCCTGACGGGCAATGGCGCGAATCATCGACTCATTCAGATCCACGTGCTTGATTTCAACGTTAGAGACCTTGATGCCCCAACCTTCGGTCTGGGTATCAAGGATTTCCTGGATGTCGGCGTTGAGCTTGTCCCGTTCCGATAGCATTTCGTCCAGATCATGCTTACCCAGTACGGATCGCAACGTCGTCTGGGCAAGCTGACTGGTGGCGGTGCTGTAGTCTTCCACCTGCAGGATGGCACGCTCCGGGTCAACCACGCGGAAATAGAGCACAGCGTTGACGCGGACGGTGACGTTATCCCGGGAGATCACATCCTGACTGGGCACGTCCATAGTGATGACCCGCAGATCCACCCGTACCACCTGCTGAATGCCGGGGATCACCAGGATCAGGCCCGGGCCTTTGACGCCCTGAAAGCGGCCCAGAAAAAACACCACGCCCCGTTCATACTCCGGCAGAATCCGAATAGCCGATCCGATGATGAGCAACAGCACCACAATCGGCGCAATCCATGGAATCAGGTCCCCTGTCATAAAGCCTCCTTTCGGCCCGCGCCCACCGGATCCGGCCTGACGGTCACCGTCAGACCTTGCAGCGACTGCACGCGTAAGTGTTGTTCAGCGAGGATAGCCTCGTCACTGATGGCATTCCAGCGTTCGCCCGACAATTGCACCTGACCCCGGTACACATTACCGTCACGCCGGAAGTCGTTCAGCGCCTGGCAGGGCTCGCCGATCATACGCTCGGCTCCAACCACCGGTGCCTTGCGCCTGAGGCCCATAAAACGGGTAACCGTCCATAACATAAACCCGCCCGCCACCGCCGCGGTACCGCCAATGGCCGGTAAAGAAATGCGTTGGTGAGTACCGTCCATCAGGAGGACCGAACCCAGAACGAAGGCCACAATACCGCCAATGCCAAGCATGCCAAAGCTCGGCATAAACGCCTCCCCGACAATAAATGCCAGGCCCAGCAGGATCAGCGCCAGCCCTGCGTAGTTCACAGACAGAACCTGAAAGGCGAAAAGCGCCAGCACCAGACAGACCGCCCCGATGACACCCGGATACAGGGCGCCGGGATTGGCGAGCTCAAAGATAATGCCATAGAAGCCGATAATCATCAGGAAATAGGCGATGTTCGGGTCGGTGATCACGGTCAGCAGGCGGGTCCGCCAGTCCGGCTGTTGACGAGTGACGATGAGATTCGCAGTATCAAGGGTAACCGGGCCGGTTGCCATAACCACATCACGACCGTGAATCTGGCTGAGCAGATCCTCAAGACCGTCCGCCACCACATCAATCACGCCGAGTTCCAAAGCCTTCGCAGCGCCCAAATTGACGGCGTCGCGGACGGCCTGTTCCGCCCAGTCGGCGTTACGGCCATGGCGTTCTGCCAGTCCCCGGATATAGCTGACGGCGTCTTCCAGAACCTTCCGCTCCATGGCGGTGCTGTCCCCAGCTTCCGGTGGCTCGTTACCGGTATCTTCGCGGGTTTCATTGGAGAGTTGATTGGAGAGTCGACTGGCGGGTTGACTGGAAGTCAGCCCTCCACCCATCTGAACCGGGGTTGCGGAGCCCAGGTTGGTGGCGGGAGACATGGCCGCCACATGGCTGCCATAGAGAATAAAGGTGCCGGCGCTGGCAGCTCTGGCGCCCGCCGGAGTGACCCAGGTGGCGACCGGAACCTCGGACGCCAGCATGGTCTTGATAAGGGAGCGGGTGGAGCTCATCAGGCCGCCGGGTGTATCGAGACGAATCACAACCAGTGCCGCACCGCTCTCTTCGGCATCTGCAATGCCCCGGACGAGGTAATCCACCGTGGCTGGCCCAATAGCGCCGTCCACGGACAGCACCAGCACATGACGATCACCGGTACTTTGTGCCAGCGCCCATTGCACAGCTGCGAGCAGCAGACCGCACAGTATCAGGCCCAGCCACAGTCCAGCGCGCAGACGGGACTTTACCGTCGGACCTGTCTGAACAATCATAGGCAGCTCCCTGAATTACGATTCCGTCCCTGACGCCACCGGTTGGCGACGCTACCACTTCCGGGAGCGGGCGATCAGAACCAGAGCTGAGGCGATTTCTGGGTCGACTGTCGGGACCGCAAGCCAGACTCTTCCATGCCCCGCGCACCCCCGTCAGCGTCCGCGCTCTCATCATGGCTGGCCACTTGCGTGACCCGCTCGCCGATCATGCGCGGGATGCCATCGGCCTCCTCAACCGCCTGCTCGACAACCCGGCGCTGAACCTCAAGCCCTTTGTGTTCCTGAGTATAGACCTCAAGGACTTCCGTCACCTGCTGCCAGAGACGTTCTTTTTCCTCTTCAGGATAGCCTTCTTTCGTGCGATGCACTTCCAGCCACAGTTGCCCGTTACGTAAACCTACCTTGACCGGCTGGTGGATCACCTGAACCGGCGTGCCCTTGGGCACCTCATTCACAAACCGGGAAATATCGTCGTTGTACATGCGGAAGCAGCCATGACTGACCTGCATGCCCACACCGAAACCTTTATTAGTGCCATGAATCAGGTAGCCTTTTTCGCTCAGAATCAGTGCGTGGCTACCCAAGGGGTTCTCGGGCCCAGGGGGAATCATCCGGGGCAGATGCTCGCCATTGGCTTCGTATTCCGCCCGGATACTGGCCGGGGGGTACCAGGCGGGGGATTCGAGGCCCATAGTGACGGTCGCGTCAGTCAGCGGTGATGGGTTCTCCTCGGTTCCGACACCCACGGGAAAGACCTGAACACCTCCGTCGCGGAAGTAATACAGGCGGTACTCGGCCAGATTGATAACAATGCCTTCACGACGGGAGTCCGGCAGCACGTACTTGCGTGGCAGGGTCACCCGCGTGCCATCCCCCGGCAGCCAGGGGTCAACCCCGGGATTGGCTTTGACCAGCTCCAGATAACCAAGGCTCCGCTGCGTGCCGATCTCCGCAAAGGTGTCCTCATACCGGGTAGTGATCATCTGCAACTTACCGGCAAGATCCCCTTCCAGGGCCCAGACCGGAGAGCGGCTGCGAGTATCCCGGGACGGTGCCGACGCGTTCTGATCAGCCGCTGCCGTGCTTTCCTGCACAGAAACCGGCCCGGCGTCGCTGTCCGGTTGTGCCACGGCCAGGGGTGCCGCCGCCCAGACCAGCAGCGCAGACGCCAATGCAATACCGTGTGTCAGGGTGTTCGCCATAAATGCCTGTTCCCGATTCATTTTGGTGACTCCATTATAAAAGTAACGGAGCCGGTTACTACCCGCAGTGCATCACAGCTGGCTGATCGCCGCAATAATCGTAATAACGGCCAGCACAACAAACAGCAGGCTGGCGCCGATCCTCGCCGTCGCCATGGGCAAGCGCTCCATCAGCCATCGGCCTGCCAGAATCACTGGCACATTGGCCAGCAGCATACCAATGGTAGTGCCAACAATCACCCACAAGGTCGCGTCATAGCGCGCGGCCAGAACCACGGTAGCAATCTGGGTCTTGTCACCGATCTCGGCCAGAAAAAACATGATGGTCGTCGCCAGAAAGGCGCCCAACCCCAGCAGCCGCGACTCCTCGCAGTTGTCCTTGTCCGGAAACAGTAACCATAGCGCAATGGCGATAAAGCTCGTGGCGACCAGCCAGGGTACCCACGCTGCCGGTAACCAGCTGGCGACCCACGACCCCAACAGCGCAGACAGACCATGGTTTACCAGAGTCGCGAGCGTAATGCCGAGAACAATAAGAAGGTGGCGATGAAAACGGGTAATCAGAAATAGGGAAAGAAGCTGGGTTTTATCGCCAATTTCGGCAATAAACACAGAGGCAGTCGAGGCGAGGAAAGCATCCATAACTTAAAAACGTCCTGGGCGGAACACGAAGACAAGAGGAACGACCACCCTCCGCCCACGGAGGTGGTTGTTCCCCAGGTCTCGCCAGTTCCGCCTGCGCACGCCGGAGCGTTTGCAGCACCACAGAACGTAATGGCCACGGAGATGAGCTCCGATTATGTTGACCATCACCCGCAGCAAATCCGTCGCTGCGGCGACTACTCCCCTGAAGGAGCAGCAATCATAAGGGGCCGGCCGTCAGAACTCAACCCTTCCCCCGGAACACTATTTTTTCAGTTCGGCAGCGTTGTCCATTACCCGGTTGAAGACATCCAGCGCAACGGCCAGGTCCTTGTCATCGATGCCCTTGAGCAACTCTTCACGGAGGACATTGCCACGCTCGTTGAGATCACTCATAAACCGCTCGCCGCCACTGGTCAGGTACAGCCTGCGGGCGCGCCGGTCCCGCTTGCAGGGTCGCCGTTCAATCAGGGACTGCTCTTCCAGGCTATCCAGAAGCCGTACCAGGGTGGGGTTTTCAATGGCCATCAAATGGGCCAGCTCTCGTTGCGTCAGACCTTCACCGCCCCGCTGCAGGTACACCATGGTGGACCAGCGCGCCTGGGTCACTCCCAGATCCTTGAGCCGCTCGTCCAACAGCTTGCGCCAGCGCCGGGTTACCCGGGCCTGGGCAAACGGAAACTGTTCCCGGGAAGTTTGTGAGTCCATGTCATTGTCCTTCTACAAATGATTCAGCAATAGTAAGCTAATCATTGAGACGAGCACAAGTTACACATCGATCAGGTTCGCTCAGGCTCCATATGCATTCTGCAACTTCATGCCGAAGCTCGCTCTTCTTCGTCGGCCTGGGCCTCCGGGGAGGGCTGGAACTCCTCGTTACGGGGGTCGATTTCAGACAGTACCGCCGAGGCTTCCGGCATGGCTGCCACGTAGTGCTCCTGCTCTTCCACCGGTACATCAGGCGTACGATAGATCCGGTAACTGGTCGCTGCCGCCATCAGGGCCAGGAACACCGCACTTCCCCAGAACAGCCCCGCCGGCCCAAGTGCATCCATCATTGCCGCCAGAGTCACCGGACCGATAACGCTGCCAATGCCATAGCTGAGCAACAGGGTTGCACTGGCCGCTACAATCCGATGGGATTCCATACGGTCATTCGTGATCGCTACGGCAATGGGATACATGGTGGCCGACAAGCCGGTAAAGAGGCCGACCAGCACCATCAGCAGCAGCAGATTGTCACTGCCGACGATCGCCACGGCCACCGCTGTCAACGCCGCGCACACCGATACCACAAACATGACCCGGCGACGGTCAAACCGGTCGCACAGACGGCCCAGCGGCCAGGCCATCAACATTGCGGCCACAATAGCCGCTGCCATAAAGAACGAGGTTCGCGCCACATCCAGGCCGGCCAACGTGGCATAGACCGGCCCCAGGGCGTAGAACCCGCCGATCAGCAGGCCGGAAATCAGGGCACCAGCCACGCCCGTAAAGGACTCCCGGGCCAGGTTAACAATCGACATGCGCTCGGCAGTTTCGATAAAAGGGGCTTCCATCCGCGTTAGTGACAGGGGGATCAGCGCCAACGTTAGCAGAATGGCCGCCAGTGTGAACGGCATAAAGCTGACAGGGTCGCCCAGGTTCACCACCAGCTGTCCGCCTGCCGCAGCGCTGTAGAAGACAATCTGGTAGACCGCAAACAGGGCACCCCGATTGCTGTTGGTTGCGCGACTGCTGAACCAGCTTTCAATCACGACCATCACACCGGCAATGCTGAACCCGGACAGCGCCCGCAGGAACGCCCACATAATGGTCGTCATCCACAACGGATAGGCCAGTGCTGCCACCGCTGCCATCGCGGCAAACACGGCGAACGCCCGGATATGGCCAACCCGGGCGATAATGCGCTGCACATAGAGCGTTCCTAGCACAAAGCCTACCGAGTAACAGACCAGCACCCAGCCAATCACCGAGGGGCTAATGGCTTCGATACTCAACCGGATACCGAGTAGCGTCGTCAGAAATGCGTTGCCGCTGATCAAAAAAATAATGCTGATGATCAACGCCGACAGGGACGTCACCATTCGGGTCATAGATTGTCTCCGGAAGCGTTACAGGACGGGGGTCAGGGCCCCGTATTCGTGAATGGTCAGTAAACTAACAGACAGCAAACCTGATTTAAGCAGGCAAGGGCCAAAACAGCCATTACGCAGTTGCCGAAACCGCCTTGATTGAACAGAAAAACACCGCTGCAAGTCGCGCCAGCACTGCATTTTACAAAGTTTTACATTAATCGCCCGTAACACACTGACCCATGGTAATGCTGATAACATCGGTCGGGTGATCATGGATCGGTCGCTGTCGACCAGAACTCTGTTAGCCATCACCAAGAGCCCGACATTATGAAAAAAACGGAATGGCCCATTCGCTGGGATCTGCTGCTGCGTTATCGACTGATAGAAATTGTTGCCCTCTGGGAAGGTCGTCTGACAACCAATCACATCTGCCACGGCTTTGGCATTGGCCGTCAGCAGGCGTCGAAGGACATCAATACCTATCTGCGGGAACTGGCCCCCGGCAATCTGGTTTATGACCGGCATCTGAAAGGTTACATCCCGGCTCCGGATTTCCAGCCCGTAGTGACCCGGGGTGAACCTGAAGAATATCTGGAACTTGCCTGCCGGCACCAGTCACTCAGCAATTGCTTTGAGAATCTGGATATCGGACTGCCTGACAGCTGCGTGGTGCGGGCCCCCTGTGGTCAGGCCAGTCCGGAAGTGACCCGTGCGGTGGTGACCGCCTGTCGGCAGAAACGCAAACTGGAAGCACGCTACCTAACCCTCGACAATCCGGATGGCGAGGCTCTGGTGCTCGAGCCCCATACCCTGGTGATGACCGGGCAGAGCTGGCACGTGCGGGCCTGGGACGAACGTCGCCAGACGTTTGGCGATTACCGCCTCAGCCGTCTGACCGGCCAGGTCCGTGTCACCCGGGACAAGTCCCGCCACCGGGAAGAGCATGACGAACGCTGGAACCGGATGATCAGTCTCAAGCTGCAACCTGCCGCCGGCCTTGACGCCGCAAGCCGACGCCTGGTGTGTGCCGATTATGGTATCGATGATGGCCCTCTGGAAGTACGCTGTCGCGAAGCCATGGTGCCGTGGCTTCTGCCCATGCTCGGCCTGCCGGTGGGCGGCCGCGAGGACAACGTGCAGGACCGCCAGCTGGAACTCACTAACGAAGATGCTTTGCCCGCCTGGCTGAAGGTTTCCGAACGCCGCCGGTCTACTGCTGCACAGCCGGATACCGCCTGATCCGCCGATCGTCGCCTGGGCTGAAACCCGGGCGTCGGTAGCTTAGTTCAGGTTATTATCCCGGCTCCCGCTCCCACCCTGGCGATCAGGAATCCCGCAGTGTTTAAAGCCCTGGTGAGCTTCATTCTGCTTGCTCTTCCTTTGCCGACCTGGGCGCTGGCCTGTGGCGACGCCCATACGCCGATCGCATCCGTTCAGGGCTCAGGGGATGCCACGCCTATGGCGGGCCAGACGGTAACGGTAGAAGGCATTCTGACCCTGGATGCGCGCCAGCCCGGCGGGTTCCAGGGTTTTTACCTTCAGCAGTCCCCCTATGAACAGGACACCGATCCAGCCACATCAGAAGCCATCTTTATCCACACCCACGCGGAAAACGGCAAACCGGGTGATCGGGTACGGGTAACGGGAAAGGCCCGCGAGTATTACGGCCTGACCTCATTAACCTCGGTCAGATCGATAACGGTCTGCGGATCGCCAGGGCTACCTCAGCCAGTTGATTTTGATCCGAACCAGACACCAACGGATGCACGGGAACCTCTTGAAAGCATGCTGGTACAGATCGGGCAGCCGCTGGTGGTCGTCGATACCTGGAACCTGGCCCGCTTTGGGGAGCTGGTGCTGGCTCCGGATCTGCAATGGACAGCCACCCAGATTCGCAAACCGGCGACCGGACTGGCCCGGGAATTTCAGCAGCAGGACAGTGTGCGGCTATTACTCGATGACGGCCAGCGCCGGCAACAGCCACGGCCTGCTCCCTGGCCGCCCGGTGGCCTGACGCCGTCATCGCCGGTTCGGATCGGCGACCAGGTGAGTCAGTTAACCGGTGTGCTCGATTACCGGTTCGGACACTGGCGCCTCCAGCCTATCAAAACACCCGTATTCACTCACACCAGTCCGAGAGGCCCAGCGCCAGAACGCCACCATGGCGCCAACCTGAGAGTCGTCTCGTTAAACCTGGCCAACCTGTTCAATGGCAACGGTCAGGGTGAAGGGTTTCCCACGTCCCGGGGTGCCCGTACCTCCAAGGCGTTCCAGCAGCAACAGGCACGGCTGGCAGCTCAGGTTGCAGCCATGGATGCGGATATTCTGGTGGTCTCCGAACTGGAAAATGACGGCTACGACCGCGATAGCGCCGTGGCGCAGCTGACTACCAGGCTGGGTACCCACTGGGACTTCGTGAGCGCGGCGACCGACACCCATCATGATGCTATCCGCAATGGCCTGCTCTATCGCTCGGACCGGGTCCGGACCGTTGGTGAGGCTCACCTGCTGGATCAGGGCGCATTTCAGCGCTGGCATCGGCCTGGGGTCAGTCAGGAGTTCGAGCTGATCACCGGCAGCGAACCGATTACGGTCGTCGCTATACACCTTAAATCCAAGAGCTGCCGGGGCGCGCCGCCAGCTCAGCAGGACAAGGGCGACGGTCAGGCCTGTTATGCGGCAGCCAGGACCGGCGCCGCACGGGAACTGGCGGAACAGTTCCGGGACGACAATGGCAGCAGCAAAGCGGTGTTGCTGGCCGGTGATTTCAACGCCTACGCCATGGAAGCCCCGCTGCAGGCGCTGGCAGAAGCGGGTTACCGGGACCTGGTCCGCGCCTTCCACGGCACCCGGATGGCAACCTTCCGTTACCATGGCCGGCTCGGAACCCTGGACTACCATCTGGCAAATCAGACCGCAGCAGAACGGGCACTGGCAAGCCATATCTGGGCCGTGAACGTTGAGGAGCCGAGAATCTTCGCGTACGACGCGCCGAAGGGCCTGGACCTGACCGGGAATTTCCTGTGGCGGGCGTCGGATCACAACCCGGTCATCACCGACCTGAAACTCCGACCATCAGAGGCCGCGCGCTAATCGATCCCGACGATTTTGTGCATCTGAATGGTCAGGCGCCAACGGGGGTGTTGCAGGCAGTATTCCACCGCCCGGCGGGTGTTACCTGCCTTGACCGGATCGGTTCCGCTTTCGGGCATGGCCGGCGATGCCATCGGAGAGAGAAAATAATGCCGGGCGCGGATAAAATCAAAGCGCTCCGGGAGAGCCAGGGGTTGCGGGTAAACCAGCTTCAGCTCATCGCAGTCGTGGATGACCACCTCGGCGTCAGCCTTCGGGCTCACACAGAGCCAGTCGATACCAGCGGGTGCCGGCAGGGTACCGTTGGTCTCCACGCCGACCTCAAAGCCCCGGGCATGCAAGGCCTCAATCAGGGGCTCGTCCAGTTGTAACAGCGGCTCGCCGCCGGTGCAGACCACGTAGGGTTTGACACCTTCGATGTTGCCATGGGAAGGCCATAGGGCGGCGATATGGTCCGCCAGCGCTTCTGCTGACGGAAAGCGGCCGCCATTCTGGCCGTCGGTGCCGACAAAGTCCGTATCACAGAAGTTACACACCGCACTTGCGCGGTCCGCCTCCCGGCCATTCCACAGGTTGCACTTGCTGAACCGGCAGAACACCGCCGCGCGGCCCGCCTGGGCACCTTCCCCCTGCAGGGTATAGAAGGCTTCCTTGACACGGTACATCAGCCGTTAACCTCATAATGCAGCGGGTCGGTCACCCCGTGAGCGGCAAACGCTTCCAGGCGCTCCACACAGGAGCCACAGACGCCGCAGGCCGCGTCACGGCCGTTGTAACAGGTCCAGGTCTGGCTGTAATCAAGCTCCATGGCCAGGCCATCCGCCAGAATGTCGGTCTTGCTGGCACGGATATACGGGGCTTCTACCCGCACCGGCTCGTAGTTGGCAATCCGGCTGACGGCGTCCATTTTCTCGACGAATTCGGGCCGGCAGTCCGGATAGATGGCGTGATCGCCACCATGGGCACCGTACCATACAGCATGGGCCTCAACCGTCACGGCATAGCCAATGGCCAGCGACAGCAGGATCATATTGCGGTTGGGCACTACCGTGGACTTCATGGTCTCTTCTTCGTAGTGGCCTTCGGGGATGTCACCACTGCCGGTCAGTGATGAGCCCGCCATGACGCCGCTCATGGCCCGGATATCCAGCACCCGGTGGGGCACCCCCAACTGCTGGCAAACGGCGGCAGCCGCTTCCAGCTCACGCACATGACGCTGACCGTAGTTAAACGAAAGGGCGTGGGCGTCGTGGCCATTTTTGCGGGCACGATGCAGCAGCGTGAAGGAGTCCATTCCTCCGGAATAAATTACAACGATACGTTCGGACACTGCTCCTCCTGCTTGCCGATGATGGACTGGCGGCTAGACACCAGGCCGGCAGGAACCTGATATCCTGCCGGGTAGACTCGCGGACCTGCCATTGTAACAGCCCGCCGCATAAACAGGTCCGCCGTCAAGCATTCGCGTACTACCAGAGGGACAGTTACACTTTGCAAACCGCCCAACCACCGATTGAGTCGCCGATGACTTCCGCCAATACACCGGCCTTTATTGACTTCGAGGCGTCCAGCCTGGACCTGATCGATAGCTACCCGATCGAAGTCGGCGTGTGCCTGCCGGACGGTGCCGTGCACAGCTGGCTGATTCGTCCTCATCGGCTGTGGCGGGACTGGTCCGCGGATGCCGAGGCGATTCACGGCATTTCCCGGCAGGTGCTGGCGGAAAAAGGCCGTACGGTAGCCCAGGTTGCTGGCCACCTGAACAACCTGCTTTCCGGTCAGGTCTATTGCGATGCCTGGACGTTTGACAGCTTCTGGCTGCACCGCCTGTTCCGGGCTGC
>CAZHAY010000069.1:0-10526 GCA_964530545.1 uncultured Marinobacter sp.
CCCCGTTTACTTCGTACTCTTGTCCGTCCACATGAATAATGGCCATGGTTCAGTCCCGCTTTCCGTCATCTTTTGCCCTGTGTCCCACCCTTATACCTCGCCTGCTGGAATCGGATCCTGATTGGCTTCCGTTCCGGCCTTGCCGACCCCCTGCTCGAACTCGTGGCGGAAGTAACGGAGTGCGCTTTCCAGGGGCATGGCAGCACCCGGTGCGTGGGCGCAGAAGGTCAGGCCCGGTCCGCAGTCCGCAGCCAGCTTATCGAGCATTTCAATATCCCCTGGCTCGCCCTGCCCGTTTTCCAGCGACTGCAGCAGCTTGACCACCCAGGGCAACCCATCCCGGCATGGTGTACACCAGCCACAGGATTCCCGCGCAAAGAACTGTTCCAGGTTGCGCATCAGGGAGACCATACTGATGTTGTCGGGAACAATCGCAAGCAGGCCGGTGCCAAGACGGCTACCGGTTTTGCCGATGGTGTCGAAGTCCAGCGGCAACTCCAAATGCTCAGGCAGCAGAAAACCTGTACTTGCGCCGCCGGGCAGCCATGCCTTGAGCTGGCGGTTATTGCGCATACCACCCGCACGGTCCATTAGCTCCGCCCCAGTGGTGCCGATCGGCAGTTCCCACAGGCCGGGGTTTTCCACAGGCCCCGAGCAGCCGTAGAGTTTACTTCCGGTATCCGTTGAGCCGTTGGCGGACAGGGAACGGTACCAGTCAGCACCGCGCAGAATCACGGCGGGTACGTTACACAGGGTTTCCACGTTATTGACCACCGTGGGCTTGCCCCAGGCGCCGGACTGGCCGGGGAACGGCGGTTTCGACCGGGGATTGGCGCGCTTGCCTTCCAGGGAGTTGATCAGGGCAGTTTCTTCGCCGCAAATGTAGCGACCGGCGCCGGTATGCACCGCAAGGTCAAAATCGAATCCGCTGTTGTTGATGTCTGGTCCCAGCCAGCCAGCTTCCCGTGCCTCTTCAATAGCACCGTTTAGCGCGGCGGCGGCCGCAACGTATTCACCCCGGAGAAAGATGTAGCCATATCGGCTGTTATTGGCCAGGGCCCCGAGAATCATGCCTTCAATAAGCAGGTGCGGTTGCTGCTCCATCAACAGGCGGTCTTTAAAGGTACCCGGTTCCATTTCATCAGCATTGCAGACCAGGTAACCCCGGGGGTAATCGTTACCCTGCAGCGTCAGGCTCCATTTGAGACCTGCTGAGAATCCTGCGCCACCGCGGCCGCGCACGTTGGCCTCCTTCATGGTGGCAATGATGGCTTGCGGATCACCTTCGGAGAGCGCCTTCCGTACCGCCTGATAGCCATCCTTTCGGAGGTATTCCTCCAGCCAGACGGTTTCACCGTCGTCGCGCATCCGCCAGGTTAGCGGATGGGTTTCGGCTGAGCGCTCAGACTCTGTCTGCAGCAACTGGCTGCGATAGGGCATTCCCCGCCGCGAAGTGGGTATGGTCGGACTCATGGATAACGCTCCAGCAGGCCGGGCAGGTCATCCGGATTTACCGGGCCATAGGTGTCATCGTCGATCATCAATGCCGGCGCGCCATCACAGGCGCCCAGGCAACACACTGGCAGCAGGGTAAAACGGCTGTCAGCCGTGGTTTCGCCGTATTCAATGCCCAGTTGCTGCACCAGTGCATTTTTAAGTTGCTCAAATCCGGTCAGGAAGCAGGAGCTGCTGTCACACACCAGGATCACATGGCGACCAACAGGCTGACGGAACAGCAGGCTGTAGAAGGTGGCGACGCCTTCCACCGCCCCCGGGCCGATACCCAGCACACGGGCAAGCACCGGGATAGCCCCATCGGGCACCCAGCCATGGCGACGCTGGACGATTTTCAATGCTTCGATGCAGGCGGCCTGTGGCTGCTCGTAGTGTTCAAGTTCCCGCCGAATGGCGGCTTCATCGGCCGGATGCAGCTCGAAGCGGTCGCTGCCAATAATCCTGGTGGTGTTTGCGGGTTCAGTCATGGTTAGCGGTCCACATCGGCCATAACGAAGTCGATACTGCCCAGGTGCGCAATCAGGTCGGGCACAAAGCCACCGCGCATCACCGTCGGAATCTGCTGCAGGTGCGGGAAGCTGGGGGTGCGGATACGGGTCCGGTAGCTCATGGTGCTACCGTCGCTGGTCAGGTAGTAACTGTTAATGCCTTTGGTCGCTTCGATCATCTGCAGGGATTCCTGCGGCGGAAGTACCGGCCCCCACGAGACCGACAGGAAATGCGTAATCAGCGTTTCGATATGCTTCAGCATGCGCTCCCGGGGTGGGGGTGTAGTCAGTGGATGGTCAGCTTTGTAGTCCCCCGCAGGCATGTGGTCGACACACTGCTGAATGATCCGCAGGCTTTGCCGCATTTCGTCGATGCGCAGCTGACCCCGGTCGAAGACATCTCCGTTTGATCCCAGGGGTACCTCAAACTCGAAATTCTCATACCCGGAGTATGGCCGTGCCTTGCGCAGGTCAAAGTTACAGCCGGTGGCCCGCAGGTTAGGCCCCGTAACACCCCATGTCAGAGCCTCTTCGGTGTTATAGGCCGCGATGAATCGGGTACGCTCGCGAACCAGCGTGTTCTCCATCATTGCCTTTTCGTACTCATCAAGGCGTGATGGCATCCAGTCCAGGAACTCCTGTACCAGCTTTTCCCACCCCTGAGGCAGATCCTGGGATACGCCTCCGATGCGGTACCACGCCGGATGCATCCGGAAGCCGGTGATTCCCTCGATGACCTGGTATGCACGCTGACGATCCGTAAAGGTAAAGAACACGGGCGACATCGCACCGATGTCCTGCAGATAGGTTCCAAGGAACAGCAGGTGGCTGGTGATACGGAAGACTTCGGCCATCATCACCCGGATGGTTTTCACCCGATCCGGCACCACAATACCTGCCAGCTTTTCCGCCGCCAGCACGTAAGGCAGGTTATTCATGACCCCGCCGGTGTAGTCGATGCGATCGGTATAGGGAATGAAGCTGTGCCACGACTGGCGCTCAGCCATCTTCTCAGCACCCCGGTGGTGGTAGCCGATGTCGGGCACACAGTCGACAATCTCCTCACCATCGAGCTGAAGCACGAGACGGAATGCACCATGGGCAGAGGGGTGGTTGGGGCCCAGGTTGAGGAACATAAACTCAGTGCCTTCATGCTCCCGCTGCATACCCCAGTCTTCCGGCTTGAACCGGAGGGCTTCCTGGTCCTGCGCCTGACCTTCCACCGTCAGGGTATAGGGGTCGAACTCGGTCGCTCGTGCCGGGTAGTCCTTGCGCAGGGGATGGCCCGTCCAGTTGGGGGGCATCAGTATGCGTTTCAGGTTGGGGTGGCCTTTAATGTGGATACCAAACATGTCCCATACTTCCCGTTCATACCAGCTGGCATTCGGGAATACCCCGGTTACGGACGGTACCCACAGATCGGCTTCATCCACCGCGACCTTGAGGATAAGGTCTTCGTTACGGGAAACGGATAACAGGTGGTAGAAGACCGTAAAGTCGGCGGGGGGGAGGCCCGTGCGGTGGCTGCGCAGACGCTCGTCAACCGCTGACAGGTCGTAGAGCATGTTATAGGGCCTGGGGACCTGTTTCAGGTGCTGGAGGATGTCTGCCAGGCTTTCCCGCCGTACCCAGAACACGGGCATGCCCGTCAGGGTCGCCTGAACGCAAACCACCTGGTCACGAAACTGGTCCAGCAGATGGCCGTTGCCGGCGTTTGCCTGGGAGGTATCAGTGCTGACTGTCGTCATACTGCAGGGCGAGTCCTTTATTGGTCAATCGGCAACGTTTTAAAGTTTATCCGGGGTTCTCAACTCAGTGGCCTGAATGCGCTGATCGCGCCACTTTTCCCGCTGAGAGGGCATTTCAGCCCGGTAAACACCCTGGTCTCCCATGACCCATGACAGCGGGCGGCGTTCTTCCTGGATGGAGTCCTGCAACAGCTGTAACCCTTGCAGAAACGCCTCAGGCCGAGGCGGACAGCCGGGAATGTACAGGTCTACCGGAAGAAACTTATCGACACCCTGTACGACTGAGTAGATGTCGTACATACCACCGGAGTTGGCGCAGGAGCCCATGGAAATCACCCACTTGGGTTCGAGCATCTGATCGTATAGCTGCTGGATTACGGGTGCCATTTTTATAAAGCAGGTGCCGGCAATAACGATGAAGTCAGCCTGCCGCGGAGAGGCACGGATGACCTCAGAGCCGAAGCGGGCAATGTCGTGGGGTGACGTAAACGCCGTGGTCATCTCAACGTAGCAGCAGGACAGGCCAAAGTTGTAGGGCCACAGGGAGTTCTTCCGGCCCCAGTTCACCGCATTATGCAGAACTTCACTGAGCTTGCCGGTGAAAACGTTGCGTTCGAGCTGACGCTTGATCGGGTCGTCTACGGACTCCTGGTGTCGGGCGGGGTAGCGGCGATCACCATCGGGTTGCTCTTCGGCCCTGGTCAGGGTGTAAGCCATAATAACTCCATAACACCGGCGCGGACGCCTGAGTGCAGACTCCGCGGATTCCGGTTATCCAACAGTTCAATCGGTCGACTTTCGTCTTGACGATTCCGGTGCCCAGTCAAGCGCGCCGGTACGGCTGTCGTAGAGCAGACCGGCCAACAGGATGAAAATAAACACAGCGGCACCCCAGAAGCCGGTCCAGCCCACATCGGGGATAACGATGGCCCAGGCAAACAGGAATACGGCTTCAATATCAAAGATCACAAACAGCATGGCAACCAGGTAAAATTTGACTGAAAACCGCTGACGGGCATCGCCGGTGCCGACAATACCCGATTCGAAAGGCAGGGATTTGCTTACCCCCTGGCTGCGCCCGCCCAGCAGGCTCGAGGCTCCAACCATGAACGCGCATAAGCCCAGGGTGGCTATGACAAAAAGTCCGGTAGCCCAGTGCTGAACCAAGAGTTCGTTAACCGTTTCCGTCATTTGGTGTCCCGGCCGCTGACTGGCCCCCGAAGGAAGCTCTGTTCTCTCTGATCTGAAAGTTATTATTCGCTGGTTGAAAGCTAGCAGACTGCGAGGGCTTGAGCAAGTTGGTAGCCGTTAGTGCTTGATTTAAATCATTTCCTGGGCATTTCTTGTACTTTTGGTGATACCCGGATTTCGAGTCGAAACTCAAGACCGAAACCCGGGTCAGATTTCAGAGCACCGGCATCTGGATCAAACCCCTGCTACAGCAATGCCCCCAAGCTTGGTCTCCAGATACTCCTGAATGCCTTCCTGCGCTCCTTCGCGTCCAAGACCGCTCTCTTTCATACCACCGAAAGGCGCGGCCGCACTGGTCGGGTTAATGTCGTTGATGCCAATGATACCGAACTCCAGCGCCTCAAAAACCCGCATGCAGCGGGACAGATTCTCCGAATAGATATACGCTGCCAGCCCATAACGGGTGTCATTTGCCATGGCAATAGCCTCTTCCTCGGTGTCGAACGGAATAACCGCAGCGACCGGACCAAAAGTTTCTTCCCGGTAGATCAGCATCTCAGGGGTGACGTCCGCCAGAAGCGTCGGCGCGTAGAAATGACCACCCGCCAGTTCAGGGGTCTGCAGGCGTTCGCCACCGTTCAGCACCCGCGCGCCCTTGGCAATAGCGTCTTTAACCTGGTTGTCGACCTTGCGCACGGCCACGTCGTTGATCAGCGGACCGATACGTACGCCTTCATCCATTCCGTTGCCAGCTTTCATGGAATGGATGCGCTTGCTCAGCTCGTCCAGAAACGGCGTCATCACTTCACGCTGAACCAGAATCCGGTTCGGGCTGATGCAGGCCTGGCCGGTGTTCAGGAATTTCACCAGCGACAGCCCCTTGGCGGCATGGACCGGGTCGGCGTCAGCGAAGACCAGCGCTGGGGCATGACCGCCGAGTTCCATGGAAACCCGCTTCATATGGCGCGCGGCGCGTTCGTTCAACAGTTTGCCGACGGCGGTGGAGCCTGTGAAGGTCAGTTTGCGCACTCTTGGATCTTCACACAGGGCGGTGCCCACCGGTACCGGATCCTTTTTGGTGATCAGGTTGAGCACGCCTTTGGGAAAGCCCGCCTCCTCAAAGATACGGAACATGGCCATGGCGCACAGCGGAGTGCTTTCTGCCGGTTTGAGCACCACCGTACAACCCGCTGCCAACGCGGGGCCGATCTTACGGGTGATCATCGAGATGGGGTAGTTCCAGGGCGTGATAGCTCCCACTACGCCCACCGGCTGTTGTTGTACCCAGAAGCGCTGGTCCGGGCGGGCCGAGGGGATGCTCTGGCCGTACAGGCGCTTGGCCTCCTCCGCAAACCAGAGCAGGAAGTCGGCACCATACTGAACCTCATTCAGTGAGGCTCGCAGTGGCTTGCCCTGCTCCCGGGTCATCAGTTCGGCCAGCTCCTGCTTCTGCTCCATCATCAGCTGCCAGGCCCGGTAGAGCAGCGCGGATCGTTCGTAAGCCGTGGTGCGACGCCAGCTGAAGAACGCCTGGTGGGCGGCCCCGATGGCATGGTTGATCTCGGCGGCAGAGGCATCGGGTACCTGGCCGATGACGTCGCCGTTGGCGGGGTTGGTCACTTCAAAGGTGTGGTCGGTATCGACCCAGGCGCCGTTAATAAACATGTTTACGTACCTTATCGTTGTAGGGGGTCTGATGCAGGGGGTATTTTCGTAAACATCCTATTTATCCCGTTGAAGATCAACCATGGCGAGGTGATGGCGGACGGGTTTGCGACGATTGGATGAACCGGCAGCCTCAGGCCTGATCTCCGGCGACCATACAGTTCCGGCCGCCGCGCTTGGCCTGGTAGAGCCTCTGGTCGCACAGGGATAAAAGGTCGCGGATGGATGTCATGCCTTCGTCCCACGTGACCACGCCGCCGCTGATGGTGACGGTAAAGGGCTGGTCTTCCTCGTTGCGAAAATCCTCTTTCCCGGCGGCCTCGCGAAGGGCCTCTGCGACCTGAAGTGCATCGGTCCCGTTGGTATTGGGCAGCAGGATCAGGAACTCTTCGCCGCCGGTACGGGCGACCACGTCGGTACGACGGACCCGGGCCGTCATCAGGCGGGCAAACTGGATCAGCACCTGGTCGCCAACCAGATGACCCCAGGCGTCGTTAATCTGCTTGAAGTGATCCAGATCCAGTGAGATTACCGAAAACACTTCGTGGTACCGTTCGGCCCGGGCGATCTGGATCTCAAGAGTGCGCATCATATGACGCCGGTTGAACAGTCCGGTCAGCTCATCGGTCATCGACAGACGTTCCAGTTCAAGCTCCAGTTGCTTGCGCTCGGTGACGTCCGTGACCATGCCGTGCCAGATGATGCGGCCCACTTCGTCTTTCTCCGGCTGGGCAACGCCTTCCATCCAGCGCACTTCCGTCCCCAGCCGGACCCGGTGCTGACAGCGCCATTCCGTCAGCGCCGCGGCTGATTCGGCGATTGTGGCACGGACGCGTTTCAGATCCTCCTCGACGATGATTTCCAGGATGGCTTCCGGGTCCTGCAGCAGAATTTCTGGCGGTATGCCATAGAAATCAATGCTCTTTCGGCTGATATAGCTGAAGCGGAAGTTGTTGTCCGGTTCCAGCATCAGGGTGTAAATCACACCCGGCAGCGATTCTGCCAGCCGTTGCAGGCGGTGCTGGGTTTCCCGCTCGTCAGAGATGTCGAGGTGCGTGCCACACACCCAGCTGTAGGTCAGGTTCTTGTCCTGCAGGCGCCGGCCCCGGGTATGTATCCAGCGCCAGTGGCCAAGTTTATGCCGCAGTCGGACAACACAATCGAAATAGGGGATTTCGCCGCGCAGGTGGCGAATCATCAGAGCGCGGGCTCTCTCCCGGTCACCCGGATGGCTGAGGGACTGCCAGAGCTCATAGGTCATGGGCATCAGCTCGTCCGGCCGGTAGCCCAGTATCTCAGACCAGCGCTGATTGACGACCACATCGCCGGTATCCAGGTTCCACTCCCAGGTACCTGCCCGGGTACCGTCGAGAATCGCCTGTAGCCGGGCTTCCGGTGAAAGATCGGGTGTGCTGGTCATGGCACCTTCTGATTGAACGGCGTGGAACCTGTGCACTGAATGATAGCGAGGCAGGTCCACCGAAAACAGCGGTCTCCGAAGCATAACCCTTTTACGCCGAATCTGCCGTCTTATGGCGCTGGCGGCTCAACCGGCTCGTGGCCGATGGTGCAATGCAAGAGCGACACAGATCACAAATTGATCAAGTGAGTCGACGTCCCGAATTATTGCCCTGTGCAAGTTCCGTGATCGATTATTACTGTCACGCCATAAAAGAACAGAATTACGTCAATTTTTGCCCTTCAAAAGCTTCAGCATCCGGTTTGCGGGAGGTTCAGAGTGGCATCAGTAGCTTCCTGTTCCGCACGCAAATCAGTCGGATAATCAAGGCTTAGCACACACGGCAGAGATCTCTCCACAGAGCTTCTCAGATGGGCCGTCGCGGAACGTTTATTCCGGCTGGAACAGATTCACCGATGTTGACTCGATAAAGTCCGGGTTCGCATGAAGTTTTGGACATTTTGTGCGCGGATCAGGCCAGCGCTATAACTCTAGACGCCGTAGCGGCGGAGTTCTCTGGCTCCGACGCACCTATTTAACGACCATTGGAGGGTTAGAACAATGCAACGCAACGGCTTGAAGTCTCTCATACTCATCAGCGGAATGGCCCTGGCGGGTGCCGCTTTCGCCCTGCCTGGTGGTGGTGGCGGTGGCCAGCCTCCCGGCAACGCGCCTGCATCCTGTCCCACCGAAGTCCCGAGTATTCTTCCCCAAGGTGCCACCGAACACTATCGTGACCGTCCAGGCGTGGCCCACGGCAACGTCGAGGTGGTCAACATCGGTAGCCGTCTCCGCGGTGCCCGGGCCCATATCTATACGCCGCCTGGCTACAGCCAGTCGCAGCCCGGTGGATACCCGGTGCTTTATCTCAGCCACGGTGCTGGTCAGGATGATTCCAACTGGAGCAGCCGCGAAGAACGCTGGGGCGGCAGTGCCGACCTGATCCTGGACAACCTGATTGCCGAAGGGCGCATCGAACCCATGGTCGTGGTTATGCCCGACACCAGCGGCTGTGCCTCTGGCAGCCCCGTCACACCAGGCACCAACGGTGGCTGCGTGGGCCTGTTCAAGAATACGCTGATTCCGTACGTCGAAAGTAACTACAACGTCCGCGCCGACCGGGATAACCGCGCCATCGCGGGCCTGTCCCAGGGTGGTTTCGTGGCCTTCAACGTGGGCTTCGGGAACCTCGACATGTTCAGCCATGTGTTCTCCTACGGCTCAGGCTGGTTCTCCTCATCCCGACGGGCCTTCGAGCGGGAGTTCAGTTCGGTGCTGCAGGACCGCAATACCAACAGCCGTCTGAACACGCCGCTGTTTATGGGCGCAGGTTTCGATGATATCGCCTACAGTAACACCGTGGCGACCATCGATATCCTCAATCGCAATGGCGTCATTAATATCCACCAGGAGTTTGAGGGCGAGCACAATATGGACAGTTTCCGTCGCTTGCTCCATCAGACACTGCCGGTGATGTTCGTCAATACTGAAGGTTGCGGTAGCTGACGGTAAGGCATGGTCGTTCTGCCCGGGTGTTTAGCCGTCACCCGGGCAGCTCCTTTTTTCTGACCGCAAAACGGAGAGATTCATGGCACTAGAACAAGCACGGCTGACACAACACATCAGACAACTCACCCTGGCCTCCTGCATGGCGACACTGCTCGTTGCCGGTGGTGCAGGAGCGGCACCGGGGTTGCCTGAGCAGGCGTCGGATCAGGCCCGGGAACGGGTCACCTGGCACAAGGGCGAACGGCTGGAGAAAATAAAAGATGCCCTTGACCGTATACGACTGGAAAAGCTGGACCGGATCCGCAACCTTTCCAAGTGGAATCATTTCCCCGACGCCAGTGATTTCGATGACAAAGCGACCAATCTGGCTGTCCTGATCCAGACCGTCGATCAGGATGGCGACCTCAACAACGGTATTGATGTTTCCCGGGCTGCAGCCCGGATTCTGGCGGCCTACGCGGACCGGCTGACACTGGATCAACCCCCCGCGGAGTTTGCCCGCAGCCCCATTGTTGCTGACCTGATGGCGGAACTGAACGCCGGCGGCGAAGCCGTATTCAACGATACCGATCCCCGCCCCCGCCGGCTGCGCAATGCCGACGATGCCGTAGAGCTTGTCGCCCGGGCCCAGAGTGACCGCAAGATCGTCCCCACCAGTCTGGGGGTTGTGCGGGGCTTTACCACACCGGATGACAAGGCGTGGAGTTTCTACGGCATTCCCTACGCCAAACCGCCACTGGGGGACCTGCGCTGGAAGCCACCGGTTCCTCACGAAGGCTGGCGTGGTGTGCGTGAAGCCATTGCCTGGGCCGATCAGTCTGCCCAGGACCCTGCCAACGAAGCCTTCGGCGAAGGTGGCATGAGCGAAGACAGCCTTTACCTGAACGTCACCGTGCCAAAAGACGCCGGTGATGAGCCGCTTCCGGTAATGGTCTGGTTCCACGGGGGCGG
>CAZHAY010000069.1:10626-15586 GCA_964530545.1 uncultured Marinobacter sp.
GGCGGCAAGACTCTATCGCTGCTGCATTCGCCACTGGCGGAAGGCCTGTTCCACAAGGCCATCGTCCAGAGTGGTATGGCCGCGCCAACGGACCAGACCATTCCGGTGGAAAACCCGCTGGAGTCCCAGGAAGCCGAAGGCATCAAACTGGCGGAGGCCCTTGGCGTGGCGGATGAGCCGGATGTACTGGCCGCCATGCGTGCGGTGCCCTGGCCGGAAATTGTGGCCGCCGCCAACGAGGCCCGCTTTGCGGCCCGTCCCAATATCGACGGCTGGTACCAGACCATGGGTATCCGGGATGCCTTTGAGGCCGGCGAGCACCACGATGTGCCTATCATGGCAGGTGCCAATACCGGTGATCTGCCGCCGCTGATCGAAGGCCTCAAGTGGTACATGCCATGGATGGCGGAGTACAACGAATCCGAGGTTTACACCTACGTGTTCGACCATGTACCCGCAGGCTGGCGTAACTTCGGTACCTCGGCGTATCACGGTGTCGAACTGGTCTATATGTTTGACTACCCCGGCAGTTTTGTCGCCCATTACCTGCTGGGCCTTACCGGCCATCCGGAACCGACGCCGGCGAAGTTTGCCACCACTGATGACCCGGGTATTGATCCGGCAGAGTACGAACTGGTCAGCCAGCTTTCCCTCGATCTGTGGGCGTCGTTTGCGAAGGACGGCGATCCCTCTATCGAGCGCCAGCCCTGGCCCGCTTACACCGCCGAAAATGACACTTACCTGCGTATCGACCTGACGCCGGCGGTGGAAACGGGACTGGACGAAGCCTTTCCGGAAATCACCTTTCCGATCCCCACTCCCTGATCAGGACGAAGGCGTTCCCTGAGCGGTCCGCCTTCCCATCCTGCCAGCCCTTGCCGGGACTGCCCTGGTCCCGGCAAGGCTTTCCCCATCCAGCACCTGAAAGCTACGTCGCATAACGGTTGATCTAACGCCGGAAGCCCAGGTGCTGCTTGTGAGGCGTATCACCGCGCCAGATAAACCCCTCGAAATAGTAATGGAGAAAGGACACGGTCAACACAGCAATACCGATCGCTGTATGGTGCTGGTTGGTGGTCAGTGGATAGGCGATGGCCACGGAGACGAGCGGCAGCACCAGAAAAGCCGGCAGACGGGTCATGTGGGTGAGGCGATAGAGCAGATTCCGGGGTCCGGTTTTGTTCCGGTTGCGGTCGTGGGTGATATAGACGCTAAACGCCGTGAGGTCGTGGATGATGCGGGGAATCATGACCACAAACACGGTATAACCCACTTCGTTGATCCAGAACGCTGAGGTAAGCATGGCCACATTGCCCCAGAGATACCACTTCCCGATGGGGTAGCGCGCCCGTTTGCTCAGCCTGAAGGCCAGAAAGATCATTACGATGACAAAGCTTCCGGCAATGGCCGACATCACATCGAACAGCGGTAAGGGCCCTATGGTCAGATGACTGAAACGCGCTTTCGCATAAACAATCACGTAAATGGCGAAACCGGCAAAAATCGCCAGCCACTTCCACGCCAGGAAAGCCCGATCCGGAGGAACGCCCATCATCATCAGCGTAAGACCAAGCTGCTGCGCCAGTACATGGTAGATGGTGTAGAACGCCAGGAAGAGAAACAGCAGACTGTAGCTGAGGGGTTGCGGTCCCAGGAAACCCGCTGTGGTGATGGCGGCAAAGGCCAGCAGAGGAATCCCCAGCCGGCGCCGGTAATAACCCAGGTATTCCCGGTCGGCCATGGTCAGCGTGCTGGCAATAATATGAGGCAGGCCGAAGACCACCGTCCAGAAGGCCCACCGCTGAGGGTCGGATGGCAAAAAATTGTCCATCAGCCAACGGTCCAGCCACAGGATGTCCAGGGCAACGACGGCAATCGAGATGGGGATTATGGCGTAAAGCGCGAGCAGCCAGCGGCAGTCGACGGCGTGCAGTTTGTCATCCATGGTAAGGGCCATCTTGTTATTGTGGATCGGTTATCGACGGATCCTGGCCACTGACGAAAGGCGAGCCGGACGCTCATCCTCAAAGGCACGCAGCGACACCCTGCCAAGGACTCAACGCAGGGAAAACCATAACAACGGCGGATTCAGGAATCCGTGATTTGGATTCCAAACGGAGATGAACAAAACGGGAAAGGAATGGTCGGCGTGGCAGGACTTGAACCTGCGACCCCTTCGTCCCGAACGAAGTGCGCTACCAGACTGCGCCACACGCCGATATTACGGGCGGTATTATACGGAAATCGGTCCGCTTTACCACCCCCGGCCGCTGCAATTTCGCTGACCGGGGGCGTCCACGGACCACAAGCCTGACCGGTCAGCTGCCTGACAGTACGGAAATATCGGCCACCCGCAGGAACAGGTTGCGCAGACGGTTCAGCAGGGCCAGCCGGTTATTGCGCACGGCTTCGTCATCGGCCATGACCATGACTTTGTCAAAGAAGGCGTCCACTGGCGCCCGCAGGTCAGCCAGAGAGCTCAACGCGGTTCCGTAATCGCCCTGGTCGAACAACGGAATCACCTTCTCCGCCTGCTGGCCCACCTGTTCCGCCAGGGTGATTTCCGCCGGATCCTGCAGCAGTGCATCGTCCACATGCTCGCCAACGGCGCTGCCGCCCTGCTTGGTAAGAATGTTGGATACCCGCTTGTTCGCGGCGGCCAGTGCTTCGGCTTCCGGCAACTTGCGGAAGCTGTCGACGGCTTTTACCCGACGGTTGAAGTCCAGCGGTCGTGTTGGCCGGCGGGCGTGCACCGCCAGGTAGACCTCGGCACTGATACCCTGCTCATCGTAGAACGCCCGGAAACGCTCCAGCATGTAGTCCACCACCGTGCTGGCGGTGTTCTGCTCGGTGAGCTGGTCGAAGTTTTTCTCGGCCCATTCGCAGAGCTGCTGCAGATCCAGCGGCAACTGACGCTCAATGATAATGCGCAGCACCCCGAGGGAGGCCCGACGCAGGGCGAAGGGATCACGGGTACCGGACGGCGGCTGGCCGATGCCGAACAGGCCCACCAGCGAGTCGATCCGATCAGCAATGGCAACGGCACAGCCGGTCAGGGTGGACGGCAGGTCATCACCGGAGTAGCGCGGCAGGTATTGCTCGTTCAGGGCCTTCGCCACATCCTGATGCTCGCTATCATTGGCGGCATAGTACTGGCCCATGATGCCCTGCAGTTCAGTGAACTCCAGCACCATCTCGGTGACCAGATCGGTTTTGCCCAGCATGGCCGCGCGCTCGGCGAGTGCCGGATCACTGCCAATGGCGTCCGCAATCCGGCTGGCCAGAGCAGCAACGCGGACCGACTTGTCGTAGATACTGCCCAGCTTGTCCTGG
Source organism: uncultured Marinobacter sp. (assembly GCA_964530545.1). Classification (GTDB taxonomy): domain Bacteria; phylum Pseudomonadota; class Gammaproteobacteria; order Pseudomonadales; family Oleiphilaceae; genus Marinobacter. Next base: position 13,960 of record CAZHAY010000069.1, read on the forward strand.
AATACGATGGGCTTGAGCCGGTCAATGCGGTCTTCCAGCCGGGTCTTGCGGTCGGTCTCATAGAAGAAGGCCGCATCTGCCAGCCGTGGGCGAATCACCTTCTCGTTACCCGCCACTACCTGGGCGGGATCCTTGCTCTCCAGGTTGGCGACGGTAACGAATACCGGCAGCATACGCTCGTCCCGATCCACCACATGAAAATACTTCTGATGTCCCTTCATGGAAGAGATCAACGCTTCAGGTGGCACTTCCAGGAAACGCTCCTCGAAATGCCCCAGCAGCGGCACGGGCCACTCGTTCAGGGCGGTCACTTCGTCCAGCAGATCCTCATCAATCACCGCCGTACCGCCCGTTTCCTTTTCAGCGATAGCGCTGACGCCCTGGCGGATCAGGTCACGGCGCTCGGCAAAGTCGGCGATCACATAGCCTTCCTGCCTGAGCACAATCTCGTAGTCGTTAGGGGTCGGTACGATCAGGGAGCGGGGGCAGTGAAAGCGATGCCCCCGGGTGGTATTGCCCGGCTTCAGGCCCATGATCGGCGCATCAATGATGTTGTTGCCGTACAGAAACACCAGCCAGTGCACCGGCCGTACGAATTCAATCCGGTGAGCGCCCCAGCGCATGCGCTTGGGAACGGGCAGGTGAGCCAGTGTCTGCTCCACCAGCTTGGGCAACAGCTCAACCGTGGGTTTGCCCTGCTCCACTGTACGGTAAACCAGCCAGGCACCCTTGTCGGTTTCCAGCGTATCCAGTTGTTCCGGGATCACCCCCAGGGAACTGGCAAAGCCGGCCAGCGCACGGGTGGGATTGCCGTCGTCGTCAAAGGCTGCGGTGACCGCAGGCCCACGCTTTTCCACCGGCTTGTCCGGCTGGGCATCTTCCAGCTTGCGGACCCGTACCGCCAGACGCCGGGGTGCCGCGAAGGCCTCGATCTTTTCAAAGGCAATGCCAGCCTCTTCCAGGCCTTTGCGGATACCTTCGGCGAACGCATCAGACAGAGGTTTCAGCGCCTTTGGCGGCAACTCCTCAGTGCCCAGCTCGACCAGAAAATCCTGAGTAGCCATTATGCGTTCCCCTTCTTGGCGTTGCCTTTCTTGCCATTGCTGGCCTTTTCCTCTGCGGCGAGGACTTCCTTACGCAGGGCTTCCGGCGCCAACGGGAAACCCAACGCTTTACGGCTGTCAAAGTAAGCCTGGGCAACGGCCCGGGCCAGGGTGCGCACCCGCAGGATAAAGCGCTGGCGTTCGGTAACGGAAATGGCGTGGCGGGCGTCCAGCAGGTTGAACGTATGGGATGCCTTGAGCACCTGCTCGTAGGCCGGGAGCGGCAGGCCGACCTCGATCAGGCGAGCACTCTCACGCTCGTACACCTCGAAGCTTTTGAACAGGAAGTCGGTATCTGCGTGCTCAAAGTTGTAGGTGGACATCTCCACCTCCTGCTGATGAAACACATCACCGTACGTTACTACGCCATCGGGACCCTCGGTCCAGACCAGGTCATACACGCTGTCGACGCCCTGCAGATACATGGCAATGCGTTCAAGGCCGTAGGTGAGCTCGCCGGTGACCGGATAACATTCCAGCCCGCCAACCTGCTGGAAGTAGGTGAACTGGGTCACTTCCATACC
>CAZHAY010000070.1:0-15346 GCA_964530545.1 uncultured Marinobacter sp.
CAGTACCAGTCGTAGAAGCTCAGGCAGACCCCGCCGATCATCGACAGGTAACGGGCACCGGAGGCGTAGGACACCATGGACATGGCCGGAATCGGTGAGAAGCCAATAATGCGATCAGGCCCGTGCTTTTTGGCGGTGTAAACGTTGGAGGCAGCAATCAGCTCGTTGACCTCGTCCCAGCTGGAACGGACAAAGCCGCCCATGCCACGGCGGGGCTTGTATTCGGCGGTCTTGGCGGGGTTCTCAACGATGGAAGCCCAGGCATCCACCGGATCATTATGTTGCGCTTTCGCGGCCCGCCAAAGCTTCATCAGATGCTTGCGCATCAGCGGATATTTCAGGCGATTGGCGCTGTACATGTACCAGGAGTAGCTGGCGCCCCGTGGGCAACCGCGAGGCTCATGGTCTGGCAGGTCCGGACGGGTACGGGGGTAGTCGGTCTGCTGGGTTTCCCAGGTGACCAGTCCGTTCTTGACGTAAATTTTCCAGCTGCAGGACCCGGTGCAGTTGACGCCGTGGGTGGAACGCACAATCTTGTCGTGCTGCCAACGCTGGCGATAACCGTTCTCCCAGTCCCGGTTCGCCCGGTGGGTTTCGCCATGGCCATCGGCGAATGGCTCACGTTTTTTTCTGAAGTAACTCAGCTTGTCGATCAAATGACTCATGGTCTCTCTCCGTCAACCCGTTGGCCGGATCGCTGTTCTGATAAATGCCAGCTGGCACCATTGTGTGGGAGAAAAGCCTTGGAATCTGCGGGGTTACCACCTCATAACCGACATGTACCCCGGTCGGGGTAGAAGTCACTACGACTCCGGGTAAAGCAGGGCCTGGCGTTCCTGACGGCGGGTGTCCCGCATCAGCAGGATGAGTGTTGAGACAAGCAGCAGGAAGGGAATCATGAATACTGCACTGCGCACCCCGACGTACTCATTCACGACGGCAAACAGCATAGGTAGCAGGAACGCAACACTGCAGGCACTGACGAGGAGTAAACCGGCGACAAAGCCCGCCGCGTCACGGTTCTCCCGGATAATCATTCGCTGCAACGCAGACATCGCGCAGCCCAGGGCCACGCCGGAAACCACGATCAGCGCGACAGCCAGGGGCAGAGGTAACCGGATCTCCAGTTTTACGGGATTCCCCGTGCCCTGAATCAGCAACGTCATGGGCGGATAGGACAGGACAAACAGGCTCGCCAGACAAGCCACCAGTGCCCGGCTCGCCACCGGCGACGAGCCGCACCGGTCAGACAGCCAGCCACCGAGAATCTGTGCGGCAGCGCCGGGCAGAAGAAACCACTGGGCCAGACCTGCTCCCGTCTGCACCGGTAACTGATACTGGGCGGTCAGGTAGTCTGGCAGCCAGAGCGCCAGGGCGAAAAAGCTGCCGGCCACCATTCCGAACCAGACAACCTGCTGCCACACCCTCCACCAGCCAGGCTTTGCCTGCATGCGCGACCACGGGACGCCGCTACCGGGCGGGGTTACCGCACTTTCCGGCTCCGTCAGCAACAACAGGAGGATCAGCACCAGGGAGAGCAGGATCAGATAGGCCACTGGCACTACCGGCCAGGTAAACCCACTCAGAATCAGCGGAACCAGAGTGTAGCTGATACCGACACCAGTGATGCCCGCGCCAAAGAGCCCCAGCACCAGTCCGATATGGCCCGCCGGCGTGTACCGGGTCATGAACTGCAGCCCTGCACTGTAGTATCCGCCGGCCAGTCCGAGACCCGCACCCGCCAGCAGAAATTCCGCCAGGGAATCCGCCACCGTGAGAACCACCATGCACAAGTTTAACCCGGCCAGACAGACCAGCATCATCCGCCGGGGCCCGAATTTCTGGGCGGCAAGCCCAACGGGTATCGCCAGTATTGCCCCGGTGGCCATCGGCAACGACAGCAGGAAGCCAAATGCCAGGTCACCCAGGCCAAGGCTCTGGCGAATGTAGGCTCCCGCCACGGAAAACAGCGCCCAGCACCCGGCCGCCAGCATGAACCCGGCCAGTGCCAGGGGTAGGATCAGCACCAGCGACGAAAACCGGTCTTCGTCTTCCGGACTTTTCGCAACGTGCATGGGTCAGACTCTGAAAGAAAGTATGGGAACCGGTCCAGTCTGTTCTTTGCCTGGCAAAGGGTCAAAGACTATGATGGGTTACCGCCCATTGAGGTAATCCGTTATCCTCAAAGGGGTAAGCGCATGGATTATCGCGGCAGGCGGCCGTCGCCCCGTATCCAGAGACCCAATCCCATGACATCCAGAAGTTCACTGGTCAATCGAGTTGCGATCGTAATAGGCGCGATTGTACTGACCTCTGTCGTAAGCATGGCGACCACCCTGGCGGTATCCAACAGCATCGAGGGCAACGCCACCGCCATCAACCAGGCCGGGGCCCTGCGGCTGGGTGCCTTTGAGCTGCTGACGCTGGCCACCAATACCCATGCCGAACGGGCCCGCCCCCTGCAGGCCGCCGTCGATAACTACAGCGCCCGCCTGTCCAGAACTTCCCTGACACGCACCATTCCGACACCCGTTGACCACCCCCTGACCCTGCAGCACCAGAAGATGCTGGATGCGTGGCGAGGCGACCTGCAACCAGCCCTGCTGAATCACCCGCCGGGCCGCCCGGTCAGCATCAGCCTGCTCGAGGCGACGGAAAACTATGTTGCCGAGGTGGACGAGCTGGTGACACTGCTGGAGCAGCGCACCGAAGCCCGCGTCAACCTGCTCCATGTTATCCAGGTCATCAGCCTGGTCTTTTCCGTGCTTATTGTGGTCGTGCTCTTCCTGGACCTGAAAAACCGGGTACTCCAGCCATTGCGCAAGCTGGTCGGTATCGCGAACGCCGCGGGCAATAAGGACTTCTCTCTCAGAGCCAACCTGGAGGGAAACGACGAACTTTCCCGCCTGGGCCAGGCCTTCGACCAGATGACCGCAGAGCTGGCCCAGAGCTACCACGCGCTGCAAAGTGAAGCCCAACAGAAGACCCGTGAGCTGAAGAAAAGTCACCAGGCTCTGGAAATCCTCCACAATGCCAGCCGTACCCTGTTTGCCAATCACGACCTGTGCACCGGTGCCGTCCCCATGTTGCAGGAGCTGGAAACCCTGCTGGGCGTAGGCCCCATCCGCCTTTACCTCCACGACAGACACGCCACCGAAGCGGTAGAGGCCATTACCACGGCAACACCAGAGCGGCCGTTCTACTGTCGCGATCATCATTGTACGGCCTGCCTTGTCACGCCGGAGGTCTATGATGACCTGCCCGTGGAGGGCAACGACGGCCGCCGGCTGATGCTTCCGATACGCACTCCTGGCCAGTTACTGGGCACTCTGGAGGTCTGGTACCCCGCCAGTACCGGGCTATCGGATACATCCCGACGGCTGCTGGAAACTCTCAGCGATCAGTTGGCCACGGCCATTTTCCTGGAGAAGCAGATCACCGAGGAACAGCAACTGAACCTGGCCGAAGAGCGGGCTGTTATCGCACGGGAACTCCATGACTCGCTGGCCCAGTCGCTGTCCTACCTGAAGATGCAGGTCGCTCGCCTGCGGCGCCTTGAAATCAGCGGTGAGCAGCAGAAAACCCACAGCGCGATTCTCGATGAACTCAGCAACGGCCTGAACAGTGCCTATCGCCAGCTTCGCGAACTCCTGACAACCTTCCGGCTGAAGCTGGACACGCCGGACCTGTTAACCGCCCTGCGGGAAACCGTCAGTGAGTTCAGCGAAAGACTGGGACAAGCGGTACAACTGCACTACAACTTACCGCTCAACACCCTGTCGCCGAACGAAGAAATTCACACCCTGCAGATTGTCCGGGAAGCCCTGGCGAATGCGGTCAAACACGCGGACGCCACCGAAGTCACGGTGGAGGTGCTCTTTGAATCCCCACAGGTTAAGGTCAGAATACTGGACAACGGTCAGGGGTTACCCGAGGGCGACCGGCCACCACAACACTACGGCCTTATTATCATTCAGGACCGGGCCCGTACCCTGGGTGGCCAGGCCATGATCCGGAACCGGGACAGCGGCGGTGTGGAGGTAACCCTGATCTTCGTGCCCAAAAGCCGCCACACTATCTTTACCCAGGTCAGTGCCAGCTAGTCATGCTGACCACTGACGACTCTATCAGCGCAATGAGAGAAACCATGTCTGAAGCACCTGCAAGCATCCTGTTGATTGACGACCACCCGCTGCTGCGCCAGGGCATCAAGCAACTGGTTGAGATGGAAGACGACATGCAGGTCGCCGGCGAGGCCAGCAGTGGGCCGGAAGGCATCCGCAAAGCCGCCGAGATCGAACCGGATCTGATTCTGCTGGACCTGAACATGCCCGAAATGAGCGGCATTGAGGTGCTGAAGCAGCTACGGGAACAGGGCACGGCCGCCCGCATAATCATTTTCACGGTCTCTGATCATGAGGACGACGTGGTCGCGGCGCTGCGCGCAGGCGCAGACGGCTACCTGCTGAAGGACATGGAACCGGAAGTCATGATCGCCGAACTGAAGCAGGCCGCCACCGGCAAGCTGGTGATCAGTGACCGCCTGACCACCTTGCTGGCTCAGGCGCTGCGCTCTCAGAAACCGCAGCCTTCGTCACAACCTGACTTTGACAGTCTGACGCCCCGCGAAAAAGACATTCTGCGCCTGATCGCCGAAGGGCTTTCCAACAAGATGATCGGCCGCCGGCTGGATATCAGTGACGGCACGGTCAAGGTGCATGTCAAACACCTGCTGAAGAAACTGAACCTTCGCTCCCGGGTCGAAGTTGCTGTATGGGCGGTTGAGGAAGGGTTGCATAAGGGCTGATTGCTCTTGGCGAAAATCAATCACAAGCCCAGGCAAACCGGGTACCCTGAACCAGATCCAGGAACCCGGAGTACGCCATGCTGACTGCCCTGCCACAACCGACCATACCCAGATCGCTGCTAACCCAGTGCCAGCACATTATCAGGGAATACGCCCCGTCACCCGCTCCCCTCATCCGCAGGGCGGATCGTCACACGCCGTTTCTGCTCAAGCAGTTGGCTACCGAATCCATCCTCAACCGGATGTTTGCCGAAGCCATTAACGAAGGGGAGTTCGACGACTTTGAAGGCCGCACGATCCGGCTGGAGTTTCACGGCGGACACCCCGGTATCACCCTGGGGTTCTGGCAGGGGCGGCTAAGGGCAGTGGATGGTGACGGCGAGGCGGTCATTCGTGGCGGCTGGGCGGCCTTCTATCAGCTGGCCAATCGCAAGCTGGATCCGGATCAGCTGTTTTTCCAACGGAAACTCGTGATCGAGGGCAATACCGAACTCGGGCTCGGCATCAAGAATCTGCTGGACAGTCTCAACTGGCGGTTACCGGTCGCGTCCTTTTCCGGCCACCGCTTTTTGCGAGCGGCCCACCTGTGACCTAGGCTGTAGAGAGGTTTACGGTTTATCGAAATGGAGGCCCCTCATGGCACAACGTTTCAAAGTCGGAGACCACGTCAGCTGGAACTCCGAAGCAGGCAGAGTCAGCGGTCACATCATCAAGGTCCATACCAGCGACACGACCTACAAAGGGCATAACCGCCGCGCCAGCAAGGAAGAGCCCCAGTACGAGATCGAAAGCGACAAGACGGACCATATTGCCATGCATAAGGACTCCGCGCTGACCAGGATCAGCGACAGCAAGAAGTCCTGATTGACCGGCAACCGGGCCTGATAACCAGCAGCGGGGCTGAATTCAGATCAGCCCCGCTGCGTCGAGATCTTATGCTGAAAGCCAGCCCACTAGCGCAGCGGCTGGTGCAACATGGCCGGCATCCGCTCGGCCTCGACAACGCCGGTGCGAACCAGAAAGTCACCGAAACGCTCGCCACTCTGACGCTGCTCACCATACGCCCGGAACAGGGGCTTCAGCTCTTCCAGAATGGTGTCCACGTCGATATTCTCACGGTACAGGCGGTTCATCCGCTGGCCTGAGAAATCCGCTCCCAGATACAGGTTGTACTTACCGGTGGCCTTGCCGGTCAGCCCGATTTCCCCTAGGTAAGGGCGGGCACAGCCATTGGGGCAGCCGGTCATACGGATATTGATGGCATCCGGCTCCAGGCCTTCTCCGGCCATGGTCTGCTCGACACGGTCCACCAGCTCTGGCAGGAACCGCTCGGACTCCGCCATGGCCAGCGCACAGGTGGGCAAGGCCACGCAGGCCATGGAGTGCTGGCGTAACGGTGTACTGCGCCTGCCGTCATCGAGGCCAAACTCGGCGACGATCGCTTCCACCTCTGCCCGCTTCTCCGGCGTAACCCCCGCAATCATCAGGTTCTGGTTACAGGTGATGCGGAAGTCACCATCGTGAATCCTGGCAATCCGGCGCAGGGCGGTGCGAATCTGGCCGCCCTCTTCCGTATCAGCCACACGTCCGGTGGGTATCAGCAACGTAAGGTGCTGCAGGCCATCCTCACCTTCCACCCAGCCAAAGCGGTCGCCATTGCTGGTCAGGCTGAAGCTGCGGGGTTTTTCGAAGGCTTTACCGTGGTATTCCTGGAACTTCTCCCGGAACCAGTCCATGCCGTAGTCATCAATGGTGTACTTGAACCGGGCATGGGCCCGGTTGGTCCGGTCGCCGAAATCCCGCTGAATGGCACAGATGGCCTCACAGGCATCCACTACCTGGTCGCTGGGTACGTAGCCCGCCATGGTGGCCAGGCGCGGATAGGTCGCCGGATCACCATAGGTCATCCCCATGCCGCCACCAACGATAATATTGAAGCCCTGCAACTGGTTGTTTTCAACGATGGCGATCAGCCCGATATCGTTGGCGAACACATCGCAGTCGTTTTCCGGGGGAATGGCCACCGCAATCTTGAACTTCCGGGGCAGGTACTTGTAACCGTAGAAGGGTTCTTCCTCTTCACCCAGTGCCGCTACCCGCTCTTCACCCAGCCAGACCTCACCGTAGGCGCCGGAACGCCAGCGCAGCCGGTCGCTGATCGCCAGCGATAACTGATGAATCTCCCGGTGCAGGTAGGACAGCTGCGGGTTGACGTTGCTGATCACGTTCCGGTTGACGTCACCGCAGGCTCCGCGGGTGTCCAGACCAAGCTCAGTGACCATGCGCATGAAAGTCTGCATGTTTTCCTTGAACACGCCGTGGAACTGGAAGGTCTGGCGCGTGGTCAGACGCAGGGTGGAGTCGGCGCACTCGTCGGCAATCCGGTCAAGGCCCAGCCATTGCCGGGCACTGAGCACGCCGCCGGGCAGCCGCAGTCGCACCATGAACTGGTACAGTGGCTCCAGCTTCTGGCGGCGGCGCTCGTCCCGCACATCCCGGTGGTCCTGCTGATAGCTGCCATGGAATTTGGTCAGTTTGGTGTCGTCGTCCGATAACGCACCCGTGGCCCGGTCCTGCAGGCCTTCCAGAATGGTGCCGCGAAGGTAGTCGCTCTCGCGCTTGACGATCTCCGCTTCAGGCAATTTCTCGCTCATCAGTACACATCCCGCTGGTAACGTTTGTCACGGTTAAGTTGACGCAGATATTCTTCTGCCTGCTCCGGGGTTTTGCCGCCCTGCTCTGAGACAATGCCGAGCAGCGCCTGGTGAACATCCGGCGCCATCCGGTCGGCATCTCCGCACACATAGAGGAACGCGCCCCGCTCCAGCCAGGCCCAGACCTCAGCAGCCCGCTCCCGAAGACAATGCTGCACGTAGCGTTTCTCCTCCTGATCCCGTGAGAATGCCACATCGAGCCGGGTCAGCAGGCCATCCCGGCGCCACTTCAGCCATTCCGCCTGGTAGAGGAAGTCGCTGCGGAAGCGACGGTCACCAAACAGCAACCAGTTGTCACCGGAGGCATCCCGTTCTTCCCGCTCCTGCATAAACGCCCGGAAGGGCGCGACGCCAGTGCCGGGGCCAATCATGATCACCGGCAGGCTATCGTCTTCCGGCAACGCGAAGTTCTTGTTGGGATCGATATAGACCGGGACCTCGGCGCCCTCTTCCAGCCGGTCCGCCAGCCAGGTGGAGGCCACGCCTTCCCGCTCCCGGTCATGGCTGGTATAGCGGACGGTGGCGACCGTGATATGCACCTCGTCCTCTTCAGCCGACTGACTTGAGCTGATGGAATACAGCCGGGGCGGCAGCGCCCGCAGCAGGTTGACCAGTTGCTGGGGTTCCAGCGCAGGCAGTGGCCACTGTCGAACCAGGTCCAGTAGATCCCGCCCGGCCGTCCAGGCCCTTAACTCATCGGACTTGTCGACCAGGGCCCGCAGTTCGTCATTACCCGCCAGATCCGCCCACTGTTTCATCAGCGGCGGCGTCAGCAGGGTGATTTCCCGGTAGCGGCTCAGGGCTTCCGCCAGGGAAACCGGTTCTCCACTGATCTCTACCGGCGCTTCCGCCTCATAACCAAGGGTTGCGATCAGCTCCTGAACCAGGGTAGGCGGATTTTCCGGGCAGATCGCCAGGGAGTCCCCGGGTTTGTACTGCAGCCCTGAATCCTCCAGTGAGAACTCGATATGGCGCACTTCCTTGTCGGACTCCCGGCCATTCAACACCTGATTGGCGAGAATCGTAGCTCGGAACGGATTCTTGCGACCATAGACCGAGGCGGTCGGCGCAACCGCAGGGCCGGCCTGTACTGTGGTGCCAGAGGCGCCGGCCGACGCGGCCACCTGCTCCAGAACCCGCTCAATCCACTGCTCCGCCAGGTCTTCGTAGTCCACATCACAGTCAACCCGCTCCGCCAGCGGCGACGCGCCCAGTTCCGCCAGCCGCTCATCGAACTCCTTGCCGGTCTGGCAAAAGAACTCGTAGCTGGAGTCACCGAGGGACAGGACGCTGTAGCGCAAATCCGGCACTTTCGGGGCCTTACGGCCGAGCAGGAACTCACGAAAGTCAATGGCGTTATCGGGTGGCTCGCCTTCGCCATGGGTCGACGTGACCACAGCGAGGTACTGCTCCTGCTTGAGCTGCTTGGGCTTGTAGTCCGCAAGGTCAATAACCTTGGCGGGAATGCCTTTTTCAGCTGCCCGGGCGGCCATTTGCTCAGCAACCCCCTCGGCGTTTCCGGTCTGCGTGCCTACCAGAATGGTCAGCTGGTACGCCACGGCAGTGTCCGTGGTGATAGCCGGGGAAGTGCCCGTCGCTGCGGGTCCGGACACCAGGTAGCCGGCAAGGTAACCGGACAGCCAGTGCAGCTGGTTGCTATCCAGCTCCGACAGCAACTGGCTGATACGGGTGCGCTGTTCATCACTCAGCGGTGAAGACTGTATTTCTGGGGCCATGGGTATTACCTGGGTCAAATCCTATGGAAAGTGTCCACAACCCTAGTAGTCCCGGAAGCATGCCGTAAAACCGATATTGTCTATCCCATTAATCGACTGTGTCGATATGCGAACTAACCCGTTGTCTTGTATGGCGATTAAGCTTATCTAAAATCCATATAAGGGAAATGACCTTAATCATCTTTATCAATTAAAAACTGCTCTATGCTTGGCAGCCTCAACATTCTGCCTGTCCACAAGGAGCACCGGTAATGACAGCATCCCCGACTTCGCGGAAACACCAGGTACTGGTCATCGGCGCCGGTGCAGCCGGTACCAGTGTTGCCGCTTCCCTGCTCCGCCAGCGGCCCGGCCTGGACGTGGGCATCATTGAACCCGGCGATGTGCACTATTATCAGCCTGCTTTTACCCTGGTAGGCGGGGGAGCCTATGCCCTGGCGAAAACCGCCCGCCCCCAGGCCGCGACACTTCCGCAGAACGCTCACTGGATTCGCAGTGCGGTTACGGAACTGGATCCGGATAACCAACGGGTGGTGCTATCCGATGGTCGCCGGGTTGGTTACGACATACTGGTCGTCACCCCCGGGCTGAAACTGGACTGGGATGCCGTGGAAGGCCTGCGGGACACCCTGGGGCGTAATGGCGTATGCAGCAACTATGATCCGTCCCTGGCCGAATACACCTGGACATCCATTCGCAGCTTCCGCGGCGGTAAGGCACTGTTTACCCAGCCGCCGGCGCCCATCAAGTGTGCCGGCGCGCCCCAGAAAATCGCTTACCTGGCGGCTGACTATTTTCGCAAGAAAAACCTGTCACGCCAAAGTGACATAACCTTCCTCGCCGCCGCTGGCGCGCTGTTCAGCGTGCCGGATTTCGTGCCCCCGCTTGAACAGGTGGCCCGCCGACACAACGTCGACGTGCGACTGAACCATAACCTGATCGCCGTGGACGGCGACCGCCGGGAAGCCACATTCACCGTGACGGGAGGCGAGGGCGGCCCAACCACCATCACGGAAACCTTTGACCTGCTTCATGTAACCCCGCCCCAGTGTGCACCAGACTTCGTCCGCACCAGCAAACTGGCGGATGCTGGTGGCTGGGTGGAAGTGGACCAGCACAGCCTGCAGCACGTGCGCTATGACAACGTCTTCAGCCTGGGTGATGCCAGCTCCCTGCCCACCTCAAAAACCGCAGCGGCGGTACGCAAGCAATCACCGGTAGCCGCGGCCAACATTCTGGCCAGACTTTCCGGCCAGACAGGAAACGCCAACTATGATGGTTATACCTCCTGCCCGGTGGTCACCGCTTACGGCAAGGTCATGCTGGCGGAGTTCATCTATGGCGGGAAAGTCACACCCACCCTTCCCCTCAGCCCGTTCAAGGAGTCCACGTTCTACTGGCACGTGAAAAAGCAGTTCCTGCCATCGTTTTATTTTGACTATATGTTGAAAGGACGTGAAAGAGACATTGCCCACAAACCCCAGAGACAGCCATGACAGACCCACACTGGAAAGTCAGCTCCCGCATCATTCACAACCAGCGCCATAAGGATGTGTTCGGCAGCCCCGGCTCGCCTACCTACAGCACCACCACCTACCGGTTTGCCAACACAGCCAGCCTGCTGGATGTCATTGAGGGCCGCGAGCCGGGCTACCTGTACACCCGCTGGGGCACCAACCCGACGATTCAGGAACTGGAACAGGGCCTGGCCACCCTTGAGGGAGCAGAAGCGGCCCTGGCTTTTGCCTCGGGCATGGCGGCCATATCCGCAACCATTCTGGCCCATGGCCGAAAGGGTGTGGTCTGCGTCGGCGATCTTTACGGTGGTACCCAGGAACTGCTGGTCGACCACTGCCAGCTGCTGGGCATCCCGGTCAGCTTTCTTGCGCAGGACCACCTGGACCAGCTGGGCGCAACCCTGACCACGCCCGGCATGCTGGTATTCTGCGAGACACCTGCCAACCCCACCCTGGCCCTGGTAGATCTGCCGGACCTGGCCCGGCGCAGCCATGATCGCGGTGCCCTGCTGATGGTCGATAATACCTTCGCAACACCCATCAACCAGCAACCGCTGGCCCTGGGAGCCGACCTTGCTGTTCACAGCGCCACCAAATATCTGGGAGGCCACAGCGACCTGACCGCTGGCGCCCTGATGGCATCCGCGGACCGGGTAGCCGTCGTCGCCTCCTGGCGCAAGAACCTGGGCCAGCTGCTCGCACCGGAGACCGCCACCCTGCTCTCCCGCAGCCTTAAGACCCTGTCGGTGCGGGTTCAGCAGCACAACCATAATGCTCTGGCTGTCGCTTCGGCCATGGAAGGCCACCCGGCGGTCCGCCGCGTGCTTTATCCAGGGCTATCGTCATTTCCCCAGCATTCACTGGCCCAACGTCAGATGACGGGCTTTGGTGGCATGGTCACGATTGAGCTTGATGGCGGGCGCGAAGTCGCCGCCACGGTAGCCGACAACCTCCGGCTGTTCCTGCTGGCGACCAGCCTTGGTGGGGTCGAAAGTCTGGTCAGCCAGCCGTGCGCCACCAGTCACCACGGCATCAGCCAGCAGGAACGGGAACGCCAGGGCATCACTGACGGAATGCTCCGCCTGTCCGTAGGGCTGGAAGACCCAGACGATCTTGTTAACGATCTGAATCAGGCCCTCTCAGCCTTGCCAGCCACTTAATCCAGGTGATCTGACCATCACCAATTGACTGATGAAAAGGAAGCCTCCCGCGATAGTTGCTAAGGTTCTCTCAGCCATTGTTGTATCAGGGAGCCTTCGATGACCAACGACATCCGCAAGCCTGACTGGAACCCCCGCGCCGTTGATGTGCTGGAGCGCCAGATCGAGTCCTACGACACCATGCGCCGGCGGTGTCCGGTGGCCTGGAGTGACTATCAGCACTGGAGCCTGTTCCGCCACCAGGACGTGATGGCCGTACTGGAAGATCATGAAATCTTCAGTAGCGCCGTCTCCACACATCTGTCAGTACCCAACGGCATGGACCCGCCGGAACACACCCCCTACCGGGAAGTCATCGAGTCCTACTTTTCAGCCGAAGCCATGGCCGCTTTCGAGCCCCACTGCCGTATCATCGCCCGCACCCTGGTCGCGTCACTGCCCCTTGATGAACCCTTTGACCTGGTGGAAACCTTCAGCCAGGTGTTCGCCCTGCGGATTCAGTGTGCCTTTATGGGCTGGCCAGACTCGTATCACGCACCCCTGCGTCAGTGGGTGAAGAATAACCAACAGGCCACACTGGCACAGGATCGCCCGGCCATGAGTCGCCTCGCCCGGCAATTCGAGAATTATATCCATCAGTTGCTGGAAGCCCGCCGACAGGCCGGTAATCAGGCACCCGACGACAACACCACCCGGCTGATGCGGGAAATCGTCAATGGCCAGCCGATGACAGATGAAGAACTGACCAGCCTGATGCGCAACTGGACTGTTGGCGAGCTGGGCACCATCGCTGCCAGTGTTTCCATTGTGGTGAACTACCTGGTCCGGAATCCGGATCTGCAGGCCCGGCTCAGGGAGAATACGGAGGAACTGCCAGCCGCCATTGATGAGATCCTGCGTATGGACGCCCCTCTGATCTCCAACCGCAGAGTCACTACCCGGGAGGTCAGCCTCGGCGGCAGAACTATACCCGCCGGAGAAAGAGTCACCATCCTGTGGGCATCGGCCAACCGGGATGAAGCGGTGTTTGGCGATCCGGATGCGTTCCGCCCCCGGGAAAACCACAAACATAACCTGCTCTACGGCGCCGGCGTCCACGTCTGCCCCGGCGCCCCACTGGCCAGGCTGGAGCTCAGGGTACTGTTCGAGGAATTGCTGGCCCACGCTGAACTCACGCCCGCACTGGACGCGACGCCCATGCGTGCTCACTTTCCTACCGGGGGGTTCAGACATCTGCCGGTGGTTGCCAGAAAGTCACCAACATGATTCCGCTGACGGCAGGATCGCCCCGAAACCCGATTTTTTGCCAACAGAACCCTTGTTCAATATCTGCGCTGACTCAGCAGGCATGCTGGATTTTGGGGACTTAATCCAGGTATGGGCTTATTATCAACAACATAAATCATATTGACTCTCTTCTACTCAACCTGAACCGCCCCCAGGAAAATAGTTGAGCTCGCCTACAGTACTGGTCAGAACGAGTGCGAGGAGGGACATGCGTAGAAGCCCGACGCTGGCTCTGTTGCGCTGGCTTTTTAATATAAGCCGGAGGTAAGCTATGGTCCCGATACTCGATTGGGAGGCCAAGATGACCGCTGCAGACAAAGCCTTTAACAACGCCTTGGGACAACGGATTGCGCTGTACCGGAAGGAATAGGAGTTAACCCAGGTTCAGTTGGCCGAGAAGCTTGGAATCGCCCAGCAACCACGGCTCACTATGAACGCTGCAGTTTGCGGACTGCCATAGCCCTACTAAAGCCACTGGCCCAGGCGCGGAATCGGTAGATTGAAGAACTGATCGATGAGCCTAAAACAGCGGCTAAAGGCAAGCGGGCACTAGCTCTAAACTGCAACAACAGTTTGAACAACTCAGCCACATACCACGGAGTAAACAAAAGTTTATTTCAGTGATGTTGGACGCACCGATTGCACATCAGAAAGCAGATTAAACATGGCCTCTTCCAAGCAGCTCAACAAAGTCAGTAAGTTTTTAAGTTTTGTCTTGCGTCATAAACCGGATGCCATCGGGCTGGAACTGGACCCTAACGGCTGGACCAATATCGACGATCTGATCAATAAGGGGAACGCGGCTGAAGAAACGAGCAATCTGGATCACACATTGATTCAGGAGGTTGTCGATACCAGCGATAAGAAACGATTTATTATTTCTGACGACGGGCAAAGCATCCGTGCCAATCAGGGTCATTCGATCGATGTTGCTTTGCGGCTAAAGCCGGTCGTGCCGCCAGAGTTTTTATACCACGGTACAGCAACACGATTTTTTGATAGCATTTCGGAGGAAGGATTAAAACCGCAACAGCGGATGTATGTGCATTTAACAACGGATGTTGAGACCGCCACCGCTGTCGGACAGCGCTATGGAAAACCAATGATTTTAAAAATAAAAGCCCTACGCATGCACGATCAGGGCTTTGTGTTTTATCGGTCTGAGAATGGTGTTTGGCTTACCGTGCAGGTTCCCAAAAGATATATTATTGGTTGACTACTCATCCCATTCAGCAGATTCAGATTTGGCCAGATCTAACCATTCATCAAAACTCTTAAGTGACAGGCGCTCCTCCCAACCGGGTGAAGCGAAGTCGTGGATAATCAATACCCGACCATCACAAGCCATTGAGTCAAAGCAAGCAACATCATCGTTGTCTTGCCTTCTTGCAAAAGGCACGAGACCTTTTGATGGATACCGATCCTGCAGTCCTTTAAATCTATGATCCAATCTTGAGTAAAAAAAATGCCAAGGCGTTAAATCAGGAACATCTCCCGAAACAAAATCTAAATACTCTTTTGAATACGCAAAGCCCTCTGACTTTACCTCGTCTGATAAAAAAAATTCATATTTTGGATTCATAACTTGCTAAGGCTTCCTATTTATTTTCGGTGGATTGTATGTGCCCGACGGGTAGTGCTCATTCTGGAAAGTTTTGTTTTGCTTCAACACTCTGAACTCTAAAGCCTCACCCCAAGTTTCAGCATAAGCTCCAGGTACCTTTGGATGCTCAAATCGATCAAGCATCGTTTCAGGCAAACGCTCATTGAATTGACGCACGTTAGCCTGAATATGTATACCGGCTTCGCGAGCAGCAAGCACCCTCGTATTATCGATGGCACTATATCCACCTGAAGGCATGCGCACAACATCAATCGGATCGCCTTTCCAGCCATCATTACGCATACTATTAACTATATCGTCATAGGTATAACCGGCTTGCCCCGGCCGGTTTTTCGAATACGAAACAGATGTTTGAGAAAAACGTACATCATTAGGGTTGAGAGACTTAATATTGCCTGGAACAACCGGACCATCTAAACCTCGAGCCCTCGCATTCTTCGTTGAGCTTATTGCCCCTCGCCCAAGAAAGCCACCAGCCACCGACACCACCGCATCAGGAGC
>CAZHAY010000071.1:0-14780 GCA_964530545.1 uncultured Marinobacter sp.
GACTACGGCCTGCCACCGGCAGAATCCAGTTTCATGATTCATGCGATCGTTGCCCAGCATTATCTGCACGGCGGGTATTACCCGGTCGGGGGCGCCTCAGAGATTGCGAAAAACGTCATTCCGGTAATTCAGCAAAGCGGGGGCGACGTGTTCACCTACGCCGACGTCACCAACATTCTGATTGAGGATGACTGGGCTGTGGGGGTGCGCATGAAGGATGGCCATGAGGTACGCTCGCCCGTAGTGATCAGTAATGCGGGTGTTTTCAACACCTTTAATACCCTGTTGCCGGACCACGCTCCCTACAAAAGCGATTACCAGCAGCACCTGAAGCGGGTACAGCCGGCCATGGCGACCGTATGCCTATATATTGGCCTGCAGGACACCGCCGAGAACCTGCAGCTACCGAAAACCAACTTCTGGATCTATCCAGGCGCAGATTACGAGACGCAGATCGGGGATTTTCTGACATCGCCAGAGGACCATGACATCCCCATGACTTACATCTCATTCCCGTCCGCGAAGGATCCGGATTTTGCCCGGCGCTATCCGGGGCGGGCCACCATAGAAATCATCGCCCCCGGTCCATTCGAATGGTACGAAGCCTGGGCCGACAAACCCTGGGGCAAACGGGGCGATGATTACGAAGCGATGAAAGAAGCCTACGCCCAGCGACTGCTGGAAAAACTCTACCAGAAGCTGCCGCACCTGCGGGGCAAGGTGGATTACTACGAGCTGTCCACCCCTCTGTCTACCAACTACTTCTGTCGCTATCAGAACGGTGAAATCTACGGGCTGGACCATGCGCCGGAACGGTTTGAGCAGGATTGGCTGAAGCCTAAAACCCGCATTCCCGGACTGTACCTGACCGGTCAGGATGTCATGACCTGCGGTGTGGTCGGCGCCATGATCGGCGGGCTACTGACCACCCTGGCGATCACTGGCCTGCGGGGTATGCCTCTGGCCAAACGGATGTTTGTAGGATAACCATGCACTTACCTTTCTGGCTGACCGTTGCCGTTCTCTCTCCGGTCCTGCTGTACCAGGGCCGCAAAGCCCGCCGGACGACGGTCCGGCTACCCGAGGCGGGCGGTGCTCCCCTTGGTCAGTACGGCACCGGCGAGCCTGAGCGACGCGTTCTGGTACTTGGCGAGTCCACCGCAGCGGGCGTTGGCGTACAAAGCCACGATCAGGGGCTGGCCAGTCAACTGGCAAAAAGCCTTTATGAGCGAACCGGGGAAACCACTGCCTGGCACAGCTACGGCTTTAACGGCGCCACCCTTGCCGAACTGATGGCAGAGCTGGACCTGTCCGCCCTGCCGGAGGCGGACCTGGTCCTGCTGAGCATGGGCGTCAACGACACCACAGGGCTAACCCGCCGGCACCGCTATCGGCAGCAGATACTGGCACTACGCAAAGAATTAACGGCCCGGTTTCCCGGACCGCTTGGACTGCTGAGTGTACCGCCCATGGATCAGTTCACTGCCCTTCCGTCGCCGTTGCGGCAGGTGATGGGCTGGCGGGCGCGGCAACTGGACAGGGTCTACCAGGACCTGGCGCAAACGCAGCCCGATGCCTTTGTTCATCTCTGCTACCCTACCGTTACCGATCCCGGGTTACTGGCAGCCGACGGCTATCACCCCGGTGAGCGCGGCTACCAGCTTATGGGCGAAACCCTGGCGGAGCTGCTGGACCGGTAAAACCGATCACTTCTTCGCCATGGACTCCAGCATCCGGTTCACCGCCTCCAGGTGCTCGGGCTCGTTGTGGCACATGCCCTGAAAGACCGAGCACAGGTCCAGGAAGTCCTTGAGCTCCATCCGCTGGGCCATTTTCATCAGGCGTTTGGTGAGGCGCGTCGCCTTCGGTGGCTGGCTGGCGATGCGCCGGGCCATGTCGAGGGCGGTCGGCATTAACTGATCGGCGGGTACCACCTCCAGGGCAATGCCCACTTCCTTCGCTTCCTTCGCCTCTACAATGCGTCCGGTCATGGTCAGTTCAAAAGCGCGCTGGTAGCCGATCAGCCGCTGCATAAACCACGCACCGCCGTCGCCGGGAATGATGCCAAGGTTGAGGAAGGTCTCGCCGAACTTTGCTTTTTCCGACGCGATACGCACATCAGCCATATTGGCGAGATCAAAGCCGGCGCCGATAGCCGGGCCGTTGACCGCCGCGATGATCGGCACCTCGACCGCCTGCAGCGCAAGCGGAATACGCTGAATGCCCTTGCGGTAGCGCTCGGCGCACTCCGCCACGTCGCCGGCGAAGTCGCCGCCGCGCTCGGCCATGTCGCGGATGTTACCGCCGGCGCTGAAGGCGGAACCCGCGCCGGTAATGACCAGCACCGAGACGTCGTCACAGTGATTCACCCAGTCGGCGGTAGTGACAATATCGTCGATCAGGTTCGAGCCGGTCAGTGCGTTGCGCAGGTCGTGGCGGTTGAGGGTCAGCACCGCTACCCGGTCTTCCAGGGTCAGCAGGGCGTCGGTGAGTTGGGGGAGATTGCTCATTATTATGGGCTCCTTGTTATCAGGAAACCGGCCAGGTCGCCGGCGGAAAGATGGGACAAGGATAAACCAGTGGTTGTGCATTATCTCCCCGTACGCACAATCCGCAGCCCTGCCGGACAGATTTCTCTGGTCTGGCCGAAAAACTCGTGGTAAATATCGCGCGAATACGGTGCTGTCCTCCCTTCACCGTTTCCAGGACAAGCCTCAAAGGAGTCGACGGCGACCGCCAGGCCGCCCAGACCACCCTCAGCAGACCTGCACAACACCGCGTGCGTCCTGCACGCTTTTGATTCCATCCCTTTTCTGTGAGGGACAACATCCATGTTGAAGTTGTGTAAGCCAGCGGCGCTTGCCGCCGCTATTGCTGTGTCCACTGCCTCTTCCGCTGCCCTGGCAGCCGGTGAGGTGCGTGTTTATAACTGGTCTGACTACATCGCCGAGGACACCCTGGCGAAGTTCACCGCAGAAACCGGCATCAAGGTTGTGTACGACGTGTACGACAGCAACGAAGTGCTGGAAGCCGCGCTGCTGTCCGGCCGCTCCGGTTATGACCTGGTCGTACCGTCCAACCATTATGTTGCCAAGCAGATCTCTGCCAGGGCGTTTGTCACGCTGGATCACAACCAGCTGCCAAACATGGCGAATCTGAATGCGGACCTGATGGCGCAACTGGAGAAAGTCGACCCGGGCAGTCAGTTCTCCCTGCCTTACCTGTGGGGCACCAATGGTTACGGCTACAACGAGGCTCGCATTCAGAAAATTCTGGGGGATGAAGCCCCGACCGACTCCTGGGCCATGGTTTTTGATCCCCAGGTGACCGGCAAGCTGGCCGCGGGTGGCTGTGGTATCGCGATGCTGGATTCCGGCGAAGAGATGGTGCGGGCCGCCATGGCCTATATCGGCCTGGACCCCAACAGCAATAACGCGGACGACATCAAAAAAGGCGGTGACGTGATCAAGGCCGTGCGCCCGCACATCACCTATTTCCATTCGTCCCGTTATATCAGCGACCTGGCCAACGGCGACCTGTGCGTAGCAGCCGGCTACTCCGGCGACATCCTTCAGGCCGCTGCCCGTGCTGACGAGGCCAGCAATGGCAACGTCATCCGCTACACCATCCCCAAAGAGGGCGCGGTGCTGTGGTTCGATATGATGACCATCCCGGCCGGCGCCCCGAACGCCGCCAATGCCCATGCGCTGATGAACTTCCTGATGCGACCGGACATCATTGCCGACGTTACCAACTATGTGTGGTATGCCAACCCCAACAAGGCAGCGGATGAGTTTGTCGACCCGGAGATCCTGGGCGACACCAGCATCTATCCCACCGAGGATGTGATGAAAAAGCTGTATCTGATGGAAGGCCGGCCTCAGGACGCCCAGCGCCTGATGACCCGCACCTGGACCAGCGTGAAGTCCGGACGCTGACCGGTGGCCATCATCAACAATACCTCCGCGCAAGCGGAGGTGCTTCTCAGCATCCGGAGCATCTCCAAGAGTTTCGACAGCACGCTGGCCGTGGACAACGTGAGCCTGGACATCCACAAGGGTGAAATCTTCGCCCTGCTGGGCGGGTCCGGCTCGGGTAAGTCGACGCTGCTGCGCATGCTGGCGGGGTTCGAGTCGCCGGATTCCGGCAGCATCGTACTGGACGGGCAGGACATTACCGCCCTGCCGCCGTACCAGCGCCCTACTAACATGATGTTCCAGTCCTACGCCCTGTTCCCGCACATGACCGTGGAGCAGAACATCGCCCTGGGCCTGAAACAGGACCGGCTGCCCCGGGGCGAGATTCGCGAACGGGTGGCGGCCATGCTGAAACTGGTCAAAATGGAGCCCTACGCCCGGCGTCGCCCTCACCAGCTTTCCGGTGGTCAGCAACAGCGTGTGGCTCTGGCCCGCTCGCTGGCGAAACGGCCCAAACTGCTGTTGCTGGACGAACCCATGGGCGCGCTGGACAAAAAGCTGCGCACTGAAATGCAACTGGAACTGGTGGATATCCTGGAGAAAGTCGGCGTCACCTGCCTGATGGTGACCCATGATCAGGAAGAAGCCATGACCATGGCCAGCCGCATCGCGATCATGTCCCAGGGCCGGATTGCCCAGGTTGGGTCCCCCATTGATATCTATGAAAGCCCGAACAGCCGCATGACGGCGGAGTTCATTGGCTCGGTGAACATCTTTGAGGCGAACATCCTGGCAGACCATTCCGACAGCATTTCACTCTCCAGCGAGCTGCTGGATGCACCGGTGTTTCTCGACCGGGGTGTCACCACGCCTGCGGAAACCACCGAGACCCTGATCGCCCTGCGCCCCGAGAAGATCTATCTGACCACGGACAAACCGGACGGCGACGCCAACTGGAGCTGCGGCACGGTGGACAACATCGCCTACCTGGGCGACATCACGTCCTATTACGTGAAACTGGCCAGTGGCAAGCGGGTACAGGCCACCATGGCCAACGTGGAACGGCGGGGCGAGCGGCCCACCTGGGGCGACAGGGTGTACGTCTCCTGGGAAGCCTCCAGTCCCATCCTGCTCTGGAACTGAGCCCATGAAACGGTCTTTCTTCCCTGCCCCTCTGGCCGAGCGGGTGCGTTCGGTGCTGTTCCATCGGCGGATGGTGTTTGGCCTTCCGTTCGTCTGGCTGCTGGTATTTTTCCTGCTGCCATTCGCGCTGGTGCTGAAGATCAGCCTGACCTCGGCGGTCATGGCCATCCCCCCCTACGAGCCGGTGTTTCGCTGGTTCGATAACAGCCTGTCGGTGGTGGTCAACTTCGGCAACTATCTCTTCCTCGCCTCGGACAGCCTGTATGTGGCCGCCTACTGGGGCTCGGTAAAGACAGCCTTTATGGCGACCCTGGTGTGCCTGCTGATCGGTTACCCCATGGCCTATTCCATGGCCCGGGCGCCGAAACACTGGCAACTGGTGTTCCTGCTGATGGTGATGTTGCCGTCCTGGACGTCCTTTCTGATCCGGGTCTATGCGTGGATGGGTATTCTTGGCAATCAGGGACTGCTTAACAGCTTCCTGATCTGGCTGGGGGTGATCAGTGAACCCCTGAAAATGCTGAACACCAACTTCGCGGTGGTCCTGGGGATCGTCTACGCCTACCTGCCGTTCATGATCCTGCCCATCTATACCAACCTGGTGAAGCTGGATATCCGCCTATTGGAAGCAGCGTCGGATCTGGGCTGCCGTAGCCTGACCACCTTCTGGGCCATTACCCTGCCACTCTCCAAAGCCGGCATTCTGGCGGGTTCCATGCTGGTATTCATTCCGGCGGTGGGTGAGTTTGTGATTCCCGAACTGCTGGGCGGACCCGATACGCTGATGATCGGCAAGGTGCTGTGGGAGGAGTTCTTCAATAACCGCGACTGGCCGGTGGCCTCGGCGCTTGCCATTGTGATGCTGGCTCTGTTGCTGGTGCCCATTGTGATGTTCCACCGTTTCCAGGCCCGGGAGATGGAAAAGCATGGCTAGGATAAAAGCACCGGGTTTTTCAAAGATTATGCTGGTGATCGGCCTGTTGTTCCTGTACCTGCCGATGGTGGTGCTGATCGTCTATTCGTTCAACGCGTCCCGGCTGGTGTCGGTGTGGGCGGGCTTTTCCACCAAATGGTACGGGGCACTGTTTGCTAATGACCAGCTGCTGTCGGCGGTGTGGATGAGCCTGCGTATCGCTTTCTATTCTGCCACCATGGCGGTGGGTCTGGGTACACTATGCGCTTTTGTCATCACCCGCTTTAAAAAGATGCGGGGCCGGACTTTGCTGTCGAGCATGATTACGGCGCCGCTGGTGATGCCAGAGGTGATCACCGGCCTGTCGCTGTTGCTACTGTTCGTGCAGATGGCCCAGCTGATCGGCTGGCCGGTGGATCGCGGCATGGCCACCATCTGGATCGCCCACACCACCTTCTGCAGCGCCTATGTGGCAGTGGTGGTCAGCGCCCGCCTGCGGGAGGTGGATCGCTCCATTGAAGAAGCCGCCATGGATCTGGGCTGCACGCCGCTGAAGACGTTCCTGGTGATTACCCTGCCGGTGATTGCACCGGCGCTGGTGTCCGGTTGGCTGCTGGCGTTTACCCTGTCCCTGGATGACCTGGTGATTGCCAGTTTCGTCTCTGGCCCCGGCGCCACCACCCTGCCCATGGTGGTGTTTTCATCGGTGCGGATGGGAGTATCGCCGGAGATCAACGCCCTGGCGACCCTGATCATCCTGGCGGTGTCGGTGATCGCCTTGCTGGCCTGGTGGTGGATGCGCCGGAGCGAAAAGCGGCGGCTGCGGTGACCTAGCGACAGAGCCCGAAGGTGCTCATGTCAAAGTGAAAGTGGTTCTCATGGGGCTGGTTGTAATCCGGCCCCAGCACCGTTCCGAAATAATCACAGGCGGCGTCCCTGGTGGCCCGCAGAAAGTCCCGGCGGGCCGGATGCTCGTCATTGTCCCAATGGTTCAGGACCGAAACCCGGGTGCCGTCGGCGAAACGGAACTCCGCCACGTCAAACGCTGAGGCCGTGGCATGCTGGCTGCGCCGGGCGTTTTCACGGTGGTAGATATTGCGACAGGAAAACGTGCCGTAATGGTCCACATGCACCAGCTCCGTACCCAGGTGTTCCTGCGCCAGCGGCAGTAACTGCTGCTGCTCGAACATCACCCAGGCCACCACCAGCGGACAGGTGGCGGTAAACCGGTGATTGTAGGTGAGATCGGTGCGGGTTACGCGGACCACGTTGGTCAGCGGGCAGCCCTCCACCGGGGTGTAATCCTCCAGGGGCAGATGTTCCAGACGGGTTTCGGGAACCGAGGCCAGCAGCGCCCGGCACTGCTCCGGATCATCATGGAGGCTCTTGAGTTTCCACTGAGTCACCGGGGTCATCGGGTGATCCATCGAAACCGGCGCCCCTGGATGCCATTCCGGTGGCAACGAATCCCAGGGGCGCGTCAGCCAGACGAGTACGGCCACCGCCAGGATCAGAATCAGTCCTTTCATCGCACCCATCGCTCCGTTGTTGCCTGATGATCTGCCTGCCACCTGCTCCGGCCCGACTGCCCTGAGGCTTGCACAAATGTCGACCCGGGGCCACTATGATCCAGTAAAAACAACAACAAGCTACCGATCAAGTGGTCCTTCATGCCTCCAAAGAATGACGGTGCCCATACGGCCGCCCATGATGCGGCATCACCCCGCCGTAAACCCGTGTTTTACGGATGGTACGTGGTTGCTGCAGCGTTCTCGGTTACCTTTGTTGGCTTTGGCGCTGCCTACAGTTTCAGTGCCTTTGTTGACGCGCTGCAACAGGAGTTCAATGCCTCCCGGGGGGCCGTATCACTGGTGTTCTCTCTGGCCGGATTTCTGTACTTCGGGCTGGGGGTGATCACCGGGCCACTGGCGGACCGGTTCGGCTCGCGCCCCATGGCGATCATCGGAATGGTCTTCGTGTCCGGGGGTCTGATACTGGCCGGGTTGGCGGATAACCTGATGCAGGTTTACCTGGCCTATGGGCTTGGTATCGGTCTCGGTATAGGTTGTTCCTATGTGCCATCCGTGGGCACAGTGCAGCGCTGGTTTACCCGTCGCCGGGGATTTGCCTCCGGACTTGCCGTCAGCGGCATCGGGGTCGGAACTCTGTTAACGCCACTGCTGGCAGCATTGCTGATCGGTACGGTGGGCTGGCGTCATGCCTATATTGTGCTGGGCGTATTTTCCGCAATCCTGGGAATCGCAATGGCACTGCTGATTGTGAACGACCCCCGCAGCAAGGGACTGGCGCCGGACAACGGTCCGGCAGCGGCCGTCAGTTCTACCGCCCTGCCGGAAGGGACAGAGCTGCGGACAGCCATCCGTTCACGGCCATTTCTCGCGCTTTACTTCTCCGGCCTGATCGCATCATTTGGTCTGTTTGTTCCCTTCGTGCACCTGGTGCCCTTTGCCACCGACCAGGGTATGTCCGCTGGCCAGGGGGCTTTTCTGCTCGGCATGATTGGTGTCGGGAGTACCGTGGGACGCTTCCTGCTGGGCAACATAGCGGACCGTATTGGCCGCCAGCTGGCCCTGATTCTGGCCTTTGCAGGGATGGCCGCAAGCCTGCTGATCTGGCTGGTGGCGGACACGCTGGTACCGCTGGCGGTCTTCGGGCTGACCTTCGGCACGTTTTATGGCGGGTTCGTGGCGCTGATGCCGGCCCTGTTAATGGACTATTTCGGCGGCCGGCATATCAGCAGCATTATCGGGGTACTCTATACCAGCGTTGCGCTGGGAACGCTGATCGGGCCGACCGCGGCCGGCTATGCGTACGACCTCACCCAGAACTACACGCTGGCTATCATTGGCAGCATAGCGGCCAATATCATCGGCGCCGGCATCATTCTGACCCTGCGCAAACCTGATACCTGATATTGCGGACCGTTACCGAAACCCTGTTCTCGTGGACCGGATGCGCCCCGCACCGTTAGCTTCGGATCAGGCCTGGCCATCGCCCAGTCTGTCCTGGGTACGCAGCTCGAAATCACTGGCATCGTGACGCTCGTGCAACTGCCCGGCAGGATCACCCCAGGCCCGGTTTACCATCTGGCCGCGCTGGACACCCGGCCGGGTCTGCAGCTGGCTGCTCCAGCGCACCACATTGGTGTAGCCTTTTGCTTCCAGAAACTCCTGAGCCTCATACAGCGTGCCCGTCACCAGCTGCCCGTACCACGGCCAGATGGCCATGTCGGCGATGGAATATTCGTTGCCGGCAACAAATTCGTTATTGGCCAGCTGACGGTCCAGTACATCCAGCTGTCGCTTCACCTCCATGGTGTAGCGATCAATGGGATACTGGAATTTTTCCGACGCGTAAGCATAGAAGTGACCAAAACCACCGCCGAGCAAGGGCGCACTCCCCATCTGCCAGAAGAGCCAGTTGAGGGCTTCGGCGCGGCCATGAGTAGTTTTCGGCAGGAACGCGCCAAATTTGTCGGCCAGATAGAGCAGGATGGAACCGGACTCGAACAGTCGCAGGGTGGGGGTCACGCTGTGGTCCACCATGGCGGGAATCTTGGAGTTGGGGTTCGCGCCTACAAAACCACTCGAGAACTGGTCTCCTTCCATAATACGGATCAGCCATGCGTCGTACTCGGCTTCCTTAAACCCCTGTTCCAGCAGTTCCTCCAGCAGGATGGTGACCTTCATACCGTTGGGTGTGGCGAGGGAATAAAGCTGCAGCGGATGTTTGCCGACCGGCAGGGGCTTGTCATGGGTTGGACCGGCTACCGGACGGTTGATGTTGGTGAATTTGCCACCGCCCTGGCTGTCCCATTTCCATACTTTCGGAGGAATATAGCTGTTATCAGTCATAGTCATGCTCTCGCTTGTCGATGGATTGGGAAAGTTCTGCAGCCCATCTTGCCATTTGCACCTTTGAGCAGCAAAGTCAGGCCTGTCGGTCCCGGCAAGGGAACGCCTAGAGCGGTACTCCCTTCATAATCTCCTTCCGCCCTGCATGGTCGATCAACATGACCCTGCCGCTCACGGCAAGCCGTTCCCAGGCCTGATCAAAGTCGTCCCGCCACGTCGCCGCGTTCCCACTGACATCGGAGAATAGCCAGGCGGCGTCCCGCACCCACATGGGAGTGAAGCGGATGCCCGGTACCGGCTCTGCCAGCAGCAGATTCAGCACGGGTTCCTGATAGTTAAGCAGATATTCGCCCCGCCCGCGCTCCAGCATTTCCAGAGCTGAACGGTGATCCGCCGTACTCACGGCGCGAAGGGTTTTGGTATGGCTGAAATAACGGGTCAGTCCGGCATAGTTGTAGCCGGTGATGGTAATCAGTGTGTTGCCATACAGGTCTTGGAAATGACGGGGCTGAGCCGTACTGCTCAGATACCAGACACCATAGGCGACCCGAATCGGGACGGTTCGGCTTTCCATCACCTGTTCGCCGAGGGCGGGGTTACCGCTGAACCCCTGCCAGACATCGATATTGCCGCTCTCCAGGTAGTGGTAAACCCGGGCGGCCGGGAGATAGAGGAATTCCAGTTCATAGCCGGCTTCCTCGGCCACCTGCCGCGTCAGCCTGATGAAGCGGCCGTCGGGCTCGCCGGTCGCATTCCGAAACTGGTAAGGGGGGAAGTCAATATAGCCTACTTTCAGTATCCGGTCCTCGCCCACCGCCATAAGCGGGACCAGCAACGCGATCAATAACAGCAGCCTTGCCATGGAATATTCCCATTAATTCATAACGATAACGACTGTAGCAATACGCAACATAGGTGCTCTCGAAGATCAGGTCAATCTTCTACAGCGCCAGCCAGCCGAAGGTCAGCAAGGCGGTCACGATATACCGACCCAGTTTCGCAATGGTGACGATCAGTACGAAGCTGCGAAAGGGTTCCCGCATAATTCCGGCGATCAGAGTCAGCGGATCACCGATGAACGGCGCCCAGCTCATCAACAGGCTCCAGCGGCCCCATCGATGATAATGACGCTGCGCTTTTTCCAGACTGCCCTGCTTGAACGGAAACCAGCGCCGATAGCGGAATTTCTCTATGTACCGGCCCAGGTACCAGTTAACTATTGAGCCAAGCACGTTCCCTGCAGTAGCCACCAGCAGCAGCAACACCACCGAATAGGTGTCGGCAACCAGTAAGGCGACCAACAGCGCCTCGGACTGAAACGGAAAGAAAGTGGCTGCCGCAAAGGCAGCCAGGAAGAGACTCCCGTAGGCGGCCAGATAGCTCATCAGTGAGCGCCAGCCGCACGGGTGTTGAAGAGTTTCGGCAGATCGTCAGGCACAGGGAACCCCATCTGTTGGTATTCCCATGCTAGCCTATTTCACCCGTGCTGAAAGCGTGGCCGGACAATTTCGGATCGTAAATTGGCCCGCTACCACTCCAGCTGCGCTCCGGTCTGATATTCAATCACCCGGGTTTCGAAGAAATTCTTCTCCTTACGCAGGGTTGCCTGTTCATCGAGCCAGGGTGAGACGTTTTTAGCGCCCGGGAATGGCTCATCCAGTCCAACGGTTCTGGCCCGGCGATTGGCGACAAAACGGAACTGCTCGCAGTGGTATTCTGCGGAATAACCCAGAATGGGCTCCCGGAGAATGTAACTGGCGTAGGCTTTCTCTGCCGCTTCCGATTCCACCCACATGTCCCGGACGGCTTTGGGGTCCAGGGTGATGTTTTCCTCTTCCAGAATCTGGTTGACCACTTTCAGGCCGAAAGAAAAGTGCATGGCTTCATCCCTCAGGATGTACTGCAACTGCTCGCCCGTGCCTCGCATCAGGCCCCGGCGCTGCAACGCGAAGATGGGGCTGAAGCCGTTGTAGAACCAGCAACCCTCAAACACGGCGGCAAAGAACAGGTAGGACATAATGAATTCCTGCAGGTCGTCCCGATTGCGCAGGTTAAGGTCGGACCGCATGGCGGCGTCCAGGCGCCGGTTGGCCATGCGTATCTTGCCGTTGATTTCCGGCACCACCCGATAGCGGTTGTAGATCTCGCTTTGGTCCAGGTTGAGGGTTTCGATGCAGTGCTGGTAGGCCCAAGTGTGCATGGCTTCCTCGTACACCTGCCGGGCCTGGTAGATCTGCAGCTCCGGCGCACTCATTTTCTCCATCACTGCCAGTCCAATGTTGCGCATGGCAAGAATGTCAGACGTGGTGAGGTAGGCGAGGACGTTCTCGTAGACGTGCTTTTCTGCCGGAGTGAGGCGGTGATGATAGTCGTGCACGTCCTGGGACATGTTCACGTCCAGCGGCGTCCAGTGGTTCTTGTTGGCGTTCATAAAGTACTCCCAGGCCCAGGGGTACTTGAACGGGGCCAGCTGGTTGATGTCGGTTTCGCCATTGATGACGCGCTTGTCGTCAACGTTCACCGGAGCCGGGCCTTCGCTGGCGGAGGCGTTGGGGGTGATTTGGGGTTCATCGTCCCAGTTGAGCATGGTGGTTCTCTCCTTTAAAGCTTGTTTTTGCCACGGAATCCACGGAAGAACACGGAATAAAAACAGTTTCCGTGGCAAAACGAATTAATTACTGACAGGCCTCGCAATCAGGCTCATCAATGGAACAGACCTGCGGTTGAGGCGCCGCCACCGGTGCGGTTTTTTCGACCCCGGTGGCTCCGAGAGAACGCAGGTAATAGGTGGTCTTCAGGCCCCGCTCCCAGGCCAGCTGATACAGCTCGTCCAGCTTGCGACCGTTGGGTTCGGCCATGTAAAGGTTCAGGCTCTGGGCCTGGTCGAGCCATTTCTGACGGCGGGCGGCGGCCTCGACCAGCCAGCGGGCGTCGATCTCGAAGGCCGTCGCGTAGCGGGCCTTCAGGTCGTCGGGGATGCGGTCGATCTGCTGCACGCTGCCGTCGAAGTACTTGAGATCGTTGACCATCACGTTGTCCCACAGGCCCCTGGCCTTGAGGTCCCGGACCAGGGCGGGGTTGACCACGGTAAACTCGCCGGACAGGTTCGATTTGACGAACAGGTTCTGGTACGCCGGCTCAATGGACTGGGACACGCCCACAATGTTCGAAATCGTCGCCGTGGGTGCGATGGCCATGACGTTGCTGTTACGCATGCCGTTGCGGGCGACGAGTTCCCGTATCGGGGTCCAGTCCAGGCGGCTTTCCCGGTTCACCGAGAACTCCCCGTCCCGACGGTTCTCTTGCAGCAGATCAAGGGAGTCGATGGGCAGAATACCCTGATCCCAAAGGGAGCCCTGGTAGCTCTCGTAGGTACCACGCTCCCCGGCCAGCTCTGCAGATGCGCGGATGGCGAAGTAGCTGATCTGTTCCATGGCCAGATCGGCAAATTCCACCGCTTCCGGACTGGCGTAGGCGAGACCGAGCTTGTACAGGGCGTCCTGAAAACCCATCAGGCCGAGGCCCACCGGGCGGTGTTTGAGGTTGGAGTTCCTCGCCTGGGGGACCGCGTAGAAGTTGATATCAATGACGTTATCCAGCATACGCACCGCGGTAGTGATGGTGCGCTCCAGCCGCTGTACGTCCAGCTCGCCGCCGTCCACGTGAGCCGCCAGATTCACGGAACCCAGGTTGCAGACAGCAATTTCATCGGCGCTGGTATTGAGGGTGATCTCGGTACACAGGTTGGAGCTGTGAACCACGCCCTGATGCTGCTGGGGCGAGCGCAGGTTGCACGGGTCCTTGAAGGTGATCCAGGGATGACCGGTTTCAAACAGAACCGTCAGCATCTTGCGCCATAGCTGCTTTGCCGGAACTTTCCTGAACAGGATGATCTGACCCTGTTCCGCCAGCGCTTCATAGTGCTCGTAGCGCTCGCGGAAGGCGTTGCCGTACAGGTCGTGCAGGTCGCTGACGTCGCTGGGGGAAAACAGGGTCCAGTCCTTATCGTCGCGCATGCGTTCGATCAGCAGGTCCGGCACCCAGTTAGCGGTGTTCATATCATGGGTGCGGCGCCGCTCGTCCCCGGTATTCTTACGGAGTTCGAGAAACTCTTCGATATCCAGGTGCCAACTCTCCAGATACGCGCACACCGCGCCCTTGCGTTTACCGCCCTGGTTCACCGCAACCGCCGTGTCGTTTACCACTTTCAGAAATGGCACCACCCCCTGACTCTGGCCGTTGGTACCCTTGATGTGCGAGCCCAGCGCCCGCACCGGCGTCCAGTCGTTACCCAGGCCGCCAGCCCATTTGGAAAGCAGGGCATTGTCTTTGATCGCGCCATAGATGCCTTCCAGGTCGTCCTGCACGGTGGTCAGGTAGCACGACGAGAGTTGCGAGTGGCGTGTTCCACTGTTGAACAGGGTGGGCGTGCTGGCCATGTAGTCGAAGCTGGACAGCAGATGGTAGAACTCAATGGCCCGGGCGTTGGGGTCGTCCTCCCGCAGGGCCAGACCCATGGCGACCCGCATAAAGAACACCTGGGGCAATTCCAGCCGGGTCTGGTTCCAGTGCAGGAAGTAGCGGTCATAGAGGGTCTGCAGGCCCAGAAAGCCGAACTGATGATCGCGCCCGGGCTGCAGCGCCTCGCCCAGGCGTTCCAAATCGAACGCCGCCAGGGCCTCATCCAGCAATTCGTAACCGATGCCCTGATGGATAAAGGCTTCCAGTGCCTGTGGATACACGTCCTCAAGGGGAAGCGTGACGGGCAGACCCAGCGCGCCAGTGGTTTCAAGGCGGAGCTGCTCCAGCAGCAGGCGAGCAGTCACCGCACTGTAGTCCGGCTCCTGCTCGATTCGGCCACGGGCCGTCATGATCAGGGCGGAGATGACGCCGGTTTCCTCAATGCCGTCATAGAGGTTGCGTAACGCATCT
>CAZHAY010000072.1:0-14694 GCA_964530545.1 uncultured Marinobacter sp.
TTTTGCTGGTTTTCTTCTTCTCATCAGCCATGAGATTCCCCTCCTATCCTTATTGCTCGGGACAGTTCCCGAACACATGGAAGGGCAACTGGACTGCCGTTCTCAGACTTCTAGCCCGTCGATGAAATGATAGTTGAGGATTTCATCTTTTCAAAAAATTCATACTATTTTAATCAGGAGTTTTACAGCTGCCGTGGCGGAAATATCGCTCCGCCACGGCGTGCTGCGATTACCACCAGTCGTTAAACTGAACCGAGATCCGGTCCGTGTCTGACGGCCAGTTTGGTACGTTGATGATCTGCTCGGCGTTCTCATTGCCGTGGGGAACACTGCGCAGTGTAATAGTGCCATCCGGTTGCGGAGTGGCCGGCATATACACGTCAATGCCACTCTGGAACGCTATCGTCGGGAACCAGTCCAGCAACTCCAGGCTGGAGCGGGCCTGCGTGTCGAGGTCGTCGTGGATATGAAGACCGATCTTGTCGTTTTCCACACCGCTCACAATGGCATCAACTTCGGACTGGTCGCCCCACTGCGGGCTGATGGTGGAAATCCAGAGCTCATCCTTTTCACCCGCCGGTGCATCGGCAATCCACTCCCGCTGGCGGGTGACCACCAGTGTTGAGTGATCCGCGCTTATATTGGTGTGGGCGAGAATGTCTGAGCCGGTGCCGGAGGCGTTCAGACGCACAAACTGCGTATCCCGGGGGAGCGGCTGCAGGTAAAAGTGCATGTTACTGTGCCCGTCCCGGATCAGCGTGAACTCATAGTGCCCTTCGGGGTCCAGTTGCGCCGGCCCCCACTGACCATCGGCGCCAATGGCCCAGGTTTCCGCCGGGTCGCTGCTGTTGCGGTGACCCGTGATCGGGTCCACGGGCCAGATTTGCAGGGTGGCACCATCAGTGCCCGTATTCTGCGGGAAGATTACCGCGCGGCCTGAAATGGATACGGCATCGCTCTGGGGCTGAATGGCAGTGGTAGCAGGCTCCTGCCCCGTCAGGAACTTGTACTGCAGGGCGAAGGATTCGGCGGAGGTGGCGGTCTCCACATGCTCCTGATCTTCCAGGTAGTAGGTCTGGGAACCGAGTACCCGGCCGTCATTTGCGTCAAAAATGCCGATACAGGGGACCCCGCCCGGGCATTCTGCTGAAGGGCGGCCGTCCAGACCTACGTATTTGGCGACCTTGGCCGCGTATTCGGGTGTCATAAGATAACCGGTATAGTTCGGTATGACCGGTGGAATTGGTCCGTCATGCCCCACAAAAGTGCCCATGGAGTGGGCCACCAGATAAACCTGATCTTCACCGGTCTCTGCCAGCACGTTATCAATAAAAGCGTCCAGCTCCGCCGGGTTGTGGGGCGCGGTGCCGGGGTATTCGAACGCGTAGATATAGTCCTGCGGATAGCCGTTGCTGGCAAAACGCATGGCCTGGCTCATGTACTGGGCTGCGGAGCCGGCACCACCGTGTACGAATACGATGGGGCGGACCACTTCTTCAGACAGGCCCGGGTCGGTTGAGCCCTGATCCGGCTCATCATCGTCCGACGAAGAGGAACTGTCGCAGCCGGCGAGAACCAGGGTTGCGGCGAGCGCAGCGGTTATGGAAAGCGTTTGGAAGCCTCGAAATGGGTTCATTTTTTCACATGTTCCTTTTGTTGTGGTTATCAGGAATTCAGTCTAGTGAAGGCGGCAGGTCTCTCCAGAGACCCGGCATGCCAATGTTCTGCGGGGCTGGCGAATCATGCTTCTGACGTCAAATAACGCGCATTGAAGTGCGGCATATTGGGCTGTCGACGCCACGGGTTAAGCGACTAAGATTGGTAAACGTTGAGGAGAGATATCATGGAACAGCCCATCACGGGCTACCATCTGGATGAGGAAGGGCACTGGGTAGCCCAACTGGCCTGTGGTCACAATCAGCACGTCCGGCACCAGCCGCCCTGGGTGAACCGACCCTGGGTGATCAGCGCAGAAGGTCGGGACGGGATGCTGGGGTTCAGGCTGAATTGTGTTAAGTGTGAGGACGGCGCACCGGTTGATGAACGTCCGTCTGGGTGATATCCGACGGATTTCATGCTCTGTGCGTCCGTTCCGCAGACACCCATGGTGCCGGTGGGTTGGTCCCGGTAAGCTGTTGTCCGGAATTCAGGCCAGGGCCTGGGACAGCACCAATTACCGGGATATACATGAAACACAAGGAAAAAGAATGTACCTGGGCCCCGGGTATGCAGGACACCGATATCACCTACGCCGGGGATCATACCTGGGCGGCGATTCAGCGAGCCCAGGGGCAGCAGGAGTCTTCACGCCCGCGCCGCCATTGGGCGCGGGCTGCGATCGGTCTGGCGGTTCTCGGCCTCGCCTTCTGGTGGCTGAACTGATCAGGCCGGACGAGGCTAGCTCTGACCTTCCAGCCGGGCGCGCATTCGCAGGGTGACCAGTACCGTATTCAGGTGGGGCACCGGAACACCATGGCGCTCCGCGATGGCAACGACGTTACCCAGAACCGCATCCCGCTCGATGGGGCGACCGTTGAGGTAATCCAGCGCCATGCTGTTCTTATACGCCGGCATCTTGCGGGTGCCGTCGATATTCTGGTCGATCAGTTTTTCGTCTATCGGGTAACCGTCGGCCTTAGCCACGGCAATCACCTCACGCATCATATTGCGAATCAGCGCTTCGCCGCCTTCGGTATCCAGAATGGTGAGCGTATCGGCGCCGTTGGCGATCACCGAGAGAGGGTTGAACGGCGTATTCCACAGGCATTTGCGCCAACGCTCACCCACCACTTCTTCGGTCAGGTCGATGTTGATGCCACCATCGATAAACAGCTGGGACAGTTCCCGGCAATGATCATCGATACCTTCGGGATAGCGGCCCATGACCAGCTTGCCGTAGGCCTTATGCTCAACCACGCCCGGGCCGGTGCGGCTGGCGGCGATAAATGCGAGGCAACTGATAACAGGGTTGTCAGGATAGGCTTCGGCCAGCTCCCGCTCGATATCCAGGCCATTTTCGATCAGTACCAGGCAAGTGCGCGCGCCCATCCAGGGGCGCACCAGTTCTGCACGATCAACGCCGGGTAATACCTTGACGCACAGGATGAGGTAGTCGGGCACTGCCTCTGGCCTGTCGCCGTCGCGGTACACCTGGTCCGGCCGGTAGGACAGGTCTCCCAGCGGGCTGGAGATCTGGATCCCATTGGCTTTGACCGCCTCGTACTCGGAGCGCAGCACAGTGCTTACATTGCAGCCGGCTTTTTTGAGAATGGCGCCGTAAAAGCTGCCGATGGCACCGGCGCCAACAATCAGGATACTGGGTTTATCACTCATGAAATCGCTCACTCCTCGGTTACCGGCGAACGGGCGCTGCGCCCAGGTGGGCACCGCCATCGATCAGTATGGTTTCGCCGGTCGTCAGATCGCCGCCGATAATCAGCCCCAGGCAAACATCGGCTACGGTCTCCGGAGACGCGGTGTCGTGCAGGGGCGCCGCACGTTTCGTTTTTTCCAGCAGAGCGTCATAGGTGTCTTCACCCAGGCCTTTCCTGAGCCACTCGCCCTGAACAAAGCCCGGGCATACGGCATTGACCCGGACTTCCGGTCCCATCACCCGGGCCAGGGAACGGGTCATGGTAACCAGTGCGCCCTTGGACGCGGCGTAAGCAATGGAGCTGCCCACACCGGCAAGGCCCGCAATGGAGGCCATATTGATGATGTGGCCTGAACCATTAGCACGGAGCGCCTTTTCAGCGGCCCGGGTCATCTGGAAGGGGCCAACGGTATTGACGGCATAAAGGTTGAGGAAGTCGTCCTTGTTGAGTCCGTCCAGATCGCTGTGCTCGCAGAACTTGGTAGTGCCTGCGTTGTTGATCAGAATATCCACCCGTCCGAAGGCTTCCAGGGTGGCGTCCACCAACGCGCGGCAGTCCGCGTCTTCGGCCACATTGGCCTGTACTACCAGTGTTTTCACACCATGTCGCTGGCAGTCTTCGGCAACGGCCTGGGCGCCGGCTTCGTTATTGCTGTAGTTAATGACAACGTGACAGCCGTACTCGGCAAACAGACGTGCGATGGCTGCGCCAATGCCGGAGGACGAACCGGTGATGATGGCTACGGAATCCTTGAGTTTCATATAGGGGGCCTTTTATGTTTATTGGGGTGTGCCAGTTGTTGCGGATGAACGTTTAAATTGGCGTGCTGACCAGACGGCGATGCCCTGGGCGTTTAGCGTCATATCCATGCCCAGGGCCTGCTCCAGGGCGGCGTCATCCATTGCGAGCCCATGGGTGTTCAGTCGTTCTGCAAATCGCGTTTTCAGATCCCTGCGAATGGCCTGATCGTCCGGTCTCGCCGCCATGTGCTTGCGGCCAATGGCGGCATAGGCTTCCAGGTCGCTGTGGAGTTGCTGCGCCAGATCGTCGATGGCGGTGACTTCGCTGAAGTGGGTCAGGTAGATGGCGCGGGGCTTCAGGGCGCAGATCCGGTCGATGGACTCATGGGCCCGAGGTGGATCAAACTGTACGGGCGTTGCCGCCGGAAAGATAAACGGACCCTCGTCGGTGTCCAGCGACCGGTAGGAGATGCCAAAGGTGTCTCCGGTAAACACCGCCTGCGCCTTTTGGTCATAGAGGCAGTAGTGGTGCAGGGCGTGGCCGGGGGTATCGAGGAAGGTCAGGGTGCGCTTACCCAGCGGCAGGGTGTCGCCATCGCGGACTTCCAGCACGCGCTCCGCCGGTACCGGGATCAGTTCGCCATAATGCTGCTTCATCATTTCGGTGCCGTAGACCTGGCGGGCGCCTTCGTACAGGGCGCTGGGGTCGATCATGTGCCGGGCGCCCCGGGGGTGGACGATGAGTGTCGCCCGGGGGAGGTCCTGCATGATTTGTCCGGCACCGCCGGCGTGGTCCAGGTGCACGTGGGTGACGCACACGTAGCGTACCTGTTCCCGGGTGATGCGGAGTTCGTCGAGGGCGGCCAGCAGTTTGGGTATGGAGAAGTTGCTGCCGACGTCTACAAATGCTGCCTCGCCGTCATCGACTATCAGGTGGCTGGCGTCCATCAGGCGGGTGTCGGCAAATTCGGTGTCTATGGCGTAGATGCCTTGGTCAAAGGGGATAATGGTTGGGGATTTGTTCATTTGGGGGTCGTTCTTCTTTTTAGGGTGGCCTTGTTTATCGGGTGGGGTGGCGCTTTCGGAACGAAAAACTTTCGTTTTTCTGACTGTTCCGGAAGCTCCCCCCCGACCCGGCAGGCAAAGCGTTTAATCTATTTCCACCTGCTCGGCGACCTGCTCCCTCAGGGATTTTTTCAGTATCTTGCCAACGCCATTGCGGGGCATGACATCCATGAATACGACGCGCCGGGGGGTCTTGTATTTGGCCAGCCGCTCTTGGCAGAAGGCCAGTAATTCTTCTTCGCTAATCGGCTTATCGGCTTCGGGGTTGCGTACCACGACGGCAACCACTTCTTCACCCATGCGTTCTGACGGAACGCCGACTACCGCGACTTCGGCCACGGCGGGGTGCCGGGAGATCAGCTCTTCCAGGTCCCTCGGGTAGATGTTGAATCCGCCCCGGAGGATCAGGTCTTTCTTGCGATCGACGATGTAAAGGTACCCATCTTCATCCAGCCGGGCAACATCGCCGGTGTGGAGCCAGCCGTTCTGCAGTGCGGCCTGGGTGGCTTCCTCATTTTTGTAATAGCCCGGAGTGATGTTTTCGCCCCGCACCAGCAGCTCACCCACTTCGCCGGTGGGTAAGGGGTTGCCCTGGTCGTCGGCGATGCGCAGTTCAACGCCCGGGAAGGCGCGGCCGACGGAGCCGGGTTTGACGGGCTCACCCTTGCGGTGGGCGGACACGGTCGGTGCGGCTTCTGACAGGCCATAGCCTTCGTAGATCTCGGCGTTGAAGCGCTTGCGGAAGGCTTCGATCAATGACACCGGCAGTGGCGCCGATCCGGAGCCTACGGAGTCCAGGGACGACAGGTCGTATTCGTCCGCTTCCGGCGCGGTGGTCATTGCATAGATCATGGCCGGGACTGCGCTGAAGCCGGTGACCTTGTGTTTTTCGATGGCTTCGAAGACGGTCCGTAGCTCAAATTTGGGCAGAATAACGACGCTGCTGCCCCGCAGGAACAGGGTGTTGGCCATGGTGAAGCCGTAGATATGGGCCAGCGGCAGTACGCCGATGGTGGTGCCGGCTTCGTCACCGGCTTCGTCGGCCAGCTGTACGGCCGCCGCGGCGTTGCTGTACAGGTTGCGGTGAGTCAGCATTACGCCCTTGGGCTGTCCGGTGGTGCCTGACGTGTATAGGATCACGGCCACGTCGTCTTCCTTGATATCCGGTATGCGGATGTCCGGGTCGGCGGCTGCCATCAGTGAGCACAGACTTTGGCAGGGAATGCCGGCGTTGGGGCTGGGCTGGTTCTGGGCAATACCGGCGACCACCAGTTTCGGCGGTGTTTCCATGCCGGAGGTGGCCTGTTCAATAGCGGGCAGCAGGCTCTGGCTGGTGATAACGGCGCTGGCGCCGGAGGCCTGCAGGATAAAGCCGATTTCCCGGGGGTGCAGCACGAACATCACCGGCAACACGATCGCGCCGGCGCGGAGTATGGCCTGATAAGCGATAAAGACTTCGGGGCTGTTGGGCATGCAGACGACCACCCGGTCTCCGGGCTTCACACCCAGGTCACGCAGGCCGTTGGCGAGGCGGTTGGCGCTGTCCTGCAGCTCCTGATTGG
This sequence comes from uncultured Marinobacter sp., assembly GCA_964530545.1. Taxonomy (GTDB): domain Bacteria; phylum Pseudomonadota; class Gammaproteobacteria; order Pseudomonadales; family Oleiphilaceae; genus Marinobacter. The sequence goes on from CAZHAY010000072.1 coordinate 6,742, forward strand.
TGACTTCCCGCTCTCCGGCGTACAGCATGGTGTATTCGCCAAAGCGTTCGAGGCTCTGTTCCGGCAAATCAGTAAGGATCATTATTATTGTTCCCTGGTTATTGATGAGACGTTTTTCCTGAGCGGCACATTCACCATACATCAAACCCTGAGGGTGACGGAACCTCTGCTGACCCTAGTCAGGTTGCCGGTGGTTGTTTTCGCTCCTCCCGCGCCGGTGTTTTCATACGGGCCATGGGGTAGAGCCCGATCAGGTAGAGCAGCGCCATCAGGATAAAGGCATCCTGATAGCCGGGGAAGGCCGCCGGAACACCCAGTGCTGCGGTCCATTGCGTGCCCTCCTGCAGCAGAATTGCTGACACCACGACCCCCAGGGAGCCGCCAAACTGCCGGGCAAAACTGATTAATCCTGTGGCCTGGTTGACCATCTCCTGGGGCACGATACTGACTGCGCCAACGACCACCGGTGGCATGGTCATGGCCAGCCCGACGCGGCCGACAGCGGCCAGCAGGGCGATCAGCATCAGTGAGCTGCCGGGGCGGATCTCGCTGAGAATCAGGCTCGACACAGCGAACAATACCAGGCCGAGTGCCACCAGCAGTTTAGGCAGTAGCCGGTCGGTGAGTCGGCCGATGATGGGAAACGCCAGCGCCATGGCGACGCCCGAGGGCATCAGCAACATGCCGGCAGCAGAGGCGGATTCCCCCATTCCGGTCTGCACCAGGATCGGTAGCAGGTAGACCGAGGCAAACAGGCCGGCGCCGGTCAGTACCGCGACCAGGAAAGCCGGCGTAAACCCGGCATAGCGGAATATCCGCAGGGCCAGCAGCGGGGTGCGACTGCGAAGCTGATGCACGGTGAATATAATAAACAGCACGGCGGCCGCTGCCAGGCCTGCGATCACCGGCAGGCTGGCCCAGCCCAGATGAGGCCCTTCCGACAGGGCCCAGAGAAGCAGGACCATCCAGCCGCTGAGCAGCGTCAGGCCAACAACGTCCAGGCGCCGATGAACCTGTGGCGTGCTTTCGGGCCGGGACAGGAAGCTGCGGCCCAGCCAGAACGCGAAAATACAGAAGGGCAGTACGACCAGAAAGACCGCACGCCAGGACCACCAGTCAACCAGCACCCCACCCGCGACCGGTCCGGCGGATGGCCCGAGCACAACGCCCATGGCGTAAAGCCCGATCGCCTGCCCCCGCTGACTTACCGGAAAGACCGCATAGAGCATCAGCATGGCGAGGGGCTGTACCATGCCGGCGATTAAGCCCTGGACGACCCGTACCAGCACCAGCATGCTGAAATTGACCGCCAGCCCGCCGGCCAAAGCAGCCACCACGAAGATCACCAGCGCGCCCATATAGGTGGTGCGGGGGCCAAACCTGTCCACCATCCAGATGTTCAGCAACATGCCGATCGCCATGCTCGCCAGGAACGCGGTTACCAGCCACTGACCCATGGTGTGGCTTACCGCGAAGGTCTCCATGATGTCCGGCAGCGCCACGTTAACGATGGTGGACGACAGTGACATGGTCATGGTGCCAACCATAACGGTCAGCATGACCCACCATTTATAACGGGATCCGTAGCGTTGCTGAAGCTGTTCGATGGATTCTGGCATTAGTTGCTTATTGATTACGATGCTAAGCGGATCAGTTTGCCACTAGTTCCACCGTTCGCAAAGTCCCATTAACCGGGATGGGTATTTCAGTTTGCGGCAGCACCAGAGAAAAAATCGCAATTCGTGATCTGCATCCGCCTGTGCCGGGTTCATCCTTTGCCGGACTCTGATAAATTGAGACATCCCGTAAAAGGTCCCAAAATAACGACAATTTGCAGTAAGGGGGCAGTATGCAAGAGCGTCGGAGCCGGCAACGTTTGCCGTCCATCCAGATCAGTGCCCGGGTGGGCATCAGGAAGAAGATGTTTGGAAGGGACTGGCTGACAGTCCGGGTGCTGGATTTTAACGACCGGGGGCTCGCATTCACCGGGTCTGTGCCATTGAGCCCGGGCGATGAGTTCCAGATGAGCCTGCGACTGACCACCGAAACCGGTGACTTTGTGGTGGAGAAGGCGCTGGCCGAGATCGCCAATGTCCGTGAGCTGGGTGACCGGCGGATCTACGGTGTTCGCTTCAGTGACGAAAACTCCGAGACCGTGACCGACAGCCTGATCCGGATCGAAGGCATCATCCGTCGTTATAAAGAACTGACCTCGCGCATTTACCGCCATCGGGAAGCGCAGGAGGCGGCTGCTTTGAAAGCCGACGTGGCCGGGATCTAGCCCGACAGCGCTACGGGAACCAGGCCTTTCCCGTAGCGCAGGCGGCTGGCCTAGACCCGGAACCGGCCTACCTGGTCCGTCAGCTTCTGAGCATAGCCCGCCATGGTCTCGCTGAGGGAACTCAGGTCGGCGGAGCGGCTGTCGCTCTCGTGGGCCAGCTCGTTGATATCCGTGATATTGCGATTGATCTCATCGATCACCTGGGTCTGCTGCTCGGTAGCAGAGGCTACACTGGAGTTGACGTCGGTCAGATCATTCATGGCCTGCAGGATGGAGGACAACTCCGTCTCTGCATCGGCGGCCAGCTTCTCCGTGGCAACCGCCTGCTGGCTGCCGGTTTCCATCACTGACACAATATCCGCGACCCCGGACTGAAGGGCGCCAATCATTTCCTGAATATTTTCGGTGGATTGCCGGGTCCTCTGGGCGAGGGTGCGCACCTCGTCCGCTACCACTGCAAACCCCCGCCCCTGCTCTCCGGCCCGGGCCGCCTCGATGGCAGCGTTCAGGGCCAGCAGGTTGGTCTGTTCCGCGACGCCCCGGATCACATCCAGAACCGTCGCGATATTGTCTGAGTCCTCCGACAGTTTGCGAATCACCTCTACCGCGCGATTGATCTGCTGCGCCAGAATGCGCACCTGATCCCCGGAATCACCAACGATGTCGCCACCCGTGCGAGCGTTCCCCTGAGCGGTACGGGTGGCTTCTGCAGCCCGTGAGGCGTTGCCGGCGACTTCCTCCACCGCGCTTTGCATCTCGTTGATGGCTGTCGCGACCATGTTGATGGATTCGGTCTGACGGGAGACACCGTCGCGGTTGTCATTGGCAGACTGCTGCAACTGACTGGCGCCGGTGGACAGGTGCTCTGACAGCGCCTGAATGGTCCGGATCATGCTCTGCAGGTTCGCGAGCACGGCGTTGAACGATTGCGCCAGTTGACCCAGATCGTCGTTGTTCTCCACCGGCACCCGCTGGGTCAGGTCACCTTCCCCCTGGGCAATGTTGTCCAGCTGGGCCCGCAGGGTGCGAATAGAGGCGATGGTCAGGCGAAGGGTAAAGACAAACACCAGTATCGCCAGCACTAGCGCAGCCAGTGTAACCACAATCGTTATGGTAACTGCCTGGGTGCCCTCCGTTGAGGCAGCCGCGGCCCGGTCCCGGGCAAGCTGGTCGGCTACCTGGCCGGTGCGGTCGAAATAGTCGCGAATGGCGTCGAAGTGATCATCGGTCTCAGCGCTGATCAGCTCCCGGGCGCCATAGGTATCGCCGATCTCCGCCCGGGCCAGGGCAGCTTCGGCGGAGGTCCGCCATTGACTGAAGGTATCCTCGAAGCCTTCCATCTCGGTGTCGAATCCCGTTCCGGTCAGTCTCTGCTGGGCATCGAGGATACGGGCCCGGGCCTGATCGGCGTTTTCGTGGAAGTCCGCCAGCAGGTGGTCTGCCGTGTGGTTACTCTCCCGGGCGCGGATATACCCGTTCTGCGCGACCAGGGCCTGATAGAGGTCCCGGTCGCCATTGAGAATTTCGCTGGAGGCTGGCAGCAGGTTTTCTGCCAGAAAACGGGTGTCTGAAACCAGGTTACGGGCCGTGATCACGCTGAGAATCCCCAGCACAATCACAGCGGTGGCGGTGATAATAAACGGGAGAGCGATGCGGGTACGGAACCCCAAAGCGTTACCGAAAGCCATGGCATACTCCGAGTGTGAATAATTTTTAATTGTTATTCAGAGAGTATAACCAGAAGGGTGCGTTTTGAAACGATTCGGGGTTTGATCTAAGTCTATTTATGTGTCAATAGGTAAGCATTTGTCCGTGTCTTTATCCCGTTCGCCCTGAGTGCCCCAGGACTACGGGAAACTACCCTCGATGATCCGCCACAAAAGGATTGGTCCGTCGCTCGTGTCCGAAGGTAGACATGGGGCCGTGACCGGGTACGAACTGAACATCATCACCTAACGGAAAGAGCTTCTCGCGGATTGAGCGAATCAACTGGTCGTGATCCCCCTTGGGGAAGTCTGTACGGCCAATGGAGCCATTAAACAGCACATCCCCGACCTGGGCGAAGCCGGTGGGCCGGTGGAAGAACACGACGTGACCGGGGGTGTGGCCCGGGCAATGGAGCACTTCCAGTTCCTGATTACCGAACGTTACCCGGTCGCCGTCTTTCAGCCAGCGGGTCGGGGTAAAGCGGTCCGCGTGGGCGAAGCCGAAGCGCTGGCTCTGCATGGGCAGCCCTTCAATCCAGAACTCATCATCCCGGTGGGGACCTTCCACCGGGAGGCCGGTCTGCGCCATCAGCGCCGCGACACCGCCAGCGTGATCAATATGGCCGTGGGTGACCAGGATTTTCTCCAGCCCGAAGCCCTCTTCCTTCACTACCGCCATGATCTGATCCATCTCGCCGCCCGGATCGATCACAACGCCTTTGCCGGAGTCTTCGCACCACAACAGGGTGCAGTTCTGCTGGAAGGGGGTCACGGGAATAACGCGTACTTTCATGGTGAACTCTTGCGGTTAAAAGGAATGTCTGGCTGCGGTGAGTATATCGACTTGCTCCGGAAGGGCAAAAGCCGGTCCTCAAGACCGGCTCTGTGAGGTCATAAGGCGCGTTTGCTAGCGCAGGGAGGCCCGTGCGGGCTCGCTCTTGTGATCGATTCCCCTGAGCATGGCGCGGAGCAGCTCTTCGGCATCGAACTTGGTCAATGCCTCGTTGGCACCCACCTGGCGGGCGTAGCTTACGCTCATCTCACTGTTCAGGGAGGTGTGCAGAATAATGTAGGGCTGGTGCATCGCGCTGTCGTCCCGCAGGTGGAACGTCAGCTCATAGCCGTCCATGCCTGGCATTTCGATATCGCTGACCAGAATGGTCACCGGTTTCTGGTCCCGGTTGGCTTGCGTAATAATCTCGAGGGCGGTCTGGCCGTTACCGGTCACCTCATAAGGGATGTTTTCCCGCTTCAGCGCGTCGGCGAGCTGGCGGCGGGCCACCTGGGAGTCGTCCACCACCAGAATGCGCTGTTCCCGCAGGGTTTCCCGCTCAATGTCCGTCAGCTGCGTAGGCGCTGAGCGCATGGACTCCGGGTAAACCCGGGCCAGCAGCAATTCGACATCCAACAGCTGGATCAGCTCATCACCAAGCTGCAGCACACCGGTGATAAACGCCTGATCACCCAGCGCCCGGGGCGGCGCCTGAACCTGCTTCCAGTTTGCCTCGACGATGCGGTCAACGCTGCGCACCAGAAATCCGATCTCCTGGCGCTGGATGTCGGTAACAATAATCGACGCGGATTTGCGGGCCTCTGCATCCAGCGCCGGATAGCCCACCGCAGCCGCCATATCGATCACCGGCACCGCCGAGCCCCGGAAATTCATGGTGCCCATCACCGCCGGATGGCTGTGGGGGATCCGGGTGAGCCTCTGGGTCGGCATGATCTCGCGGATTTTCAGCGTTCCCAGGGCCGACAGTCGTTGTCCGGCCAGTCGGAACAGCAGGAGTTTTTGAGGTACGGTGCTGGCTTCAGTCATGTAGCGTCCGGGAAGTGGCGGTGAAGTATGCGGCAAAGGGTAGCCGATCCTGCAGGTATTCGGCAGAGCGGCTTTGTTTCCGTTTGTGTGTTTGTTTATCGCCGGAATGCCGGAAAGCTTTAACGGTCTGTTCCTGATCAGATTGCGAAACCCATCATTGGCCCCACCGGCACGGGCGGGTATACTGCCAACTTCAGCATTACATGGACGTTATGGAGGAATCCGGGATGGGAAAGCCCGCTGCCACGCTTACCAGCTATCACGTGTGCCCCGACAAAACCGGCAAAAAGAAGCATGTCGGAGGCCCCGTCGTTTCCAGCTCTTCCGATGTCTTCGTTGGCGGTCTGCCTGCAGCCCGTGTGGGTGACACCCTCGTTTGTCGCGGTCCGTCCGACACCATCGCCAAGGGCTCATCGTCCGTCTTCGTCAACGGCAAGGCCGTCGCCCGGATCGGCGATGCCACGGTCCATGGGGGCAAGATTGTTGAGGGTAATCCGACGGTGGCCGTCGGCTAAATGGCCGCCGAACCGTTTCGGGCGGCCCTGACAGCAGTCTTAGGTATTCTTCAACTACCCCGTACCAAAAATATCCTGCCGATAGCGACCGCTCTGCATCAGTTCCTGTAGCCACTGAGAAGCTTCCTCCCGTGACCGGTCGCCGCAGGTTTCGGCGATCCGGATCAGGCAATCCCGCACGGCGGGGGCCATTCGGCTGCCGTCGCCGCAGACGTAGACCGGCGCCCCTTGCTCAAGCAGTTTCCAGATCTCTTGCCGCTGCGCCCACAGGGCGTCCTGCACATAACGATGGGGGAAATCTCTCGCTGCCGACCAGGCTGGGCGGAGGGTGACGATGCCCTGCTGCTGCCATCGCTCCATGTCTTCGCCGTGAAGGTAGTCATGCTGAGGGTGACGGCACCCGAGGAATAGGTGGCTCGGGGCGATCTGCTCGCCGTAATGGTGCTGCTGGCCTCGTTCCTCAATAAAGGCCCGGAAGGGCGCTGCCCCGGTACCAGCTGCGATCAGAATCATGGTTTGTTGCGGATCAGCCGCAGGTGCAAAGGATGGCACTGGGGTGCGGATTTCCGCCAGAATCTGATCCCCCGGCTGCAGGTTTTTCAGCAGGCTGGTGGCTACGCCCCGGTATTCACCGCGGCCGGACCAGGCCGGAGCCGACACGGCTCCCGCGGTCAGGCGGATCTGCTGTGGATGGGCCAGGGCGCTGGAGGCGATGGAATAGAGCCGGGGACGCAATGGCGGACACAGGGCGACAAACACTTCCAGCGGCAGGTCCACGGCCGGATATTGCTCTAACAGGTCAAGCAGGGACAGGCGCCGCTCCTGCACCTCATGGTGATAGCGATCCGTGTCAGCCGCCAGCTCAGTCAGGGCGTTCCGGGTGTGAGGGCAGGGGCTATGAGCCGCCAGCACTCTCAGGTGGCGCCGGCTGGCGGGTTCCTGCAACTCCAGGTATTGCTCAAGCAGCTGGCCGACCCTCAGGGTGGTATTCTCGGGCAGGTGTGCCGGGCAGTGCTGTCGGTTGGTCTGTATCAGGTCAGAGGCTGAGACGCCGAGGCGCTGGCAGGCCTGCTCAATCAGCGCCGGATCATTGGTGGGGTAAACCGCCAGATGGTCGCCGGTCTGGTAAGTCATGCCGTCCGGTAGAGTCAGTAGAATATCCCGGGTAGAAGCCCGGGGTGAGCCGGTAAAGTCCTTGAGCAGGGCAGGGTCCCTGACCAGTTCCTGGTTGTGAACCACGGTCAGCCATTGTGCCTGAGCCGGCAGCACTTGCGCCCGGGTACGCCGGTCGTCCACCAGGGTAACCGGCCGTGGAATACTAAGGGGGTCGCCTTCAGAAGTTTCGCCCAGGGTCTGCCAGAACTTGCCCAGCCAGTCCTCCACGGCGCCGTCAAAGTCGCCGTTGCCGTCTGCCGCGCCGCGCTCCAGCAACCGGGTCGCGCCGGTGGTAGCCAGGGCCTCGTCCAGTCGCCGCGGAAAGGCCTGATAGTTCACCCATTGAGTGTTACCGCAACCGAGTACCGCAAAGCGCAGGTCCGGGCGCCGGATTTCCGTCAGACCCTGCTTGTCGAGCAGTGCTTCAAAAGCCCGGGCGCTGTCCGGGGCGTAGCCGTTGTAGGTGGCGCTGACAAT
>CAZHAY010000073.1:0-10176 GCA_964530545.1 uncultured Marinobacter sp.
AGCGAAACACCCAGGATAAACACCAGAGCCAGCAACGCAGCGATCACCGTGACCGGCTTGCGGAGGAACTGGTGCCAGATGCCGGTGCCCATGCCGTTCTGTACGGCGTCATTCCAGGCCTGGCGTCCGGACTGCAAACGATGCGCCTGGTAGTCCTGCAGCAGCCCCCGGGCCCGTTCTGCCTCGCTTGCCTCATGGGTCCAGAACCCACCCATGCTGATACCCCAGAAGGATGGCGGGGTTTCGTAATAGCGGATCTCATGTTCGTCGAACAACGCGCGGATTTCATCCCTCTCGTCATCCGGGACATGGCGCAGATTCATCAAATGGTAGGGCATCGGTTACACTCTCGTAGCCTGATCGGTGTCATCTATAAAGGATACTTCATGCCCGGCCATCTTGAGACCCTGCTGGCCTTTGACCGTCAGTACCAGCGTGACCAGCAGCAGTCATCGGCCTTCCTGCACCGGCGGGACCGTCGCTACTGGCTGGGACTGAACAGCCCGGCCGAGAGCCGGTCGCCGGACGTCCAACGCTGGCTGGCCCAGCTGCAGGCGTTAAGCGGCGCGGCGCCTGACACCGATGCTTTACCGGAATTGCGTTTCTGGCGTCGCGTTACCGCCGGATTCGTCGGCGCGGGCGCACTGCTGGGTGTGATCGCCATGTCGGGGCTGCTGTATTACGACGGCGGCCAGCAGATCAATGTCACCGTTATCCTCGGCTTCGTTCTGGTGCAACTGCTCCTGGCTCTGTACACCGCTGTTCAGGGAGTGGCCGGCTGGCAGCCCTGGGCGATGGTGACAGGGGCCCTGCTGCGACGCCGGCCAGAGCAGGCACCGGCCAGTACGTTAAAGCCGCTGTTTGGCCCACTGATGGCAAGAACCGCGCAATTGTCGGGACTGGTTTTTGGAGTTACCGGCCTCATGACCTTGCTGGTGTCGGTAGTCATTCAGGACCTGGCTTTTGGCTGGACCACCACCCTCGGTACCTCAGCGGATGCCTGGCACCGGGTGGTGAGCTGGGTCTCGGCGCCCTGGTCGACCTGGCTGCCGGCTGCAAGTCCCTCTCTGCAACTGGTCGAAGACACCCGTTTTTTCCGCCTGGCCAGCGATGGCAACGCCATTGATTCCGCCCGCTGGGGCGCCTGGTGGCCGTTTATTGCCATGGCGTGGCTCACCTGGGTGATCCTGCCCCGACTCCTGCTGCTGGGGGTAGCCGTGATGGATCTGCGACGTAAAAGCCGCCGTGCGCTGAAACGGCATCCGGGTTATCAGGCACTGTTGTGGCGTATGGAAACACCGTCGGTGGATACCGGAGCCGAAACCGCGGACGGCGGGCAATTGCCGGGGCACCATCAGTCCGTAACGATACCAGTGCCCACAACAGCACTGATGGTCAGCTGGGCTGGCGCCACGGCGGTTGGCTTGTTACCGGATTCCTCTCTGCCGCTAGCCCGGGCCGGTGGTAACCAGACCCTGCAGGCCGACCGGGACACCCTCGGGCAGCTGTCAGCCCGTCGTGCCGATGATGACGAGCCGCTGCTGCTGGTTACCCGAAGCTGGGAGCCACCCACCGCAGAGCTGGCGGATTTCATCGAAGAAGCAGGGGATTATCTGCCGGAGCGCAGGATGATTCTGCTTCCGGTGGCCCAGGACCCGACGCTTCGTCCTGACGACCAGAAGCTGGGCCAGTGGCTAAGGTTTGCAGAGCGGATTGGAAGCGGTGTTCAGGTCGCGGCAGTCGAGCCCATGGAGGTCCCGTCGTGAGTGACCAGGGTTCGGCAGTGCGTACCGATCAGCAGGCGCCGGCCTTTGCGGTGGTGGGGCATCCCAACCGGGGCAAATCGAGCGTGGTGGCCACCCTGTCCCAGAACGATCGCATCGCCATCGCGCTTGAGCCGGGCACCACCCGCGAAAGCCAGGCCTATCCATTGCAGGTCGACGGCCGCACTCTGTATACGCTGGTGGATACACCCGGCTTCCAGCGACCCAGGCGGGTACTGGAGTGGCTCCGGGCACACAGCCTGTCAGCCTCGGACCGGCCGGAGACCGTGGCGGCGTTTGTCCATCAGCACCGGGATAACCCCCGCTTTCAGGATGAATGTGAGCTGCTGACACCAATCATCCAGGGCGCTGGAATCATTTATGTGGTGGACGGCTCGATACCCTATACCGCCGAGCAGGAAGCGGAGATGACGATTCTGCGCTGGACCGGCCAGCCCAGCCTGGCGTTGATCAACAGGATAGGCCCCGGTGACCACACCGCCAGCTGGCAGGCCGCCCTGGGCCAGTTCTTCCAGATTGTGCGGAGTTTCGACGCCGTTCGCGCCCCGTTTGAGCAACATCTTGGCCTACTGAAAGCGTTTGGCCAGTTGCGGCCAGACTGGGAGCAGCCCCTGCAGGATGCCACCGGATTTCTTACCCGCCAGCGGCAGGATCGCCAGTGGCACTCGGCCCGGTTAATCGCCGCTGCACTGGCAGAAATGCTCACTCACCGCGAGTCCAGCACCCGGCCAAAAAGCCTGACATTCGGCGACGGCGCTCTGGAAAGCGGCTTACGGGACCGGTGGTATCAGGCTCAGCGGGACCGTGAGGAGCGATTGCGGAAAGATATTGAGGCCCTCTACCAGCACCACCGCATTGCCCGCCAGGAGGCCGCCCTGAACTGGCATCATAACCACGACCTGTTCAGCGAAGAGACACGGCAGGCCTGGGGCGTCAGTAAAACTTACCTCGCTACCGCCGGCTTCGGTGCCGGGGCGGTTGGCGGGGCTGGCATAGATGCCCTGACCCTGGGCCATTCGCTGGGTGCCGGCGCGCTGATTGGCGGGCTGTTGGGCGCCGCTGGCAGTTATTTTTACGGCGACCGGCTGGCCGTGCGTATGCTTAGCCCAAAGACCCTGAAGGGCGCCGGTGAACTGCAAACAGCTACATTCGGCCCGGTTCAGGACCTGCAGTTCGGCTATATTGTGTTAGGCCGGGCGGTGGACCATTGGTGGCACATCAGCCAGCGCAATCACGCCGGACGCGATCCCCTGGCGCTGCCGCCATCCGACAGTCACTGGCTTGAGACGCTGGCAGGCGACAGTCGCAAAGCACTGCAACGGCTGCTGGTCAGGCTTCGCAAGCAGGGCAGGCTTAACCACAAGGAAACTCAGGAATTCGTCGCCGCTGTTCATGACGCATTGGAAGGTTATAACCGGTGGCGCAGGGAAAGCACGGGTTGAAATCTATAGAGGTCTAATGTTTATACTGTGCGGATCATTTCCCTCCATTTGACCCATATATTCGCGAGGTTTACCCATGAAAATCGTTAGAGTTCAAGACATTATTGGCACGGAACGCGAAGTCAGCGACAAGGAGTGGACCAGCCGCCGGTTGCTGCTGAAAAAGGATGGCATGGGGTTTTCGTTCCATGAAACCATCATCAAGGCCGGTTCCGAGCACACATTCTGGTACAAGCATCACCTCGAAGCCGTGTATTGCGTTGGTGGAAACGGCCGTATCAAGGATCTGGCCACCGGTGAAGTGCATGAGATCACCGACGGCACCCTGTACGCGCTGAACAACCACGATAAACACACGGTCTACGGCGGTACCGAAGATATGCGCCTGATCTGCGCTTTTAACCCGCCGGTGACCGGTCAGGAAATCCATGACGCCGATGGCGCCTATCTGCCTGACACCAGCGACAACTGATCCGGTCCGACATGGCGGTTCCTCATACCGCTGACACGCCGCCACCGCCAGCGCGCCTGCTGCCGGTGGCGGTGCTGCTCTGGCTGGCGGGACTCTACCTGCGGGTACCCATTCTGGTCGCGCCGCCGCTGGCGCCGTATATCAGCAATGACCTGGGCCTGAACCAGACCCTGACCGGTGCGCTGACTACCCTTCCGATTCTGATGCTGGCTGTGGGCGCCATGCCTGGCTCGCTGGCAATTTCACGCCTGGGACCCCGCAATACGCTGGTATTGGCCATTGTAATCATGACTCTGGGGTCCGCAGCCCGCGGGCTGGCTCCGGAGATTGTTACCCTGCTACTGGCCAGTGCGGTGATGGGCCTTGGGGTTGCCATGATGCAGCCTGCTCTGCCTGCGCTGCTGCCTCGATGGCTGCAGCCCCGGCACATCGCCATGGGAACCGCCATTTACATGAATGGCATGTTGATGGGGGAGTTCGTGGGGGCCGGCGTCACGCTGCCGGTTCTGATGCCGCTGATGGATGGCAGCTGGCGCATGACCTTGCTGGCATGGTCGCTGCCGGCACTGGCCGTCGCAGCGGCGCTGTTCATCCCCAAACGGGATCTGGCCCGACCGTTGCAGCGAGCGGCCTGGTTACCGGACTGGTCCAATCCGCTGACGCTGAAAATCGGTCTGTTGCTGGGGGTTTCCAGCTCCATGTTCTTCGGCCTTAACGCCTACATGGGCAATCTGCTGGAGCAGACCGGCCATTTTGAAAAACTGTCCAGGGGACTGTTCGTCTACAACATCGCACAGGTATTCGCGTCGCTGATCATGCTGAAGGCCGCCCGCCGCTGGGTCGGGCGACGGACCCACATTTTGGTTTCCGCCGTGATCAGTGTGGCCGGGACAGCCGGCGCCGTTCTGATGACGGGATGGTGGGCTATTGCCAGCGCTACCCTGATGAGTTTTGCATCCGGCATCCTGCTGATTCTGCTGGTGGCCCTGCCGCCATTACTGAGCCGCCCGGGGGAGACCGGACGGCTTTCTGCGGGCACGTTTCTGGTCGGCTATACCGTCGCGTTCGCGGTACCCATGGCAGGCGGTGCCGTGGCCGACTTTACGGGTGATATCCGCCATAGCGTACTGATCATGATCACCTATGGCCTTCTGGTGCTGCCACTGATCCGTACCCTGGATCTGACCCCGGCCCGTCGGGTCGAGGGAAACTGAACGTCGTCACGTGGTTGCCGGCGCCGGGAGTAACTCCGCATCGGTGGCCAACAGGGCTGCCCGGGCCTTGGCCATCTGGTCCTGCATCCGCCGCAGGTCGCTGAGGTCATCGAGCATGGTCTGACCCAGATCCTCCCCCAGCTCGCCCTTGACCACCGCTTGCAGGATCGTCACCTTGGCTGCCTGGTACTGGGCTTCGGCCTGTGGCAGCGTCGCCGGCGAGGCGGTGTCCTGAGTCACCAGATAATTGAGAGTCTCCAGATACCGGTCCACCTGTGGCCGTACGTTTTCGCCCGGTAAGACACCCCGCGATCGCCGAATCCGGATCGCGCTTTTTGCCTGGGCGGCGGCCTCTTGCAGATAGCGGGCCGTCCGCACCGCCGCCGTAAGCTGCTCCACCAACCCGGCCGTCATTTTTTCAGTCCGGATTCTGGCAGTGTAAGCTGTGATTGCCTGATGCAGACTGTGGATGGCGGCCGACTGACGAGCGCCCGCCGCTTCGGACATCCCTTCTCTTGTGAGCGCCGCGTGGGCCAGCCCTGTGACGAGCGCAGCCATTCGCTCCAGCTCCTGGTACAGGGCGCCCACCGCCAGTTCCGGGGTCGAGGTCAGGGTCTGGTCAAGATAACGCGGGCGCGACAGATCCTCTTCCTCGCTGCGGAAGAACCGTTCCAGTACCCGCACCAGCCGGGGTATCAGTGGCAGCAAAATCAATACGCCGATCAGTTTGAACAGCGTATGGAATGCCGCCAGCAGGATAGCTGGATTGCCTTCCACATCCAGGGCCTCGGCCAGCAACGCAGCCAGCCCCAGTACCAGCGGCATGATCGCCAGAGCTACCAGCCCGGCCACCACATTGAACAGAATATGACTGAGTGCCAGTCGACGGGCACTGGCGGTCGCCTTGACGACGGCGACAGCGGCGGTAGAAGTGGTGCCAACGCTGGCTCCGATAACACTGGCAGCGCCGGCTTCAACACTGATTACACCCGTGCCGGCTGCCGTGAGCACGATGGCCAGGGTGGCCGAAGAGGACTGGGTCAGCAGGGTGATGGCGAAGCCGATGGCCAGGTACACCAGCCAGTGATCACCGTCACCGCCCCCCACAGAGGCACTAAGACCCGTCGCAAAACCGCCGAGGGAGTCCTTGAGCAGGTCCAGCCCCAGAAAAAACAGCCCGAATCCGGCCAGGGCTTCCCCCAGAGATGCCCAGCGTCCACCGGAGCCGGCGAGCCGCAGGATTACGCCCACGGTCAGAATGGGAAACGCCAGCGCACTGATCTTGAAACCACTGCCCACCAGCGCGACCAGCCAACTGGTACCGGTGGTACCCACATTGGCGCCAAACACTACCGCGATGGCCTGAGCCAGGGTCAGCATGCCCGCGTTGACAAAGCCAATAGTGGCAACGGTCACCGCGCTGGAGGACTGCACCAGACCGGTGATCAGGATACCACTGGCCAGTCCCCGCAGGGGCCGGTCGGTCCAGCGCTCCAGCAGGCGTTTCAGTCCCGCGCCCGCGAAGGTTTTCAGACCGTCGGTCATCATGCCCATGGCGAGCAGGAATAACGCCAGGCCACCGGCGGCCTGGATTACAACAGCAGCACTCAAGGATAAGACTCCGTGTCAGATTTTGCGGGCACAGACAGATGTTCCGGGCACAGATAGGGCGAAGGCAGCGGAAATCCAATCCGCTGCCCGCCACAGGTCGTTACACGTTAGAGGTAGTAATCCTTCAACGGCGGGAAGCCGTTGAATTCCACCGCACTGTAAGTCGTAGTATAGGCACCGGTGGACAGCCAGTACATACGGTCGCCAATGGCCAGGTTCAGGGGCAGCGGGTACTTATGGTGTTCGTACATGATGTCCGCGCTGTCGCAGGTAGGCCCTGCGATCACACAGTCTTCCCCTTCACCGGTCTTCTCGGTCCAGATGGGGAACTTGATGGACTCATCCAGGGTTTCGATCAGCCCGCTGAACTTGCCCACATCGGTATAGACCCATCGGTGCAGCGCCGTGCGGGATTTGCGGGCGATCAGCACAACTTCGCTCACCAGCACGCCGGCGTTAGAAATCAGTGACCGGCCCGGCTCGATGATGATTTCCGGCAGATCATCGCCGAAATCCTCCCGCAGGAAGCGGGTAATTTCCTCCGCATAGACGTTCAGCTCGTTGGTGCGGGTGATGTAATTGGCCGGGAAGCCGCCGCCCATATTGATCATTTTCAGTTCGATGCCGTCTTCTTCTTTCAAACGCTCGAAAATCACCTTCACCTTGTTCAGGGCCGCGTCCCAGGCGCCGATTTCCCGCTGCTGGGAGCCCACGTGGAACGACACGCCGTAGGGTACCAGGCCCAGGTCACGGGCCAGAATCAGCAGGTCGATGGCCATATCCGTCTGGCAGCCGAACTTACGGGACAGGGGCCAGTCTGCGGTGAGTGTGCCCTCGGTGAGGATGCGCACGTAGATTTTCGATCCCGGCGCCGCCTTGGCAATATTGCGCAGATCGGCTTCGGAATCGGTCGCGAACATGCGCACGCCCTTCTCGTAGAAGGTGCGGATGTCCTTCGCTTTCTTGATGGTATTGCCGTAGCTGATCCGGTCGCCGGTAACGTCCAGCGCCATGACCTTGTCCAGCTCATACACCGAGGCGATATCAAAATTAGCGCCCTTGTCCCGCAGCATGGTCAGAATCTGCGGAGCCGGGTTGGCTTTTACCGCATAGTAAACCCGGGCGTAGGGAAAGCCTTCCACCAGTTCGTCGTACTGGCGATCGATGATGCCGGTGTCGATGACCACGAAGGGGGTTTCCCTGGTGTCGGCAAAATCCTTGATGCGCTTGAACGTTTCGGCGGAGTAGTAATCGGCGATGTTGGCGTTGGCGAGGTCGGTCATGGGTGGTGTTTCCCTCCACAGGGTGTTCGCGCTGTAAAAAGGGGCGACAGCCTCGCTGTCACCCCCGAATTGGCGCGATCATCAGGCTTTTTTTCAACCCCGGATATGAGCAGAAATACCCATAAACTACAGCGCAAAAGAGCCTGGGAAAACCGTCCGTCAAAACGCCGGATCTACCAGTATCCTACTTTCTGAAAAAAGCCAGAAATGCCCCGGCAACCACTGCTGCGATACCGCCAATGATGTACCACATGGTCTCGTCGCTGAAACGGCCGGTGAACGTCTCGGCGATCTGTTCGCCCACTGACTGGGAGGCCTGATAGCCAAAAAACAGCAGCAGTACACCGATAACCAGCAAGACAATACCAACAATCTTTGGAGTGCCCATTCCCTGTTCCTCTCTGGCTTGTGTCACTAGAAAACTAGTTCAATTTTGTCGAAAGAACAAACTCGTAGCTCCACATCCGGGCAAAAGGCCGATACTCACATCGCTATTGGCCACAGGGGTGCGGGACCGCCCGGGCCTTTTGGCTCACTGTGGCTGTGCAGGTAGCGGAGGATGGCGTCTTTCAGGTCAGATCCCTGTCCCAGGCCCTGGTTGCCAAACAGGCGGTTGAATTCCAGCACGTAGGGGTAACCTTCCACCAGCGCAATATCGAAACCGGCATGATCGACCCCCAGTACCCGAGCCAGGCGCAGAGCCAGATCCGTTACCGACGCCGGCACCGGTCCGGTGTCGATACGACCGCCCCGGGCCACGTTGTTATAAAAGCCCTGGTCCGCCTGGGTTCGCCAATAGGCGGTCACGATCTGATCCCCCACGATTACCACTCGCACATCCCGGTCAATGGGCAGGTATTCCTGGACATACAGCACCGGGGTCTTCTCGCAGTAGTCCTGCCAGTCCTGACGGGACTCAATCAGCCAGACACCTTCACCCATGGAGGCTTTGGGCAGTTTAGCGACGAAGGGCAGGGGCATGGTGCGCCAGAGAGTATCCCGCTCTTCCGGGCCGTTGGCTTCGATCAGGGTCCACGGGGTGTGTTCCGGCGCGACCGTCTGGAAGGCCCGGGTCATCTCCACCTTATCGTGACCGATGCGGTAGCTCGCTTCACTGGGAAAGACACGACAGCCGAGGCCGTACACCAGCGCGTTCAGTTGCCAGTACTCGGGAAACAGCACCCAATCGGCTTCCTGCAGCAGCGTTTTATGTTTCAGGAACTGCGCAGGCTTGAGTACGGTCGTGTTGGCGAAGCCGAGAGTCCGGAAAACATCGAAGGAAACCAGTTGCATGGAGCGTCTACGCATTGGCAGGAAAGTGTGCATTTTATGCACAATCCGCCCCAGCGCAAGGGTTTTTTACTGGGCCCGGTACCGGGACGGGCTGACCCCTTCCCAACGTCGAAAGGCGCGGGAAAACGCTGCTTCTTCCGAGAAGCCAAGCTGTGCCGAGACCGCGGCCACCGATTCCCCTGAGTGCAGCATGGCTATGGCCAGCCGGTGCAACTCCCGTTCCCGCAGCACCTTGAACGAAAGCCCTTCCTCAGCCAGTAACCGGGTCAGGTGACGGCCGCTCATATGCAACTCTAAGGCAATCCGCTCCTTGCCCCAGCCGGGGTGTTGTCGTACCAGCCCCGCCACCTGACTACTCAGGCTCTGGTGTCCCAGGGCTTCAAGGGTATGATCGGCCAGTTGCCGCAAATGGTCCCGCAGGGCGCTGTTGGCCTGAATCAGTGGCAGCGCGCCCTGATCCCGGTGAACACGCAGGCTGTTCTGTTCGGCGCCAAAGATGACCTTCATGCCCAGGCGTTGCTGATAACGGGCCTCATGCGCCATGGGTTGATGGGTAAAAGCCAGCGTGTCTGGCTGAAACGCATCCCCGGTGGACCAGCCGGTCAGCCGCACCAGTGATGCCATGACCGCCTCCACCCGTTCGTTAACCCTGACCCGGTATTCCGGCCGGTAAGACAACAGCAGGTGGTCTCCCTCTTCGGTGAGAAAGAACTCGCCGCCATCGCCCACCACTGGCGCATACTCCACCAGCGCTTCGAGCCCGTCATGGAGCGTGTCGCAACTGACCAGCAGCATGCCGGCACTGTCCAGATGACCCACCTGAAGACCCAGACCGATGTCCAGACCCGCCAATGGGTCGTCTGCCTGCCGGCAATACTCTTCCCACAACTGGTCCTGAACCGCCAACGGTACCCGCCGGCCTGGCACCACTTCACGGATAATGGCTTCCGGCAGCTGAATGCCACGGCGGTCCGCCGCCTGCAGGATGGCCTGGGCGTAGAGGTGGGTAACCGAAGGGGAGCTTCTGATCATGGCCCGTATTGTCGTGGTTTATGTCCCGTCCGGTCAGGAAAACCG
>CAZHAY010000073.1:10276-14303 GCA_964530545.1 uncultured Marinobacter sp.
CTGAAACTGCCCCGGCCGCTGAAACAGCGGCTGGATGCCCTGATGATCCGCATGGTCATGGGCAAACCTTCGGATTATGGTCTGCCAGATCCGGACTACCGCATGTATGAGTCACACCCGGTAGTGAACTCCCTGGTGCTGCATTACCTCGGTCACGGCGATATTCAGCCACGGCGCTCCATCGACCGGGTAGAGGGGCACACAGTGCATTTCAGTGACGGCGAATCGGCGGACTACGATCTGATCCTGATGGCCACCGGATATAGGCTGAACTATCCCTTTATCGACCGGGAAGACCTGAACTGGCCCGACAGTGAAGATGCCCCCCGCCTGTACCTGAACATGATGCACCCGGACTACGACAACCTCTTCCTGATGGGTATGGTGGAAGCTGCCGGGCTGGGCTGGGAGGGCCGCTATCAGCAGGCGCGGCTGGCCGCTTTGTTCATTCGCGAGCAGCAGCGGGGGTCCGCCGCAGCGGGTACCCTGCGCCAGAAGAAGAAAACCAGCGCCGGTGAACGACTGGACGGCGGTTACAATTACATCAAGCTAGCCCGCATGGCGTACTACGTAAACAAGGACGTTTATCTGGACAGCCTGGCCCGGCATATCGCCGATCTTGAATCCGCCAGCAGGAGGTAGTCCGCATGACGGTACAGTTCGATCCCGCGAGTCTGATTACCCTCAACGTGATTCTCGCGCTGATGATGTTCGGCGTTTCCCTGAACCTCAGACCGGCGGACTTCAAACGGGTGGTGACCGTGCCCCGGGCACCCATCGCCGGGCTGTTTGCCCAGTTTCTGCTGCTGCCGCTGGCCACCTGCCTGTTCACCTGGGCGCTCAGCATCGATCCGGAGCTGGCCCTGGGCATGATTCTTGTGGCCTCATGCCCCGGCGGCAGCTTCTCAAACATCATGACCTGGCTCGGCAAGGGCAGTGTGGCGGTATCTGTCAGCATGACCGCGGTGTCCAGTCTGGCGGCCACGGTGATGACCCCCTTCAACTTTGCACTGTACGGCTGGCTGAATCCCCATACTCGGGCCTATCTGCAGGAAATCGCCATCGAGCCGGGCGGTATCCTGCTGCTGGTTTTACTGGTGCTGGCGCTGCCGTTAATACTGGGCATGCTGGCCGGTGGCCGTTTCCCGAAACTGGCCACTCGTACTGAAAAGCCACTGCGAATCGTTTCTCTGCTGATCTTCCTGGCGTTTGTCGCTATCGCCTTCAGCAACAACGTGGAGCTTTTCCTGAGCCGCTTCCACACGTTTTTCTGGCTGGTGGTGGGGCACAACCTGATTGCGCTGGGGCTGGGCTATGCCATGGCACGGATGATGAAACTCAGCGTACCCGACCAGCGGGCGGTGACCCTCGAGGTGGGCATCCAGAACTCCGGTCTGGGGCTGGTGATCCTGTTCACTTTCTTCCCCGACGCCGGCGGCATGATGCTGATCACCGCGTTCTGGGGGGTCTGGCATCTGGTGTCTGGGCTGACTCTGGCACAGATCTGGGCCCGGCGCCCGGGGCCACCTGTTAACGGAACCGACGAGTTGACCACATCATGACTCTGGAAAAACGCATTCTTATCACCGGCGCCGCCGGTTACATCGGCCATCAGTTGGGTAATCGCCTGGCGAAGGACTATTTCGTGTTTGGCACGGATATCAACAAACGGGATGGCCTTGAGTTCCCGCTGGAAGTGCTGGATGTCCGTGATCCGAAGCTGGTCCTGACCCTGGCCGAATACCGGATCACCCATGTCATCCATCTGGCGTCGATTCTGCAAGCGTCCCCGGACCGGCAACGGGACTATGACATTGATGTCAACGGCACCCGCAATGTGCTGGAGGCCTGCGTGGCGGCCAAAGTGAAGCACATCACGGTAACCAGCTCCGGCGCCGCCTACGGCTATCATCCCGATAACCCCGCCTGGATTGATGAGGATGACCCGCTGCGGGGCAACCCGGAATTCGCCTACTCCGATCACAAACGCCAGGTGGAGGAGCTGCTGGCCAGCTACCGCCAGCAGCATCCGCAGTTGCAACAGCTGATCTTTCGGCCCGGCACGGTACTGGGGGCGGACACCCGCAACCAGATTACCGGTCTGTTCCTGGCGCCCCGCCTGCTGGCTATCCGTGGCAGCGAGTCGCCGTTCGTCTTCATCTGGGATCAGGACGTCATCAACGCTATGGAAAAGGGCATCCGCGAGGATCAGACCGGCCGCTTCAATATGGCTGGTGACGGCGCCCTGACTATTAAAGAGATCGCCCGCCGGCTGGACAAGCCACTGCTGACCCTGCCCGCCAGCGTGGTAAAAGCCGGGTTACAGGTGGCGAAGTGGATGGGCAAGCCGGTGGGGCCGGAGCAGGTCAACTTCCTCCGCTATCGTCCGGTGCTGAGTAATCGCAGACTGAAAGAGGAATTCGGGTACCGGCTGCAGAAAACCTCGGCGGAAACCTTCGACTATTTCGTCGGGCAGGCGAAGGTCAAGGGGGACCTGTGACCGTCACGCTGATCACCGGTGCCGCCAGTGGTCTGGGCTGGGCCATGGCCCGGTACTGGTTTCGTGCCGGACACTGTCTGGTGCTGGCCGACATCGACACCGAAGCGCTGCTGCGCCGGCGGGATGAGCTGGGGGACGATACCCGGGTACAGATTGTGACGGTCGATGTCGCCTCCTCCACGGATCTGCAGCGGCTGATCAGGGAGACCGAGGCTGCCTACGGGCGCCTGGATCTGCTGGTAAACAATGCCGGCATTACCCACCGCTCCCCCGCCGTCCGCACCGATCCGCAGGTGTTCCGCAAGGTTATGGCGGTGGACTGGCAGGGTCCGGTGGAACTGACCCAGCTGGCGCTGCCCCTGCTGGAGCGCAGCGGTGGCCGCATCGTCTGCATCGGCTCCATGGCCGGCTGGATGCCGGTGCCGGGCCGGGCGGGTTACTGCGCCGCCAAAGGGGCGCTGACCCAGTTTTTCGAAGTCCTGCGGCTGGAGCTGGAACCCAAAGGCATCCATCTGCTGATGGTCTATCCCAGCTTTCTGGATACGCCCATTGAGCAGAACGCGCTGGGGGCCGATGGCAGCCGTGCCGGCCATGCGCGCTCTACCATCGGTGCCATACGCAGCGCGGACACCATGGCCCGGCAGATCGATAACGCCCTGACCCGCCGTAAACGCTGGCTGTTGCCCGACCCGGTCTCCCACTTTGGCAGCCTGCTGTGGCGGCTGGCGCCGTCGTTATATCTGAGGATGATCAAACGCCGCTTCGCAGGCGACATTGGCGGCGACACAGCGCCTGCAACTGTTCAAACCCATTCTTCCACCAGGAACCCGATACCATGATGGACCCCTGGCTGTGGCTCGGCCTGGCCATTCTGCTGTCCTACACCATCGAGGCCATTACCGGCTTCGGTTCTATTGTGATTGCCCTGTCCCTGGGGGCCATTCTGCTGCCCATTCCCGAGCTGTTACCGGTACTGGTGCCGCTCAACGTCTTCATGAGTGGTTACCTGACCTGGAAACACCGCCGGCACGTGCACTGGCGCCTGCTGCTGACCCTGATTCTGCCACTGATGGTGGCCGGGACCCTGGCCGGCTATGTGCTGACGCCGTGGCTCGGGGCGGGCAGCCTGCGGGTACTGTTCGGGATTCTGGTGGTGTGGTTTGCCGGCAAGGAGCTGTGGCGGCTATTCGGCGGCCATGTGGCTAAACCCCATGGCCTGATGACCAGCCGCATCATAACCCTTGGCGCGGGCATCACCCATGGGCTGTTTGCATCCGGAGGGCCGCTGCTGGTCTATGCCATGGC
Organism: uncultured Marinobacter sp.; assembly: GCA_964530545.1. Taxonomy (GTDB): domain Bacteria; phylum Pseudomonadota; class Gammaproteobacteria; order Pseudomonadales; family Oleiphilaceae; genus Marinobacter. Next base: position 14,082 of record CAZHAY010000073.1, read on the forward strand.
CGGCATCCAGCTGGACAAAAGCCGCACCCGGGCCACCCTGCTGACCGTGTGGTTCACTCTGAACCTGACCCTGAGCACCCTCTACCTGTTCGACGGCAGCCTGGCGGCCAGCGCCGGCCGGCTAGTGTGGTACGTGCCATTACTGGTGGTTGGCGTACTGGTGGGCGAGTTCCTGCACCACCGGCTCAATGAAGACCGCTTCCGGCAGGCGGTTTATGGGGT
>CAZHAY010000074.1:0-13933 GCA_964530545.1 uncultured Marinobacter sp.
GCTTCCCGTGCAGCGGTTGACGCCGGCTTTGTTCCCAACGATATGCAGGTTGGCCAGACCGGTAAGATTGTTGCACCACAACTGTACATCGCTGTGGGCATTTCCGGTGCTATCCAGCACCTGGCGGGGATGGGTGACTCCAAGGTCATTGTTGCGATCAACAAGGACGAAGAAGCGCCTATCTTCCAGGTGGCGGACTATGGCCTGGTAGCGGATCTGTTTGAGGCTATTCCTCAGCTTGAGGAAGAGCTTAAAAAGGTTCTGTAAGCGGTTGTAGTTCGAACGAAAAGGGCACCTTTCGGTGCCCTTTTTTTATAGGCGTAAAAAGGTAATCGTGCCGGTGGTGAATGCATAACCGGCGGCGCGCTTCATCATCCCGCTGCCGAGTTCAGTTCAATCTGTAAGTCTGAATCCGGTAACGCGCTCAGGGCATGACCCGCGAAGACGCAGGTTCGGCCTTCAAGCCAGGGCTCAATACTGGCCTTTATTCGCTGGACGGTGGCGGTATCGACTCCGGTGAAAGGCTCATCGAGCAGAAGAATCCGGGAAGGCCGCAACAGCGCCCGAGCCAGGGCCAGTCGCCGCCTCTCGCCGCCGGATAATCCCCGGCCCTGATCGCCCACCAGCGTATTCAGCCCCGCCGGTAAGTTTTTTACCAGAGGAGTCAGGGCGACGGCCTCCAGCACGGCCAGAAGTTCTTCATCGGTGGCGTCCGGGTTGGCAATTCGAAGGTTGGCGGCGACGCTATCGCTGAACAGATGGCTGTGCTGGGTCAGATAGCTGACCTCGCGCCCTGGCTGCCCGGCCGGGTCGTGAGAAAGAGCCTCGTCACCCAGCGTTATTTCCCCGCTCCAGTCATCGTGCAGACCTGCCAGAATATCCAATAGCGTGGACTTACCGGAGCCGGAGCTGCCTACAATGGCCAGACGATGGTTGACCGGCACGGTTATCGATAAGGGCCGGGTCAACGCTTCTCCATTTCTAAGGGGAGCAGCCCCAGACAGCGTCAGTGGACCAGCGGCAAGAAATGCATTTTTATCAGCGGCTGTATAGGTTCGAATGTCGTGGTTTAACCGTAATGCCGCTCCAAGGGTCGTTCCAAGACGGCTGAACGCCGCTGGCAGCCCGGTAAAGGCTTCACCCAGCCCCAGTACGGCGAGCGTAAACAACAAGGCTACTGGCCCACTCAGGTGACCGGCATCCCACAATACCAGCCCGGACAGCATGGCGATCACGACGGATAACTGCACGGCCAGTACGGTGAGACCGTCGGCCAGAGCGGTCTGGTTCTCTACCTGCAATCGCGTCCGGTCCAGAGCGCGGCCGCTCTGCAGTATCCTGCCCACTTCAGCCTCCCATAAGTGGGCCGCCTGAAGCTCGGCACTGCCTTCGATGGTGTCCACAAAACCTGCACGGAGCGCTTCGGTCTGTTCGCCAAGATCCCGGGAAGGAGTCAGCGTTCGCCGGGCCAGCAGGTAGAGCACAGCCGGCAGCAGAGCCAGCGGCAGCAAGGACCACAGCAGAGCAGGGGCCACAGCGAGCATGATCAGCGCCCCAAGTATCAGTCCGATCACCGCAATCGCCGGTGGTGCAATCAGCCGCAGGTACAAAGTGTCGAGGGCATCAACATCGGCAGTAAGACGGTTCAGCCAGTCCGATGGGCGCCGGCTGTTGAGCTGTTCCCGGCGGGCGCCGGAAAGCCCGGCAAATACGGTAACCCGCACATCAGCCAGCAGCCTGAGGACGGTGTCATGGTTATAGAGCCGCTCAACGTATCGGGACACGGTACGGGCGAGGGCGAAAAACCGGATCCCGCCACCAGGGGTATAGATGTCCAGATAGGATTGTACACCTGCCGCAATCAACAAACCGGTGAGGGCCGTCGCCGTGATAAACCAGCCAGAGAGGGCCAGCAGCCCCACGCCAGCGAGTATGGTAGCTAACATCAGCAAGCCACCAATGACCAGCCTGGGCCAACGGGTCCAGAGCAGTCGTAACCAGGGCCGCAACTCACGCATGACTGGGCCTTTCCATCGCAAGAGCGCCATTGTTAATGGCAATGCATCGGTCGGCAGCCTTGAGCACTTCCTGGTGATGGCTGGCGATAATGATGGTAGCGCCCTGGTGTTTCAGCGCCTCAATGGCGTCCATCAGGAAGCGCTCACTGTCACTGTCGAGACCGGCGGTCGGTTCGTCCATCAATATCAGGGAGTAGCGAACCAGAAAGAGTCTCGCTGCCGCGAGCCGTCGTGCCTGGCCGCCTGACAGACCGGCGCCGCCTTCACTGATGGGTGTATCGAGACCCTGAGGGCGTTGGCGAACCAGCTCGGCAAGGCCGACTTTTTCCAGAGCCGTCAGCAAGCGCTCATCGGACGCGTGCGGCGCTACCATACGCAGGTTACCGGCCCAGGTATCCTGACGGATGAATGGCGTCTGGCCCAGCCAGCCAAACGGTTCCGCACCGGGAATTCCGCCGTTGACCCGGACTATTCCAGTGGTCGGAGCCAGAAAGCCGGCGATCAAGTGCAGCAGTGTGGATTTACCGGCTCCTGATGGGCCAGACAGCGCGACCAGTTCCGGTCCCTCCGGGCCAATGGTCAGCGACAGTGGCGTCAGGCCGATGCGTCCATCTCCAAAGGTGACTGTGGCGCTGGAAATTTCCACAACGGCCGGGATAGAGCCAGCAGATCCATCCTCTGGCAATTTGGTTGGCGTTATCGCCGCCATGCGTGCCTGCAGCTGTGCTGCCGCGCCCAATGCGGTGGCGCGATCATGGTAGTGCTGGGACAGTTGCCGCAGGGGCTGATAGAACTCCGGGGCCAACAGCAGAATAAACAGCCCACTGAACAGGGTCAGCTCCGGGGATGGCCCGTAACTGATGTAGCCCAACAGCCCGAAGCCGATGTAAATGGCCACTACCGCGATCGCCAGGGAGGCAAAGAACTCCAGGACCGCGGAGGACAAAAACGCCACCTTTAAGGTTTTCATATTCACTTGCCGGTACTCGTCCGTGGCTGCGGCGATTTCGCGAGTGGCCGGACGGGTGTAGTTGAACAGTTGCAGGGTCGTGAGCCCCCGAAGGCGGTCCAGAAAGTGGCCGGAGAGGCGCCCCAGGGTCTCCATATGTTGCTGATTCAGCTTTTCAGCGCCCATCCCTACCAGGGCCATAAACAGCGGTATCAGTGGTGCTGAAAGCAGCAGGAACACCGCCGCCAGCCAGTCCAGCCAGGCCACAGTCACCAGAATAACAAGCGGTACCGTCAGGGAAAGAAGCATCTGGGGCAGGAAGTGGGCGTAGTAGCCATGCAGGGCTTCTACCTGATCCAGCCATTCCGATGCCAGGGTGCCGGCCGAAGATTGTCCGAGCCTGACCGGGCCCAGTTGGTGGAAATGGTCCAACAGATCCTGCCGCAGGGCCAGGCGGATCTGATCACTGGCACTGGCCGAAAACCGGTTTTGCAGCATAACCGTCAGGGCCCGTACGGCGATAGCGATCAGAACGGTCAGAATGACCCCGACCAGTTGCGGTAACGTTTCTCCAGTCACCAGCACCTGGTGGGCGATCCAGGCAATGCCGCCCAGCTGAACGATGCCAGCCACGGCCGCAAGGGTCCCGGCCAGCGCGGCAAGATAAACGGGAACCCGGGCAGGGCGCTGACGTTCTCGTAGCCAGCGCCCTGCGTCTCGGGAGGTGGTGTCGGGCACTTAGTGGTAGCCTTCCCCGGCGCGAACCTTTCCACGGAAAACCCAATAGGTCCAGGCGGTGTAGCCCAACACCACCGGTATCACGAAGAGCAGTCCAAGCAGCAGGAAAAGCTGGGAGCCATAGGCCGAAGATGCATCCCATAAGGTGTAGTCAGGCGGAACCACATAGGGCCACTTGCTCACAATCAGCCCCAGGTAGGTACTGATAAAGAGTCCCATGGTGGCGAGGAACGGCATCGTGTCCTTGTGTCGGCGAATGGCCTGCACAATTTTCCAGGCGCAGAACGCGCCAAAAGCAGGGAAAATCCAGATCAGCGTGATGTGATTGAACCAGCGCTCGCGCACAAACGGATCCACAAAGGGCGTCCAGATGCTGATAATCACGAACACCGCCAAAACCGTTGCAAGCAAAGGCAGTACCAGACGACGAGCCCACTGCTGCAGGTCCCCTTCGGTTTTCAGCACCAGCCAGGTGGCCCCCAGAAGGCAGTAACCCGCAACCAGGCCGAGGCCGGTCAGTACTGTAAAGGGCGTTAACCAGTCGAGCGCACCCCCCACGTAGACGCCGTTTGCGGTCTCAAAACCTTCAATGTAGGCGCCGACGACTACCCCCTGCGTAAACGCCGCAATCGTGGAGCCCCCGGCAAAAGCCCAGTTCCAGAGGTACTTTGAAGACTGGGCCTTGAACCGGAACTCAAACGCGACCCCCCGGAAAATCAGGCCGGCGAGCATCAGGAAAACGCCGATGTACAGGGCTGGCATCAGAATCGAATAAACCAGGGGAAAGGCCGCCAGCAGGCCGGCACCCCCCAGCACCAGCCAGGTTTCGTTGCCATCCCAGACCGGGGCAACCGAGTTCATCATCACGTCCCGCGCCTCTTCGTCTGCAGCGAAGGGAAAAAGAATGCCCACCCCCAGGTCAAACCCATCCATCAGCACATACATGATAATGCCGAAGCCAATGATGAAGGCCCAGATCAATGACAGATCAAACAGTTCCATGATCAGTAACCTCCTGGACGAAACACGTCCTGATTGTATTCAAATGGCACGTGGGCTGCAGAAAGAGGCCGTTTCGGATGATCTGACGGATATTCCTGATCTTTCGTTTCAAGGCCATCATGAAGTACACGCATCAGGTAATAGACCCCGGCCGTAAAGATCATCCCGTACACGGTGATGTAGCCGATCAGGGTGAACAGGGCCATGGCGCCGGTTAACGATGGAGTCACGCCCTCAGCGTGGGTCATCATCCCGTACACCAGCCAGGGCGCCCGGCCAATTTCGGTCACAAACCAGCCAGCGAGAACAGCGACGAACGGTGTCAGGGACATCAGCCGGAGGCCCTGCAGGAACCACCGTTTTTCAGCAAACCGGCCTCCCGGGCGAAGGATCAGTCCGGTTATAGCAAAGGCGATCATCAGCATGCCCAGCCCCACCATGACCCGGAAACTCCAGAACACGATGGCCACTGGCGGTTGTTCTTCCGGTGGAACCAGATCCATACCCGGAACTTCACCGTTCATATCATGGGCGAGGATCAGACTGGCGAGACCGGGAATGCCAATCTCAAAGTGATTGGTCTGATTTTCCTGGTCGGGCAGGGCGAAAAGCAGCAATGGAACCCTATTGGCTGTCTCCCAGTTGCCCTCCATTGCGGCAACTTTCACTGGCTGGTGCTCCTGGGTATTCAGACCATGGAAGTCCCCGATCACCGCCTGCGCCGGCGCAATGATCAGCAGCAGCCACAGACACATGGACAGGGCTTTCCGGTTGGCTTCCACCTCCCGGCCCCGCAGCAGATACCAGGCACTGACCCCCGCAACCACAAAGCCACCGGTCAGGAATGAAGCCATGACCATGTGGCTCAGGCGCCATGGGAATGAGGGGTTGAAAATGGCCTCCGACCAGGATCTGACAATAAAGACGCCATCAACAAATTCGGTCCCCGCCGGCGTATGCATCCAGCTGTTGGCGGCCAGGATCCAGAACGACGAAATCAGCGTTCCAACAGCCACCAGGATGGCGGAGAGGAGGTGCATGCCCGGCGGCACCTTGTCGCGACCGAACAGCAGGACCCCCAGAAATGCCGCTTCCAGGAAAAACGCGGTGAGCACTTCGTAACTGAGCATGGGCCCCAGAAAGTTTGCGGTGGCCTGGGAGAAGTTCGACCAGTTGGTACCAAACTGGAACGACATGACGATTCCAGAGACCACGCCCATGCCGAAAACGACGGCAAACACCTTGGTCCAGAATGTCGACAGCCGGATCCAGACCTGATTTCCGGTTTTGAAACCCAGGCCTTCGAGCACAGCGATGTAAGACGCCAGGCCAATGGTAAAGACGGGGAAAATCGCGTGAAATGACACCACGAAGGCGAACTGTATTCGCGATAATAGCAGGGGGTCTAGCTCCATCGGGAACCTCCGGTAACCACAATCATCAAGGGAAGTAACGTCACTTCCGCCCGGGCATTACTGCCATCTGTTTGTGCGGTTCTTGTTATACCGGCAGTCAGCTAGCATCCTATGCTAAAACCTCAGCGCCTCGAAGGGGCAGAATGTCGCACCGCTTGTCCAAAATCAATTGTGGTCAATGCCTGCGGTTTTTTCGAGTTTTCGAATATTTAGAATCTTTCAGATACGCCAGTCAGAGCCCGAAAGCCCGGCTCTGACTGGCTATGGAGCAACGGCTGACTTAACGGAACCGCGCTCTCAGTCTCTCGGCAATACGTTCCGCCAGGCTTTTGGGACCTGGCGTCGCGCCCTGCCCACCACCGCTACAGTCGTTCCCGGTACAGGCCTGGGTATGGCCAAACCCGATTGAACCGTTGCAGTGGAGCCACTCGGAATGGGAACCGCCACCACAGGAGCCATTATAGGCGCCGGTGTTGTACTCCATATCCTCGGCCTGACGGGTTTCATTGTTCACGCGGATATAATCCACCTGCACGTCACGACCATCGGCGTCATTGTCGAAACGGACCTGAATGTCGCCCGTTGCATTTCCACGGTAGACGTAGTCAGCCATCGCAGTCGTCAGGGTCCAATCGGCAACAACTTCGCCGCCTATCACCAGGTTGATGTGTTCGTCGCCCTGCGTACCCCTGGCCCGAACGACAATCCCGCCATTATCGTTACCCGGTGGTGGCGTAGGCGTCGCTGTCTGGCCAACATAGTTCTTCAGCCAGGTCAGGGCGGGACGCTCCCGGCCGTCGTTGTACATCAGGCCGGAGTTATCCATCCAGGTCTGGCCTGCGACATAACCCCACAGAGTGACCCCCACAACGGCCGAGTGCTCCCATACGATCGGGAATTTCTGCTGATACTCACGCAGCTGTTCCTGATCGTTGGCTATGTCGATGTCCCATTCGGAAATGTAGAGGGGCACGCCTGCAGCAGCCATATAGTCCAGATTCCCGCGGAGGTTATCCGCGGAATAGCCAACCAGGTTGAACGAGTGGGCCTGTAGGCCTACCCCATCAATCAGGCCGCGATCCCGAAGCAGCTCGACGATCCGACGATATTCGGTTGCTTTGCGACGGTCGTTGATAATGCCGTATTCGTTCAGCAGGAGCTTCGAGTTCGGGCAATATTGCCTGGCCAGTTCAAAGGAGCGAATGATCCAGTCCCACCCGGTCTGGCCATCGCCGCCTAATGCCCATCGCGCGTTGGACGGTGCGCTGATGGGCTCGTTGACCACGTCGATCATGTCCATGTCTGGATAACGCCGACACGTATCCCGAATCAGCTCTTCCACCTCTTCGGCACGCTGAGCATCGGGAAGCGAGCCGAGCCAGCCCGGTTCCTGACTACCCCAGACAAAGGTGTGGGCCTTATAGGGGAAACCGTTGGCCTTGGCGAAATTGTAGCCTTCGTCCATTTTGGTCCAGTTGTAACGATCGCGACTCGGCTCAACCGATTCCCACTTGCCGGAGTTTTCAGGGGTGACCTGGTTCCAGAAGTCGGAAAAGCGATTCCGGCCATTGTCGACGATGTTACCCAGGAATTTACTGGTCGGTTCCCCAGGAGTAACCACCGGTCCATCCGAACTGGCGAACTGGAACCAGTCCAGATTATGGTAGGCGGTAGAGCGTAGGTACACGTCATGCACACCGGTGACGGTGTTGAAGTGGGCGGTTTGTGTCTGCCAGGTCTGCCAGCCTCCGGTGGACTCAAGTTGTACAGATACCAGTGGCTGGTTGTTAATGTCGCCCAGGATTACGTCCATGGACGAACCGCCTTCCGTCGCTGCGCGCAACCGGATTTCATTAGCGCCACTACCAAAATCAACGTTCGCGATTTTGACCCAGTCACCGTAGCTCATCTGAAGGTTCTGGGTACCCTCTCTTGCCGGTTCAGTCTGAATACCGTTTTCTTCGGCAAAGGTTTCGGCCTGATTGACGGCGAAGGCGTTAACGTTCCTGATCGGTGGAACACCTGCCGGGCCGGCGTTAACCTGCCGGATCGAGCCGTCAGCGTTGTAATACAGACGATCGACATTGATGGAGCGCTGGTAGGTACTTGCTCCCCGTGCATTGGCGACCGCACGGTTATGGTAGAAGATGTACCACTGGTCCTTGAACTCAACGATGGACTGGTGATTGTTGTTGAAATTGTTCTCCCATGGGTTGGGCAGAATCGTTCCACGATAGGTAAACCCCTGCATGGGGTCGGTGCTGGTCATGTAATCAATGCTCATACCGCCAGCCGAGTTGGTGGAGTATGAAAGGTAGTAAACCCCGTTGCGCTTATGCATGTGCAGCGCTTCAAAGAAGTTCGGCGCATTGATATTGACCGCGGCACCCCGGGTACTGATCATGTCGTTGTTCAGACGGATCACTCTCGCATGGCCGGGGCCACCGCCGCCGAAATAAAGATAGGCCTGTCCGTTGTCGTCAATAAAGACGCCCGGATCAAAAATCCACTGGACAGCTCCGTTAGGAGTGTTGCGATCAACCAGTGGCCTACCCAGCGGGTCGATATAGGGGCCTTCCGGAGAGTCTGCCACCGCGACGCCGATACTGCCGCCGCCGTCTGGAAAGTAAAGATAGTATTTGCCATTGCGCTCAACCAGATCCGGTGCGTAGGCGAGGTTGGCCCAGTTGGTGTTCTCGCGGGAGTTCCAGATAACTCCGTGGTCCTGCCAGTTCACCATGTCGTCAGACGAGAAGAGGTAATAGTCTACCAACTGGCTATAGTCGGACTGGTCAGGCTGATCGTGGGTGACGACCACATAGACGCGCCCATTAATAACGGTTGCCGCCGGATCTGCGGTATAAACATGGGAAACCAACGGGTTTGCCGCCATTATCTGACCTGATGCTGCCAGCATCCCGAATGCTGCAAGGCCAATAACGCCTCGGCGCCATCCGCCATTTTTCTTTTTAAAAATAGTCATAATTAAATCCCTGGCATTGTTTCGCCTGAAGTTCTCCCCTGAAACGGGGGGTTACCATGCGCGCTAAAGAGTTCGCATGCCGGCCAATGCTCGCAGAACCCTACCGACTAAATTACTGCATACGATGTCTACACAAATTGGCAATCGCCATATAAAAATGACGCGAGAGGCTTTTTGTTAGGCGGAACACAATCGTTTGGTTATTAATCATCGTTCAATGTGAGTTTGTTCAAGTTTTATTGAAAAGGTGAAAACTTGAATCAATTATCACTTTGTTCAAGTTTATTAAGCGAAATTAAAGAAAGTGAATGTTCGTTCTGATGCGGTGTTTGGGCGAATTCGCCAGGGCCACGCAATTCGTCCTGTTTGCGCGCTTGCTGAGTGAGACCTATATTGAATCCGACTCATCAGGCGGGAAGGGAGCAGTTTCTGTCTGACGGGGAGTAAGTCCTGCGGAATGCAGTACGTCCGGATCAACCCTCGCAGTGGCTGGACGGTTTTCAGGAAGAACGACGAATACAACAATAAAGGATCACTGCATGCCTCATTCCTATCCAAAGGCGGCGTTCGGCCGCCCTACGTTAATTGCTGCTGTACTGCTTCCCCTCGGGGCCGGACTTACGGGTTGTGGTGGTGACAGCAGCAGCTCTTCAGAGCCCCAGGTCTACAACGGTACGTTTGTTGACAGCCCGGTTGCCGGTCTGGGTTACCAGGGCGATCACACGTCGGCATCCGTAACCGACACGAACGGACGTTTTCAGTACCGGGAAGGCGAGATACTGACCTTTGCAATCGGCGATCTGGTGCTGGGCCAGGCGACCGGCGCGGAGGTGGTAACGCCCCTGGATGTTACTGAAGGTGCCGCTAACGCTCAGGACCCGGCCGTGATTAACCGGCTGGTGTTGTTGCAGAGCCTGGATGCCGATGGCGATCTGAATAATGGGATTCAGATAACCGAGGGCATCCGGGCGGAAGTTTCGGCTAACGCTGGCGATCTCGATTTCTCACTGACGCCGGAGGACTTCGGTGCGGCGCTGCAGCCAGTACTGGACACGCTGGAAGCTGGTGATCAGTTCACTGACCGAGATCCAATCCCTCGCTCGGTGGTCGCCGCCACGGACGCGTCCGAGCATTTTGAACGCTCGATCAGTCCGCGGAAAGTCGTCGAGGTAGAACAGGGCGAGCTGCGGGGCTTTGAAGCTAATGCCAATACCTGGCAGTTCCTGGGGGTTCCCTATGCACAACCGCCGGTGGGGAATCTGCGCTGGCGCCCGCCACAGCCGCCGGAGGCCTGGGATGGCGTTCGTGAAGCGGTTGCATGGAGCGATCAGGCTGCGCAAAACCCGGCGCTGGCACAGTTCGGCGAAGGCGGCGTAAGTGAAGATTCCCTCTACCTGAACATCACCGCGCCCAAAGACGCTGATGGCTTACCCGTCATGGTGTGGTTCCACGGCGGTGGCTTTACCTCCCTGACCGGAAATACGAGACCTTTTAACAACCCCGAGGCGCTTGTCACCCGGGGCGTGATACAGGTTTCCGTGAACCACCGTCTGGGACCTTTCGGTTACATCGCCCACCCCGACCTTACCGCAGAGAGTGGCTACGGCGGCTCCGGCAATTATGGACAGATGGACCTTGTCGCTGCCCTGGAATGGGTTCGGGAGAATATTGCCGCGTTCGGGGGCGATCCCGGCAACGTGACCATCTTTGGGGAATCCGGCGGTGGCCGGAAGGTGTTGTCGCTGATGGGATCACCACAGGGTGCCGGACTGTTCCACAAAGCCATCAGCCAGAGCGGTACGCTGTATCCCGACACCCGCAGCCTGGAAAAGGCAGAAGCCATAGGCAAGCAGTTTCAGGTGGCACTGGGTGCGTCGTCACTGGACGAAATGAGAGAGGCGAGCTGGCCCGAGGTGGTAGCGGCTGCGGCAGCGCTACAGCCGTACACCAACGTTGATAACTACTATCAGCCCTATCCGGAGCGGGTCGCCTTCGAAAGCGGTAACCAGAACGACGTGCCGTTCATGTTCTCAGTGAACACCAACGATACGCCGGACCCCACCATGGCCGCCATTGAAGTATTCCCGTGGATGGCGCCGCTTAATACCTCGAGCATGTACGCGACGCTGTTCAGCCATCAACCCGCAGGGTGGCGAGAGCGCGGGGTTGAGGCCTACCACGCGGCTGAACTGGCTTACCTGTTCAATATGCCGGAAAGCGTTGTGACCCATTATCTGCTGGGTCTGGTAATAGATCCGGCCACCGGTGAGTCCCTGGAAATCGGCGACCTCAACGGGAACGGCGTGGAAGCGGATCCTGAGGATATTCGGATGTCCGCCGGATTTGACGAAACCGACGAGGTAGTGATCGACCGCATGCTCACCATCTGGACCAACTTCGCCAAGACCGGCGACCCGTCCATACCGGGTGAGATTGACTATCCGCTATACAACGCTGCCACCGAATCCTATGTGGACATTGGGGTCGAAGCCGTGGCGAACGATGGACTTGGGGAGGCTCTGAAGGATGACTAACAACAAAATCGGCATATCAGTACAACGGTGGCGACGGTGGATCATAATGTCCGTGGTGATGCTCCCACTTGCACTGACTGGCTGTGGCAGTGACAGTGACAGCGATGATGATCGCTCTACTGGCGATACCCGCACCGGCCAGTTTGTGGACAGCCCTGTGGCTGGCCTTGATTACTCAGGGTCTGAGGCATCCCAGAGGCGGACCAATAGTAATGGTGAATTCCAGTACCAGGCCGGGGAAACCATCACTTTTGCCATTGGCGATCTCGAACTTGGCTCCGCGGAAGGCGCCGACGTACTGACCCCGCTATCGGTTACCGATGACGCCAGCTCGGCGGAGGATCCGGGGGTCACTAACCGGCTTATCCTGCTGCAAAGCCTGGACGCCGATGGCGACCTCAATAATGGCATTCAGATTACCGATGCCATTCGCGCCCGGGTATCCGCCCTGGCGGGCGTCCTCGACTTTAACCAGGCGCCAGAGGACTTTCGTACACGGATAGCGCCGCTGCTCCTGGCACTTGAGGACGATGACGCGTTCACGGATCTGGACCCGCGGCCCCGTGCCGCCCGGGAAGCGAGCGATGCGCGCCAGCATTTTCAGCGCAGTCAGAGTGAGGGCAAGATCGTAACAACCAGCGGTGGCAAACTTCGCGGGTTTGCGGCCAGCGAGAACACCTGGCAGTTTCTGGGCGTACCTTACGGTAAGCCACCGGTGGGAGAGCTGCGCTGGCAGCCGCCGGTCCCGGCCGAACCATGGGATGGCGTGAGGCAGGCAACCGCCTGGGCCGACCAGTCCGCACAGGACCCGACGCTGGAATCCATTAACGAAGGGGGTATGAGTGAAGACTCCCTTTACCTGAATATCACCATGCCGAAAGACGCCGAAGACCTGCCGGTAATGGTCTGGTTCCACGGCGGATCCTTTTCAATTCTGTCGGGCAACTCGATGCAGTACAACAACCCCGACAGTCTTCCCCAGAAGGGGGTGGTGCTGGTAACCGTCAACCATCGGCTTGGGCCGTTCGGTTATATTGCGCATCCACTGCTGACTGAGGAAAGTGAGTATGGTGGCTCTGGCAATTACGGCCAGATGGATCTGGTGCTGGCGCTGCAGTGGATTCAGGACAACGTCGCAGCCTTCGGCGGCAATCCGGACAACGTCACCATCTTCGGGCAGTCCGGGGGCGGCGGTAAAGTCTATTCCCTGATGAACTCGCCGCAGGCGGTTGGCCTGTTTCACAAGGCCATCGTGCAGAGCGGTTCGTCTCCGCTGGATGAAACGTCTACCCCAGCCAGCTCGTTAGCGGAAAACGAAGTCATCGGTACAGCGCTGTTCGACCGGCTGGGCGTCAGCACGCTGGAAGATGCGAGGGCGCTGAGCTGGGTTGAAATTACCCAGGCAGATCTGGTGAACGGTGTTCCACGGCAGACCTACCGGCCCAATGTGGACCACTACTACCAGACCAGCACCTACTATGAGAACGTACAGAACGGCGTGCCCAGCGATGTTCCGTTAATGGCGGGCGCCACCAACGGTGATTACGACACCCTGCGGGCCGCGCTGCCAATCTGGCTGGACCAGCGCACAGGTGACTACGGGTCAGAGCAGTTTGTGTACGTATTCAGCCGGGTACCGGACGGATGGGATGCCCTTGGGCTAAAAAGCTGTCATGGCTGCGAGTTACCTTATCTGTTCAACCATCCCACCGGTATGGTGCAGAACTATCTGCTCGGGCTGGTCCTGACCCCCGAGGGCGCCCGGCCGGAAATAGGGGATCTGAACGGCAACGGCCGCACCGGTACGGAGGGTGACGCTGCCGATATCTACGCGTCCATGGGCTATGGCGCAGAGGATGTGGCCATCTCCGAATTGACCATGACATTCTGGAGCAACTTCGCTAAAACCGGCGACCCCAGCACCTCAGATCTGTCCTGGCCGGCATACACGCTGTTCAACGACAGCTTTATGCACATCGGACCGGGGAGCACCGCAACAGTCGAAACCGGACTTAAGGCTGCGCTGGAGTAGGTCGACCGATCGTTAAGATGCCGCAACCGATGCGGTTGCGGCATCTTATGTCCTTTCGGAGCCGATCCTGAGGACAGCCAGAACGATTCTGGAACCTACCCACACCGAAACGCAGCCGGAATTGCGTTCACGGCCATGCCCTTATACAATCCGCGCGTCACTTCCTTCCCAGAATGCCCGGGTGGTGAAATTGGTAGACACTGGGGATTTAAAATCCCCTGACCGTTAGGTCGTGCCGGTTCGAGCCCGGCCCCGGGCACCA
>CAZHAY010000075.1:0-13859 GCA_964530545.1 uncultured Marinobacter sp.
GTTCGGGTTGATCAGCACGATGGCCTTGGTGCGGTTGGTGATCTTGCGACGCATATCTTCGATATCGGGGAACCAGTCCTGCTGTTCGTCGCATCGGTAGTGAACGGCCTTGCCGCTGGACAGGGTGACTGCGGCGGTCCACAGCGGATAGTCCGGAGCCGGTATCAGAACTTCGTCGCCGGTATTGAGCAGCGCCTGCATGGACATTACGATCAGCTCGCTGACGCCGTTACCCAGGTAGATATCGTCGATATCCACCTTTTCGATGCCTCGCTCCTGGCAATAGTGCATTACCGCTTTACGGGCAGAGAACAGACCCTTGGATTCCACGTAGCCCTGGGCCTGGGGGAGGTTATAGATGACGTCTTGTTGAATCTCTTCCGGTATATCCAGCTCAAAAGCAGCGGGGTTGCCGATATTGAGCTTGAGCACCCGGTGGCCTTCGTCTTCCAGGCGACGCGCTTCCCGCATCACCGGACCACGAATTTCATAGCAAACGTTATCCAGTTTGGCGGACTTTCTGTAATTCTGCATAGAACGCGTCTTCCTGATAGCTGGTACAGGTGCCTTGATAAACGGCACATTATTAAAGACCCACCATTCTAGCGGAGCCACAGATAAAAAAAACAGTCCGGAAAAGGCGCAATTGTGATGAAAAATGGCAGGGATCACGGTGTCTTGCTGGACAGAGTTCAAATTCCCTTGCAGGATATAAATTGTGCCCAATAGAATCGGACAGATCTTTATGAGGACGAATCATGGCTTTGGCACCAGAGACACAGACCGGAACCGATGCCCTGCTGGCACTGGATAGTCAGGTCTGTTTTGCCCTTTATGCCGCCAACCGGGCCGTGACCGCCCGTTATCGGCCACTGCTGGCAGAGCTCGATCTGACCTATCCGCAATATCTGGTGATGCTGGTCCTCTGGGAGGCCGCCGCACGCAGTGAAACCCTGCGGGTGTCGGCAATCGGCGACCGGCTACGCCTGGACTCCGGCACGCTAACGCCACTGTTGCGTCGCCTGGAGCAGCGCGGCCTGGTGGATCGCTGCCGATCGAAAGAGGATGAAAGGGTGGTGACCATCGCCCTCACGCTGGCGGGGGAGAGCCTGCGGGAGCGGGCAAGGGAGGTGCCTTCACGCCTGCTGTGCGAACTGGGAGTGGACAGCTCCCAGGCCGGCAGCCTGCGAGACGCGTTGCGTCAGCTGCTCAGCCGTCTTGAGGCGGCGGAGTAGCCGTTCGGCCTGTGGACGCCCAGCGCTGGATTACGGCGCTGAGGGTCTTACGGTTATAGGGTTTGGTAATGTAATCATCCATACCCGAAGCCAGGCATTCGTCCCGGTCACCGGCCATCACGTTCGCGGTCACGGCAATAACCGGTAGCCGGCTCCACTGGGGATTCTGCCGGATTCGCCGGGTGGCTTCGTAGCCATCCATAACCGGCATCTGGCAATCCATCAGTACCAGGTCGTAAGGCTTCAGAGTAAGGGCGGCCAGGGCGCGTTCGCCATTCTCAGCATGATCGACCTCGTGCCCCATTTTGCGTAGCAGCCCCGATGCGACGATCTGGTTTACCCGGTTGTCTTCCACCAGCAGAATCCGGCAGCGCTGTGGGTCCGTCCCCGGTGTGCCGACAGACTGAGAGGGCGGCTCATGGTTGTTCGTAAGATCGGCTGGCAGTGGTAGCCGGACCTGGAACAGCGTGCCTTCTTTCTCTTCAGACTCTACGTTGATCTGACCGTGCATACGTTCGACAAGCTGCTGGCACAGGGCCAGCCCAAGCCCGGTACCGCCGTAGCGTCGTGCGGTATCCGTAGCCGCCTGGGAAAATGGTGAAAAGATCCGCTCAAGCTCAGCCCGCGACATGCCGATTCCCGTATCCCGGACGTCCAGCTGTATGCCATCCCGGATAGGGATCACCTGGACGGTAATCTGGCCGTCGCTGGTGAATTTAATAGCATTTGAGAGGAGGTTGTTAATGACCTGCCGCAACCGGGTGGGGTCGCCGAAATACCGGGGAGCCAGTTCCGGGTCCAGCCCGGTGATAAATTCCAGCCCTTTGCGACGGGCCTGTTCCCGGTGGATGGTCGCGCATTCAGAGACCAGAGCGCGAAGGTCAAAGGAGATCACTTCCAGGTCCAGCTTGCCGGCTTCTACCTTGGAAATATCGAGTATATCGTTGAGCAGGCTGAGCAGGCTTTCCCCGGCCCGGTGGGCGATTTCCAGCTGATGGCGCTGGGCAGGCT
Source organism: uncultured Marinobacter sp. (assembly GCA_964530545.1). Taxonomy (GTDB): domain Bacteria; phylum Pseudomonadota; class Gammaproteobacteria; order Pseudomonadales; family Oleiphilaceae; genus Marinobacter. The sequence goes on from CAZHAY010000075.1 coordinate 2,247, forward strand.
CCAGCTCACCTTCAAGCACCAGTTCCAGCATGCCCAGCACGCCATTGAGCGGGGTGCGAACCTCATGACTCATGCCCGCGAGGAAGCGCGCCCGGATCTGCGCACGGCGTACGGCTTCTTCCTTAGCGCGGACCAGCGCGCGGTTACCTCGCTTAAGGGCTTCGTTTTTCTCCGAGATCTCCTGGGTCCTATCTTCCACTTCCCGTTCCAGCTTGCTGGAATAGTTCTTCATCTCATCCTTGATAGCGCGCATCTGCCGGACGGTCCCGTCGACGGTCTCGAGGTGCCGGTTGATGATTTCCACCAAGGTGCCGATTTCGTCCTCTTCATGGGACTGGGGTACCTGCAGGCGAGCCTTTTCGGGCGCGCTGCCGACGTTCTGGAGGCTGCTGATCACTTTTAGAATGGGCTTGGTCAGCAGCAGGTAAAAGGCCACCAGCAACATGGCAGTCAGGACCAGGCTCTTGAAGATGCCGCTGAGCAGAATGAAGCCGGCACGGGACAGAAACAGGTTGCCATAATGGTTGGGTGATATGGTGACGACCAGATGACCCAGATCCATGTTTTTCAGGTCTGGCACCTGCAGCCCGGTGCTGTAACGGCGAAAATCCCCGAACAGCAGGTCACTGATCCAGCGGTGTGAACTGTCGACTCTGCCGCTGCTGGCGGCAGCAAGGGTATGCCCATCGGTATCGATAATGCGGGCATCGATGACAGCAGGGTGGCGGACCATCCCGTTGAGCAGTTCACCGGCCAGCCGGGTATCGATGTTGTAGGCGATCTGAGACGCGGGACTGTGGCTGATTTCCATCAGCGCATGGATGTCCTGATCCATGTAGTCCCCGGTCTTGTGGTACTCCACAAACACCTGGATCAGGTTCAGTACCAGCCCGACTCCCATGGCGAGCAAGACTGTGTTGCGGGTTAACCGCCAGGAAAGCCGGTTCCTGAAAAGCTGTTTCACTCTGTTCCCTGTGTCGGTGACTACGTCCGTTAATCGTAGTCTGCTTTCTTCTTCCAGTCATCACCGTGGAGGAAGGTGTCCCACTCTTTGTCGAGGCGGTTTTGCTGGTCCTCGGTGAGCGCTTTCTGGCCGCTGGCCAGCTCCTGCTCCAGCTCACGTATGCGTTCCTTAAAGCTGGTCACCGCCCGGGTCGCCATTTCATGGCCCTGGCTTTTGCTCATTTCGCTGGCGGCCATGTTATAGGCGTGTATGGCCTTGCGGAGCTGCCCCTGACGCACGTGATCCCGGGCCTGAAAGACAAAGAGGTCGGCGTGGGTCTTGCGGATGGTGAACAGGACCTGCTGGAGGTTGACCCGGGCAGTAGCGGTGTTGATATCGCCCGATTTATGCAGAGACTCAATCAGTTTGAAGAGACTCTGCAACAGCTCTTTTACGTAATTCGACTGCTCTGGCGAGTCAATGACCACTTTCGGATGTTCGTCAGTGCCATCGATGACTTTCTGCTTGTTTTCGTTAACCGTTGCCAGCCAGTTTGTGACGGGCAGGCTGGTGCCCTCGTGCTGTAATTGCTGGCATAGTGTTTCCATACGACGTAGCAGTAGCAGCTTGAGGTCACGGGTCAGGTACTGGCCGGGCAGCTCATCATAGATCCGGCAGGCCAGGTTATAGGAGTCCTCCAGGCCGGCGAGTCGGCGGGCTTTCTCGATACGCGCCCGCTCGCGCATCTGGCTGAACACCACGATGGCGATGGAGATCACAACCACTGCCAGAAGCAGCAGAACAATAGTCACGGTATTCATGGGTGGCCGGATGCGCTCCCTGATTATCATTCTGATGTTGGGGGCAGGCACGCCTGTGGTTGGCCCGGCAGGCGCGAAACTCTGTAAGTATCTGGCAGCGTAACGGAAAAGTCTAATTCATTCCGTTGCAGGATGTTACCGATGGTACAATGCCGTTACACCTATCTGATGAGACCCTGGCCGGAGACCTGCGCAGCATGGATATTTCCCGCGTCGACCTGAACCTGCTCGTGTACCTGGACGTCCTGCTGCGGGAAAAAAATGTCACCAAGGCGGCCAACCATCTGGGCATTACCCAGCCCGCCATGAGTAATGGTTTGAGACGTCTGCGGGATCTGTTCGGTGACCCCTTGCTGGTGCGGACCAGTGAGGGCATGACGCCCACCGAGCGGGCAGTGGAATTACAGCCGCTGGTGCGAAGCATCCTCTCCGAGATCGAAAAGGCGGTCCAGCAAACCACGCCTTTTTCAGCGCAGGAGAGCCAGCGGGTATTTCGCATCATGGCCAGTGATTATGCGGAGTCGTGTCTGATGCCCCGAGTGCTGCGTCGGATCCGGCAGGAAGCCCCCAACGTCACCCTTGACGTCCTCACCCCCAGCGATGTGAGCTTCCAGGATGTGGAGCAGGGCCGTCTGGATATGGCCATCAACCGCTTCGACAAGATTCCGCAATCGTTTCACCAGAAGACCCTGTGGACAGAATTCTTCGCCTGCCTGATGAACGCCCGTAACCCCATCCTGCAGAATCCGTTTACGCTGGACAGCTATCTGGAAGCGAGCCACATCTGGGTGAGCAAGACCGGGTTTGGCGTTGGGGTTGGGGTCAACCCCAAGGACGTTCAGCGGTTGGGGTGGGTGGATGAGGCGTTAAGCCTGATGGGTCGTAAGCGCCATATTTCGGTATTTACCCGGCATTACCAGGTAGCCATGCTGCTGGCGGAGCAGCACGATCTGATCGCGACTCTGCCCAGTCGCGCTGCCTGGCTGCAGGAGGGGAACCCGAACCTGGTGATCAAGCCGCCACCGTTCGACATTCCACCGTTTGAACTGAAGATGGCCTGGAGCCCGTTACTTCAGCACAACGCCGACCATCAGTGGCTGCGGCGACTGATTACCGAGGTGGCGGAAGAAGTGGATGAGGAGTTTGCCGAGTTCGGCCGTCAGTTTGAAGCGACGGAGCCCGACGGCCCCCATCGCTCAGAGCGGTAGCTCTCTCAGTTCAAGGGACGGACGAGCGTTTTCCCACATCTGCTGAAAGGAGTCTGCCAGCCGCCGGACCCGGCCCCCGTCGGCAAAGTTGGCGAAGCCCTCCGGACGGTCAAATCGATGCCGGTAGAGCACGCCTTCACGATCAGCCAGCACAAACGGCTGCTCGGAAGGCGGATAGCCGTCGTTGACGAGTCTCAGGGAGATACTGCTGGGCAGGCGACGCATCAGTTCAACCAGCTGATGGCGGCGTTTTACCAGAGGCGCGTCGTCATGGACCAGCAAACGGATTTCACTGTTGCGGTGGTGCCTGGCCAGTTCGGAGATCAGATCACGCAGGCGCTGGCGATCATAGAGTCCATGGTCCAGCAGCCGGTCATAGAGCCACAGACGCTGGCGTGCCTGACCGATTAAGCTGTCCATCAACACCGGCACCTGGCTGTCATGCTCGATCAGCCAGCTATCAGTATCGAGACCAAGAATCATGGGTTCGGCGCGCTGCGGCTGGTCAGCAAAGCTTGCCACCACCTCGGCAGGCGCCAGACACCGCATGCCAAAGTGGGGAATACCGGCGTCTTCATAGGATTCGGTGCAGACGTGAAACCCGCTGCGCTGGTAGAAGGGCACCGCCTGTTGCTGGGCTGACAGCCGCAGGTCGGCCACCTGGCCTGCCGCCTCAGCCATAATGTGCCTCAGCATGGTCCGGCCCAGGCCAGTACCCCGGTATGCCGGCAGCACGGCCATGCGACCGATGTGCGCGGTGTCGCTCAGCGTGGTGAACATTCGTCCGGTTGCTACCGGCGTATTGTTCGGCAGTACCGCCAGAAAGTGATCAGCGATTTCGTCGGTATCGTCCCACTCCAGTTCTGCGGGAACGTTCTGCTCTTCGACAAACACCTGGCGCCGGATCTCTTTCAGACTCCGGGGAGCCAGTTGCCAGCTGTATTTACGGATCTTCACGCTCATTCGAAATAGACGCTGCCCTGGTTGTAGAGAACGGTCATCAGCTCCGCCAGTGCCGGATCTTCACATAGCCGCTGCAGTTCGGTCATATCCGGGCGGCTCGCGCCGCAGAGCAGGGGAGCCAGCTGGCGGGCGTCGCCATTCAGCAGATAGCGTTCGCCATCCACGAACAGTGCGGTCTGTTCATCCAGCTCGGTGTAGGCGAAGCGCGAGCCTTCGTTCCAGCGCAGGGAGCCGCCACCGGCGAGGGCCCCCATCAGGTCTGCCCCTGAAGCTGGCGGTTCAGCCGGTACGACAATATCACTGTTCTTGGGGCTGGTGCTGAACTGACCGAACCACAGGGCCAGCTGGCGCGAATCTGACTGACGCTGCTGTAGCAGCTGGTGTAACTGCTGCAGCACGTCGTTGCCTATCAGTCCGGGGTTCTCTGGACGGGTCAGGTCCGGGTCCGGCAGATGGGCGGACACATCCGTCTCGGTACACAGGTAATCGGTGAAGCCGGTCAGCACGTCATCCACGGTGGGAGCGCGGAAACCCACCGACAGGGTGATGCAGTGGTCCTCGGCAATACCGTGATGGCCGATCGCCGGCGGCAGGTACAGCATGTCGCCCGGCGCCAGTATGACTTCGTGGTCGGGCTGCCAGTCCTTCAGAATTCTCAACGGCGTACCTTCGACCCGTGCCGACTGCTCGCTACAGAAGCCTCCGAACTGCCAGCGACGGTGGCCTTCGGCCTGCAGCAGGAAAACATCGTACTGATCAAAGTGGGGGCCGACACTGCCGCCGGGGGGCGCATAGCTTGCCATAATGTCGTCCAGTCGCCAGTTAGGCACAAACCGGAAGTGATCCAGCAGGTCGGCCACGTCGGGTACCCAGTGGTCCAGGCCCTGCACCAGCAGGGTCCAGTTACTGGCCGGCGGCGACGTAAAATGTTCGGTGCTGAACGGGCCACTGTGCAACTGCCAGGGGTGGCCGTTCTCTTCTTCCACCACGATCCGGGATTCCACCGCGTCTTCGCAGGCGAGTCCCGCCAGTTCGTCGGCGCTGACCGGGCTGCTGAAGCCGGGAAAGGCCTGTCGGATCACCAGCGGTTTTTTCTGCCAGTATTCCCGAAGAAAGGTGTCGACGGACATGCCGCCCGGTAACTGCACAGGAACACTCATGGTCAGATCCTGCCCGCCTGATCGGCCGCGTTGCCGGTATAGCTGGCGGGTGTCAGGGCCAGAAGCTGCTCTTTGGCGGTAGCGGGAATGTCCAGATTCTGTACGAAGTCCCGGATCAGCTCCGGGTTCATGTCCTTGCCCCGGGTGAGTTCCTTGAGTTTCTCGTAGGGCTTCTCGATGTTGTACCGGCGCATCACCGTCTGAATGGGCTCGGCCAGTACTTCCCAGGCGTTGTCCAGATCTTCCGCCAATCGGGCCGGATTCACTTCCAGCTTGCCAAGTCCCTTCAGGGTGGCTTCGTAGGCGATCAGGCTATGGGCAAAGCCCACGCCCAGATTACGTAATACAGTGGAGTCCGTCAGGTCCCGCTGCCAGCGGGATATTGGCAACTTGCTGGCCAGATGCGCCATGATGGCATTGGCGAGACCGAGGTTGCCTTCGGAGTTTTCGAAATCGATGGGATTGACCTTGTGGGGCATGGTGGATGAGCCGATCTCGCCGTCCACGGTTTTCTGCTTGAAATAGCCCAGGGAGATATAGCCCCAGATATCGCGATCCAGGTCGATCAGAATGGTATTAAAGCGGGCGATGGCGTTAAACAGTTCGGCGATATAGTCGTGAGGTTCGATCTGGGTGGTGTAGGGGTTCCAGCTCAGCCCCAGGCTTTCCACAAACTCCTTTGCATTGGCTTCCCAGTCTACGTCGGGGTAGGCCAACAGATGGGCGTTGTAGTTGCCCACCGCACCATTGATCTTGCCGAGCAGTTCCACGTTACGGATCTGAGCGAGCTGGCGGCGCAAACGGTAAACCACGTTGGCCAGCTCCTTGCCGACGGTGGTGGGGGACGCGGTCTGGCCGTGGGTGCGGGCCAGCATGGGCTGATCCCCGTGGGCCCGCGCCAGTTCCGAGAGCTTTTCGACGACCTGATCCATGGCAGGCAGCAGGCCGTCGTTGAGACCGTCCCGCAGCATCAGGGCGTGGCACAGGTTGTTGATATCTTCTGAGGTGCAGGCGAAGTGTACGAACTCAGTGATGTCGTGCAGTTCTTCAAAAGGAGCAATCTTCTCCTTGATAAAGTACTCCACTGCCTTGACGTCGTGGTTGGTGGTCCGTTCGATGGTCTTGATGGCTTCGGCGTCTTCCAGGCTGAAGTTGGAAACCAACTGGTCAAGGGCGTCCCGGGCGCCGCCGCTCAGTGCCGGCACTTCCGTAATATCCGCATGGGCCGCCAGCTGCTGCAGCCAGCGCGCTTCTACCTTGACCCGGTTACGGATCAGCCCGTATTCGCTGAATATTTCCCGGAAAACCGAAACCCGGTTGCCGTAGCGGCCGTCCACCGGAGAAATGGCGGTCAGGCTGGTCAGTTCCATCAGATAAAACCTCGTCAGAGTCAAGGCAGGCCGGAATGCGGAATATCCCAGCGCCAGGTGGTGTCTGGGGTGGTAATGCCGGCAAGCCTGCAGGTGAATACGATCGCAATATGATACACCAGCGATGGCGTCAATTCAGCGCTGGAAGTGATGGTAAAGCGGTGGTGATGAGCCGGAATCAGCGTGGAGAATATACCGACTGGTTCGCCTGTTCCGCCAGTGACCGGGCAACGGTGACCACCTTGCGCCGCCGCAGAACCAGATGCCAGCGCCGGCCACCGGTCTGGCGCCAAAGGACGGCCGAGCGGATTCCCGCCAGTAACAGCGCACGAACCCTGGCGGCGTTCTCTTCCCGTTGCAGTATCTGTGGACTGCCGGTGACCTGGATGCGCTGGCGGAACGTGCTGATGGTGTCCTGATACACCGATGCCAGGTTGCTGATCAGGTTGCCGTGTACATAACCGAAATGGCTGGCCGTGTGGCGTGCCTGACTGATGCGCTGGCCCAGCGCGTCCATCATGTCCGGGCTGCGGTTCAGTATGGCTTCCAGCTGGATCAGGTTCAGGCTGTAACGGAGAATGTCCATATCCTGCTGGCGGGTCTGGTTGCTGAGGATCTTGGTCAGCGCATCAAGTCCTTCCCTCAGATTCATCAGCTCACCGCCGTAGACGGAGAGGGTATCGCCGGGGCCGACAAACAGGGACCGGATGGTGGTTTCCAAGGACGACTCGGCGCAGCGGCCCTGATGCGCTACCTGGCTGACCAGCGTGGCGGCCTGAAAAATGCCCGCCAGTGCCAGGGTCTGATCATCGATGGACCGGCTCAAGACGCTGTAGCCTCCGCGCCGGTTGAGGTGATGGATTCCTGCTCGCCGTCCCGCCAGGTGGTCTCGATCACTGCACCGCCCAGACAGATGTCATGCTGGTAGAAGACTACAGACTGGCCTGGGGTGACAGCTCTTTGGGCATCGTCGAACACCACTCGGGTGCCATTGCCGGTCACCGTCACCTGACAGCTCTGATCGGGCTGCCGGTAGCGTGTCTTGGCCATGCAGCGAAAGCTCCGGGCTGGCGGTTCACCGGCGACCCAGTCCACCGCCCCGCTGCACAGGCCGCGGGCGAACAGCAGTGGGTGGTTCTTACCCTGCACGGCGATCAGTACATTCCGCTCGAGGTCCTTTTCTGCAACGTACCAGGGTTCATCGCCGAAATTCGGCAGGCCACCGATGCCCAGCCCCTGGCGTTGGCCGATGGTGTGGTACATCAGGCCCTGATGACGCCCGATCACCTGTCCGTCGGGCGTCTGAATCTCGCCGGGCTGCGCTGGCAGGTACTGCTTGAGGAAGTCGCTGAACTTGCGCTCGCCGATAAAGCAGATGCCGGTTGAGTCTTTCTTGTCGTGGGTGACGAAGCCCTGCTCTTCGGCAATACGGCGAACTTCGGATTTTTCCAGCTCTCCTACCGGGAACAGGGTACAGGCGATGCGCTCACCGGATACGGCATGGAGGAAATAGCTTTGGTCCTTGTTGCCGTCCAGTCCTTTCAGCAGCAGGGCCCGATCAGGTCTGTCCGGGTCCGGGCGCTGCCGTGTGTAGTGGCCGGTAGCAATAAAGTCAGCACCAAGGGTCACCGCGTAATCCAGAAACGCCCGGAACTTCACTTCCTTGTTGCAGAGGATATCCGGGTTAGGGGTTCGGCCCGCGCTGTACTCGGACAGGAAGTGTTCGAAAACCCGGTCCCAGTACTCGGCGGCAAAACTCGCTGTATGGAGCGGGATACCGATGGCGTCCGCAACCGCCTGAGCATCCGCCAGGTCGGTCATGGCGGTACAGTATTCTGTACCATCGTCTTCATCCCAGTTTTTCATAAACAGGCCGTCTACCTGATAGCCCTGGGATTTTAACAGCCAGGCGGCCACGGACGAATCCACGCCGCCGGACATGCCGACGATAACGCGAGTGTGCTCAGGAGCTTTGGGGAGGTTCCGGTTCATGGACAGGCAGATACTTGTGGATGACAGTTGGACGGCGATTGTAACATTGTTTGGGTCAGCCGGCGTCCGGCTCAACGATCACGTCCAGGGGAAATCGCCGTCCCTTTCGGTAATCCAGTATGCAGTTCAGTACCAGTGGACTGCGTAACTGGTCACCCAACTCACGGATCTGCTCCAGGGTGAACCAGTGGGCAGCAATGATGCCCTCGTCCAGTTGGTCACTGACATGACTGACGGCCCGGGCAGCAAAGCAGAAACGGAAATAGGTCCGGCCATTGCCCGGCGACAGGTACCGGTACATACCGAGAAATGATTCTGGTTCGACTTGCCAGCCGGTTTCTTCCAGCGCCTCCCGGCGGGCGGCATCAAGCACGGTTTCACCTTCTTCAATATGGCCGGCAGGCTGGTTAAAAACGATTTTACCATTGCTGTGCTCTTCCACCAGCAGGTACCGGCCCTCGGTGTCTTCCACAATCACAGCAACGGTAGCGTGGGGTTTCCAGGTCATATACGATCCTTATCGTCTGCTGTCAGGGCGACGGTTCGCGGATGAACGGGGCTGTGAGCGGGCGGGGCGCCTGGGCAGATGAATGGTCTCGGTTCGGGACTGGCCGGGAGCGAGCCCGTCCAGAGACCAGTCACCGATGCGCCAGCGCACCAGACGAAGTGTCGGAAAGCCCGCTGCTGCGGTCATCCGGCGCACCTGGCGGTTGCGCCCTTCCGTCAGCGTCAGTTCAAGCCAGGAAGTGGGAATGGTTGCCCGGGTTCTCACCGGAGGCTCTCGCGGCCACAGCTGCTCAGGAGCAGAGATGCGTCGGGCGAGTGCCGGGCGGGTGACCCCGTCTTTGAGCTCGATACCCTGCTGAAGCTGGCGCAGTGCAGCGTCCGTCAGATCGCCCTCAACCTGCACCAGATAGGTTTTGCTCATTTTCTGGCTGGGTGAGGCAATGCGATGCTGTAAGGCACCATTATCGGTGAGGAGGACGAGGCCTTCTGAGTCATAATCGAGCCGGCCCGCCGGATAAACGCCAGGCGTGGTGATATAGTGGGCAAGGGTTCTTCGTCCGCTGTCATCCACGAACTGGCAGAGCGTTTGAAAAGGCTTGTTGAGAAGGATAAGGGTAGCCATCCCGGCATGTTAGCAGAATCACAAACACCCGGGGATGGCCCTGACAGAATGCTTCGCGGTTCAGCCGTTGACCATGCGCACCACATTGTTGCGGGGAGTCTCGTGCTCCGGCCGCTCGGGTTGCTGATCGCCATCGTGCCCAATGGTCGCCGCCTGAGAATCAGGGACGATATTAACGGCGTGAACCCCCTTGTCGCTGGGCTTTTTGTCAAAGGTGACTGGCTGGCCCGCCTTCAGGGTTTTATACCCTTCCATCTGTACCGAGGAGAAATGTGCAAACAGGTCGTCACTGCAGCCCTCTTCGATAATGAAGCCATAACCCTTGGCGTTGTTAAACCACTTTACTTTGCCCCTAGGCATGATGAACTCCCTTGTCCTGTCATTATCTGTCGTGATTATCGGCGTCTCGCAGCCTGGATCACGGTGTTTTACACGATTTTACATTGCAGGATTCACTTTTGATCAATCATCTCAGGGAGTCAATACCAAAGTTGTGGGAATTACGGATTGTGCACATTACATGATTGTTATGGCGCGGGGTGAGGCGCATGATATCCACTTATATCAATATGTTGCGGTTTCAGCGGTAATAACGGTTGTTGTGTTAAAAACTGTTGATCTTACGGCCCTTAAAAAGCCCGGATGGAATAGGGTACGCGTACTGACCGATGACAGGGCGATTTCACAAATATGTCCTGGATCGGACCCGGTTCGGTCGTTCATAAGGAAGGGCCGTCTGTTTCAGTCCCGGCTGAAAAGGTATCATGCGAGTGAACCCGCAGACGTTTTCCCGGTCGAAGGTTCGAAAGTTGGTCAGCTGTGTTGATTCCGGCGTCCAGCAGATGTGTTTCGACCGGACAGATCTGTTTAAGCAGGGCCTGGCTTGAAAAGCGGCCTGCGGACATCCATCTTCTGTCACAGAAACCGACATCCGGTATGAGAATCATGCGGACACTGAGAAATTCTCTACTAATATTGAATCAGGGGGATCACGAGGGTCCGGATCAGCCCGCTCGGGAAGACGGCGTCAGTGTGGCGCCGGCGAAGCCGGCTCTGAAGCGTCCAGCCCAGTACAGGGTGGTGCTCCTGAACGACGATTACACGCCCATGGACTTTGTTGTGGATGTGCTCATGAAATTCTTCGGAATGAACGAAGAAAAGGCGACGCAGGTGATGCTGCTCGTCCATACGCAGGGAAAGGCCGTATGTGGGGTTTACACCCGAGACATCGCGGAAACGAAGGCAGCGCAAGTGAACCAGTATTCCTCCGAATGCGAACACCCGCTGCTGTGCGAGATTGAACGTGCGGACTGAACGACCTAGTGGGGTGGCCCATGCTGAGCAAAGATCTTGAAATTACGCTGAATGCCGCTTTCCGGAATGCCCGCGATAAGCGTCATGAATTCATGACAGTGGAACATCTCCTGTTGGCGCTGCTGGACAATGATTCGGCAGTGGGGGTCCTGAAAGCCTGCGGAGCAGACTTACAGCGACTGCAGGATGAACTCACCGAATTCGTGGACTCCACGACACCGCTGATCCCTGGCAGTGACAGTGAGCGTGAAACCCAGCCGACCCTGGGCTTTCAGCGGGTGCTGCAGCGGGCAGTGTTCCATGTGCAGTCCTCTGGTAAAAAAGAGGTCACCGGCGCCAACGTGCTGGTGGCGATCTTCAGCGAGCAGGAAAGCCAGGCGGTGTATCTGCTCAAAAAACAGAATATCGCACGCATTGACGTGGTGAATTTTGTCTCTCACGGCATTTCCCGGGTCCAGGGCGCTGAGGATCAGGATGCCCCGGACGCGGCAGCACAGGAAGAAGCCGCCGAAGAGGGCAGTTCCAACCGGCCGCTGGAAGCCTACGCCACTAATCTGAATGAGCAGGCCCGGCAGGGGCGGATTGACCCGCTGATCGGCCGTGAGCATGAGGTTGAGCGGGTGGTCCAGATTCTGGTTCGCCGCCGCAAGAACAACCCGCTGCTGGTGGGCGAGGCCGGCGTTGGCAAGACTGCTATCGCTGAAGGGCTTGCC
>CAZHAY010000076.1:0-4391 GCA_964530545.1 uncultured Marinobacter sp.
CCGGAATCCGGCAGCCGTTTCTGACTGCGGATAAAGTGCGGAAACTTCATCGGGTCCCGGACGAAAAAGATGGGCGTATTATTGCCTACAAGGTCGTAGTTGCCTTCGCTGGTGTAGAACTTCAGTGAAAAACCGCGTACGTCCCGCCAGGTGTCAGGGCTGCCTGCCTCGCCGGCTACGGTAGAAAAACGGGCCAGCATGTCGGTTTTGCAGCCTTTCTGGAACATGGCTGCCTTAGTGTAGGCGGACATATCCTCCGTAGTTTCAAACACGCCGAACGCGCCGGAACCCTTGGCATGGGGCTGTCGCTCAGGAACTTTTTCACGGTTGAAGTGCGCCATCTGCTCCAGAAAATGCACATCATGGAGAACGATGGGGCCATCGGGTCCGATCGTCAGGGAATTGCGATCACTGACGGCGGGGGCACCTGCTCCAGTGGTGGAAGGGTGCTTATCGTTGCTATCTGACTGACTCATATTGGCTTTCTCCTGTTACACGGCGAAGCCGCCGTAAAAACCGAATACTCCAGACCAACTATAGATTACCTGCTGGCGGGTTGCGTCTGTTTGACGTTGGACAACGGGATCCAGGCGGCACGCAGATTCAGGCTCAGGCGTTCGCCAGTAATTCCCGGATGCGGTCATAAATGTCGGGCGCGGTAACCAGATTGTCTTGCCCCCAAAGGTCTTCCGGGTAGCCAGCGGGCACCTCACTGAAATGCCCGGCCCGGGCACCGGCTTCCCGGGCGATCAACTTGGCGGCAGCGAAGTCCCAGGGGCTGACGGACTCGTAGTAGGCGTCCAGGCGGCCGCAGGCAACCCAGCAGATATCCAGTGCAGCGGAACCAATGCGGCGCAGGTCCCGGCAGTGGTGAATCATCACGTTCAGGCGGCGCACCAAAGGTTCAAGGTGATCCTTGGTGTAGGGAAAACCGGTAGCAAACAGGGTCTGGCGCAGGTCGGTAGCACCGCTGTGCCTGATAGGCTGGCCGTTAAGCGTTGCCCCATGGCCTTTCTCGGCCCGGAACGTCTCATTAGAAAAAGGCGCATGAACCACACCGGCCTGGACTCGCCCTTTCTCCGCCCAGGCAATGGAGACCGCAACCTGCGGGTGGCCATAGGCGTAGTTCACGGTGCCATCAATAGGGTCGACGATCCACAGCGGAGTATCGAGATTCTCCGCCTGGCTCAGATCCGGCATGCCTTCCTCCGACAGGATGCGGTGCTCCGGATAGGCCTGGCGTATGGCCGCGGTAATAAACTTATCCGCCATCACATCAGCATGGGTGACCAGCTCGGTCTGTTGCTTATAGTCGGTGCGCAGGGTGTTCTGCTCGCGCTCGCGGCGGATCAGTTCGCCCGCTTCCCTGGCGATACGTTCGGCAAAGTCGGCGATAGTGGCCATGATGTGCTCCTTTAGAGAATCAGGAATTCACCATTGCAGGAAGCACTCCGGGAATCAATCAGCGGTTACCTCAGTGGCTATCACAACCATCATGCCCGGGCTTAGCAGATGGCGGTCGCCTTCTTCTATTGAAATACGTACAGGAATCCTCTGGGTGACCTTCGTGAAATTGCCTGAAGGGTTGGAGCTGGGAATCAGTGCAAATTCACTGGTGGCTGAGCGGCCGATAATCTCGATCCGCCCAGCGAAGCGCTCACGCGGCCAGGCGTCCACCCGGATGGACACCGGCTGGCCGACGACGAGTTTGCGTACATCGGTTTCCTTGATTCTCGCTTCTACCCAGACGTTGTCCGGCTCATAGAGCATAAGAATTGGCTGACCCGCAGAAAGGTACTCCCCCGACTCAACAAACGTGCGGGCCACTACGCCTGCTCCCGGACTTCGGATGGACATGTCACCCAACAGCGCTTCCTGTTTCCGTACGGCCGCCTGGGCTTCGTTAAGATTCTCCCGGGTAATCGCACTTTGTGCCCTCAGCAGTTCCGGCGTGGGCAGCGTCATGGTACTGCCGGAGAACAGGCCTAGGCGGGCACTGTCAAGGCGGGCCTCATGGAGGGCTACGTGCTGCCGGGCAGTCTCCATTCGTGCCATGGCAGATTGCAGGGCGTAATAGTCCCGATCGCGCTGTTGCCTGGACAGTGAGCCAGACTGAAACAGGCTGTCGGCCCGCTGCCAGGTCTGACGGGCATCCTCCAACTCCACTTCCGCCACTTTCAGGTCGGTTTTTGCTGTCTCAAGCTCCTTTTCCGCATTACGAATACCGCCCTGAAGCTGTGCTTTTGCCTGCTCAATCTGTTGCCGTTCAAAGGCCAGCCGGGCCTGGATTCTCGCTTCCCGCGCCTGTAATTGTTCAAGCTCCAGCTGTTCCGGTTGGTTGTAGAGTCCGGCGATGATCTGGCCGGCGTCCAGCATGTCGCCGTTTTGCAGAGTAAAGGTGTCGACCCGGCCCGGCAGGCGGGAGGAAACGGTGATCAGGTCTGTAGTAACGCTGGCATAGTCTTCGACGACGTGGGTGTAGTGGTACCAGAGCCACTGAGCCAGCCAGATCAGGCCGGCGGCCAAAAACAGGGCGGCGAACGTTAGCCGGGTGAGCTGACGGGTCTGCAGTGGCTGCCTGCGCTGGGTTGGGGCATCATTATTATTTTCAGACATCGTATATCCAGTACTAAAATTTGTTATTTGAGTGAGGGGATTGGCTCCACCGACTCAGCAGGCAGGCCGGGATAACCACAAAGGTTAGCGCAACCATTACGATCCAGAAGCCGTCCTGATAGGCCATGACCGTGGCATGGAACAGTTCGGTAGCGCCGATCTTCTGCAGTGCCGCTGCCTGCTGCCAAGCTTCGGGAACACCCGCGTGGGACAGCAGATCGCGCCAGCTGCTGAGCGCTGACATCGCAATGTCGTTTCCCGGAGTGATGGCCGAGCTGATATGTTCTCCGTGCCAGCTGATACGCCGGTCCATAAGCAGAACCAGCGCTGCGGTGCCAAATGCGCCGCCCAGCTGCAGTGTAAAGTTGATGACACCGGAGCCGTAACCGGTCAGAGCCGTGGGAAGGGAGCCAATCGCCCGGGAAAACATCGGTGGCGGAAAAGACGCCATGCCGGCACTCATCAGGGTGAGGGCGGTAGCGAGATAGACGAAGGAAGTATTGGCGTCGGCGCGGGAGAAGAGGTACACCGCGACAATTGCAAACACCAGTCCGGGCAGGGTCATATAATGGGGTGGATAACGGTCGCTGAGCTTTCCCACTACCGGCACGAGAAGTGCCAATACAAGCGTTGAAGGAAGAAATAATAAGCCAGCGGTCACCGGTCGGTAGTCAAGAATGGCTTGGGAGAACAGCGGCAAGAGGTACATGATGGCATAGAAAGCGCCACCAAATACAAACACCGCCATGCAGCCAGCCAGAAAGGCACGATGTCGGAAAATGCCCAGGTCCAGCAATGGGTAACGCGTCTGTTTCTCCCACCATACAAAGCCGACGCCCAACAGTAATGCCACGGCGAACAGGCCCCAGATTGTCGCGCTTCCCCAGCCCCACCGCTGCCCATTGGACAACGCTGCCAACAACGCAAAGATACTGATAAACAGAGTGACGGCGCCGGTCCAGTCAAATGGCTCCCGGGGTCCGGAATGTTCCCGGGTCGGTAAGAAGAGATAACCCATGGCTATGGCAGCAAGGCAGAGTGGGGCGGGAACAAAAAAGACGTAGCGCCAGGTAAAGCCCTCTACCAGCCAACCGCCGATAACGGTTGCCAATGTCAGGGGCAGTCCCAGGCACATGCCGTAGATTGCGGTCGCCATACCCCTTTCGTTGGGCGGGAACACGGAAAACATGGCGTCGAGCGCCAGCGGACGCACCAGCCCCGTCATGGCGCCTTGCACAACCCGTGCAGTAACGATGGCGGCCATACTGGTGGCCATGCCGCCAATCACGGACGCGAACACAAAGGTTGCCAACAGGCCGATAAAGACGGCCCGCTGACCAAAAGAACGAACCAGCCATGGCGCGATCAGCAGCGCTACTGTCGTGGCTGCCAGAAAGCCTGTCGAGATCCATTGTACCTGGACGTCGCTAAGACCCAGCGAGCCCTTGATATAAGGTGTTGCGACATTAACGATGGTGATTGACATGCCCAGCGACACCAGGCCAAGGAGCATAGTTAGGGTGACAAGCCACTTGTATTTCGGCCCGTAACGCTGGAACATCAGCTCCACTTGCGACATGTGATTTCCGGATATGGCGGATCAGACAGAGGCACAGCCCCACCGGACAGGGTAAGGGCGAGCCTGTTCCCCTCCTTCGTCGGTTCCGACGATTTTAGCAAGCTTATGATTAACTGGACAGGGGTAGTGGATTGAAGACCCAGGACCTGGCGTTACTGTATATCTTCGACGCTATCATGACGGAAGGCTCCATTAC
>CAZHAY010000076.1:4491-13856 GCA_964530545.1 uncultured Marinobacter sp.
TGGCCATCGGCATGCTTTCCGAGCATGACCACAGCCTTCGCAGTAAATGGCTTATGGACAGTGGCTATGTACTTGCCATGCGTGAAGATCATCCTCTGGCGGGGCGGGCGATCTCCCTTGAGGAATTTCTGGATGCCCGGCACCTGCTGATTTCCCTGTCGGGTGACAGCTACGGTCCGGTGGACTCAGCGCTGGACCGGATGGGGCTGAGTCGGCGAGTCGCGGTCACTGTCAACCACTTCCCGGCGATTCTCGGATTGCTGAGAACTTCCGATCTGATAACGGCCTTGCCCGATGCCACCATGCAGGACGAACAGGTGCGACAGGGCCTGTGGCTGACCCGCCTGCCCATCGAAGTGGATCCGATTACGGTGTATCTGATCTGGCACGCCCGCCATGACCGTGAGCCTGGGCTGATCTGGATACGCTCCGTTATCGAGCACCTGATGCAGGATCGCTGGCAAGACCTGGTGGGTGATGATGGATAAAACGAGCGAACCGACACATCATTTAGAATGATGTGACGAATACGTTTTAACTATTTTTTTATCTTGACGCTCTCCCCGATAATTGAGCCATCGAGATCAGAGAGGCCAGACGTACTGATCTCCCCTGAGTTTCAAGTTTAGTTATCCGAGGAGCGATTCATGTCAGTAATGAATGTAAATCTGAAAAAAGCCGTAGCTGTTGCCACTATCGCTGTTGTAGGTGCCATGGGTGCCGCAACCGCCAGCGCCCAGCAGTACTGGATGGAAGAAGTTCTTGAGGAGCAGCTGCAGGAGCGCGCGGCCAAGGCCGAACAGCAGAGCCCGGTCTCTGAAACCGCTGACTCCAAGGCTGAAAAAGCCGACAGCAGCGCTTCCTAAGTGATATAGCGGGCCCGTCGGGGCCCGCTTTGCTTTTCCTTGTCTGCGTCAGCCCGCCTATAACGTCTTCAGCCAGCCCTCCATTCTGTCCATCGCCGTCACCAGTCTCGCAGCGGCCACCTCGACAAACTCATTCCCCAGTTCCTGTTCTGCAAAGCGCTCCGCTGCCAGTTCCAGCGCTTCGCCGCCATCAAAATCCACGAACGCCAGCCGGGCGCTTAACTGATCCGGTGCAAAACCAAAGTCGCTTGCCGGCAGCATGGCAACGCCCGTTGCCTCCAGTAACCGTTTACAGAAAGCCGCACTGGTCTTGATGTCGTGTCTGTCCAGCGCTTCCCGGTAGGCAGAAAAATCCGGAAACAGATAAAAAGCCCCTTCAGGCTCCTGTGCCACAACATCCATCCGGGTGAGCCGGCGATGAATGTAGCCTCCGATGGCCTTGAGAATCCGGCGGGAATGCTTCAGGTACTCATCAATATCGTCGCCACCCTCAAAGGCTGAAACGCTCGCGTACTGAACTGGCGCGTTGGTGGAGGTGAACGTCTCGCTGGCGATAATGGCCATGGCGTCCTGCAGCGGACGAAGTTCCGGCGGAAAGATAAACGTGCCCAGCCGCCAGCCTCCAGCCCCCAGCCATTTGCTCAAGCCGGTGCTGATAATCGTGCCCTCGGGATAATATCGGGCAATGGATCTGTGCCTGCCGTTGAACTGGAGCTCCCCGTAAATCTCATCCGACAGCAGGATAATGCGGTAGCGACGGGCCACGTTGGCGATGGCCAGCAACTGATCATCACTGTAGGTGCAGCCGGTAGGGTTGGACGGATAGTTGAGCACCAGGATTCGAGGCCGTGACGGGTCATCGCGGCAAATGATATCCAGTTCTTCAGCCGTCAGTTGCCAGTTGTTTTCCGCATGGGTCGGCAACCAGTGTACCGAGCGGCCAATAATCCGTGCCTGGGGGGCATAGGAGACCCAGCTGGGCCGGGGAATCAGCAGGTCGCCGTAGTAGGCCAGCTGGAGAATGAACAGCAGCTCCTTGGAGCCAGGGCCGATCAGCACATCTTCCCAGCTGCACCGTTGACGCTCGGTGCGGTTGATGTAACCGGCGATGGCTTCGCGGAGCTCTTTCAGGCCCTTGACGGGCAGATAGTCTTTCTCGTGGGCGTGATCCCGTAGCGCCTGTACCACCCGAGGCGGGACCGGAAAGGGTGACTGGCCCAGGCCGAGTTTGATGATATCCCGCCCTTCGGCGCGTAACTGATTACTCAGTTCATTGATGCGGAGCGTGGCGGACGGTTGAATGCCGCGGACGTTAAGGTTAATGGCGTAGCGGTGTTCCGTCTGGATTTCCATGGGTCTGTCGTTACCGTAGGTATGAGCGTGTTATCCTCAGTATAGGCAGAAGCCACGGGGTGTGGAACTCGGGGCCGGTAGGGTTTTCCGAAGCATTACCCCTGCGGGCGTCTCAGGGAAAGCGGTGCGGATCAAGCTCAATGTGTTCTACCCGCTGGCCCAGCATAATCACCCGCCCCAGATAGCGCTCTTCGCCCGTGGTGGTGAAGTCGAAGAGAAAACGACGCCAGACCCGAATCCGGCCCTGACGATCCCGTTTGAACCAGAGCCCGCGCAGGTAGACGGCATCGTCCAGTAGCAGCACGTCCATACGCCGGCAGTAATCCCGGGCCGTCGCCAGTACCGCATCCTTGATGGCCTTGGCTCGCCACCAGTACCAGACAGCAAAACCGATGGCAAACAGCCAGGTGAGGGTTGAGAGGGTCACGCTCAGTTCCGTGTGATGAAGTCCAGCAGCAAGCCTACACCGGCCCAGGCCGGGTTCAAAGTCCAGCGGACGTGGGTGAGAACCTGTCGGGGTGAAAAGGCCACTGGTGTCATGTAACCGACCGCCGGGCCGTGTAGAATCTGTGCCGAACCGTCGAGAGTCGAAACCTATGCAATGGATTATCGGGCTTGGGCTGGCGGCCCTGTTGTTCTATCTGCTGAAGCAGTGGGGGGCGCTGGATCCGAAGCAGAAAAAGGCCTTGAGCTGGAAAGTGGTGCTGGGTGTTGCCGGCGCGCTGCTCCTGCTGATGGTGCTGACGGGGCGAGTTCATATTCTGACCGCAGCAATCGCGGCACTCATCCCGATACTGCGACGATTGCCGCAGTTGCTGAGGTTGCTGCCTTACGCGAAACGCTTTGTTGGCAATGGAGACGGCTCAGGTCCGGAATCCTCAACCGGGGGCACCAGCCAACACGCCGGTAACGGGTCCCACCAGCAAAGCTCTGCCGCAAACGGCCAGATGACTCATCAGGAAGCCTGCGAAATACTGAATGTCGAGCCCGGTTGCAGCCGGGAAGACATCGTCATTGCCCATCGTCGCCTGATGCAGAAAGTGCATCCCGACCGGGGCGGCAGCGATTACCTCGCCGCGAAAATTAACGAAGCTAAAACGGTTTTGCTGGGCAAACGCGGCGCCTGAAGCGGGCTGACACAGGTCGTTTTCTGTTGGCATCCGGACACTGAAGTCATTCGGCTCACAACGGTTCTGGCAGTGGCATGGGTTCCGGTATGATGTCCGGCTCCATGCCAGCCAGAACAAGAGGAAACACACCCATGGCGCAGTCTGCTTCCACCTACCGTCTCTACGGTGTTCCCCATTCGTTGTATACCGGCATCGCCCGGTGTTATCTGAGAACCCAGGGTATTGATTACGTTGAGTTGACCACCGCTCACCCTGATTTCTCCGATCGTGTCATGCCGGTCATTCAGCGAAGCATTATCCCCGTACTGCAAACCCCAGGTGGAGACATCGTCCAGGACAGCCTGGATATCATTGATTATTTTGAGAAGCAGGGCGTGCGCTATTCCGCTTACCCGGCGGGACTATTGCAGCGGATTCTCAGCGTCATTATTGCGTACTACGGCACCCAGGCCATGCTGCCACACGCCATGCATTATCGCTGGAGTTACCGGGAGCAGCAGGAAGCCTTTCTTCTGGACCAGTTTGCGGCCGGCTCTGGCCTCGCCATGGCGGAGAAGATCATGTCGCGAATGAACTCCTACCTGCCGAACCTTGGCGTTACTGACAGAACCATTCCGAAAATCGAGGCCTCGTTCGAGCAGCTGCTGGACACGCTGAACGTCCATTTTGCTGAACATCCCTATCTGTTCGGCGGGCGCCCGTCCCTGGCAGACTATGGGCTGATCGGTCCCATGTTCGCCCACCTTGGCCGTGATCCGGTGCCGGCAAACATCGTGAAAACCCGGGCGCCTAAAGTCTTCCGCTGGATCGAGCGCATGACGGCACCGGGCCTGGATACACCGGAGTTTCCGGGCTATGGCGAGGACTTCCTGCCTGACGATGGGGTGCCGCCAACCCTGGAACCCCTGCTGAAACAGATCGCGGAGGATATTTTCCCGACCCTGACCGACAAACTGGCCTATCTGGACGCGGTGATCGCAAAACAGCAGCCAAAGGACGGCCAGCCGGTCGCGGAGAAACCCCATCAGCGTTATATCGGAGTGGTCGAGACCGGGTTCCGGGGCGAGCCGGTAACGGTGGGCGTACAGCCATACCTGCTGTATATACTGCGCAAGGCCGAAGAAATGCTGGCGCAGGCGTCAGCGCCTGAACAAGAGCAGGTACGTAGCGCCCTGACTGGGTGGGGCCTGGCCGAAGCTCTGCCTGGCGATCGCGGTTATACCGTCGACCGGCGCAACCATATTGAGGTCTGGCAACGCTCCTGAGCCCTGAGTGGTGTCACAGGATGTCTACCTTAACGGAAAAGTTCTGGTAGCTGCTCTGGTCACCACCGACCCGGTAGGTAATACCTGACTGTTGACTGGTCTGGCTTTGCGTGGTGCCGCCCATCTCCACCCATTCGCCAGGGGCAACCCGGCGCTGGGTAACCACAGCGTCGGTTTCATACCCCGCCATTCCGGAATCCGGGGTGTTCTCAAAAGCGGTGATACTGAGTTCGATCTGCTGATCGGATATCCGCTGCGGGGTGACAATAAAGCCGCTGCGGATATCCACCTGCTGGTAAATGGCAGCCGGATTGCGTCCGCCCCGGATGGCGACCGGCAGTGTGCGTACCTGGCCACCACTGATATGGGCCGACTGGCCGTCCTGAACCACAACATGCCGCTGCTGGCTGGACTGGGTTGTTACGGTGCGGTTCTGGCCGCTGAGGGTCACCACATTGTTACGGCTGCTGACTCCGCCGCCCTGGCGCTTACCCATGACCTGCCCACTACTGCTTACGGTAATGCGCAACTGAACCGGTGCTACATCCATGGTGTCAATCAGCAGGCTGATTTCATCCAGCACTGCCGGTTCACCCCGGGCCACCAGTCGGCTGCCCTGGGCCACAAGTGTCAGCTCGCTGGCGGGATAAAGTGCCCGTAGTTGATCCGCCACCTGGGCGGCGGCCCGGTTCTCCAGCGTGAAGGTACGATTGGAGGGTGCACTGAAGGTCAGTGCCGGCAGCACTGCGGCCAGAAGAAAGATCAGCAAAACCCGAAAATGGTGAGACGTCATGGGAAAACTCCGCATTATTTTGGCGATGGCGGTTGCAAAGCGTGAAACTCCGAGCGTATATTGAAAGCATGAAGACGACTCATGCACCCTGTCAATTGAATGTTACGACACGCTCCGCGAATGCGGCGGCGGGTGCAGCGGTGTATTTCTGGTGGTTTGGTTATGGCTTTTATTTTAGCCAGAGCCGGGGCCGCCTGTAGCACACGAAAAAAAGACTCAGGAAAGGCAGCCCGGCACCGACCCCAGGCTGCCACCGGACAAAGAAAAAGCCCCGACTGGTAGCCTCCCAGCCGGGGCTTTTTCATTTGGTACGGTAAAAAAAGGATGAATAACATGAATATGCCATTGGATGTCCAGATCACCCAGGAGGCTCAGCCCGTGGACACCGCCGAAACAGAGCCCTCGCGGCCCGACGCAATTGCTTTACCCTCTCCCGCGCAGCTTCGGGCCGAGATACCGGCACCCGCGTACCTGACGACGCAGATTGAGCGTCAGCGGAATGCCATCCGCGACATTCTGCAGGGTCGTGACGACCGTCTGCTGATGGTGATCGGCCCCTGCTCAATTCATGATGAAGTGGCCGCGCTGGAATATGGCGAACGGTTGGCATCGCTGGCGGATGAGGTGAGCGACCGGATGCTGGTTGTCATGCGCGCCTACCTGGAAAAGCCTCGTACTACGGTGGGCTGGAAGGGCTTACTGTACGATCCGGAAAGAACCGGTGAAGGCAACCTTTCCGCCGGACTGACCCGGTCCCGCCGGCTGCTGGTGAACCTGGCCCATCTGGGTCTCCCGCTGGCCACCGAAGCTCTGAGCCCGATGGCTATGGATTACCTGGATGACCTGGTGAGCTGGACCGCGATCGGTGCCCGTACCACTGAGTCGCAGATTCATCGGGAACTGGTGAGCGGCCTGCCCATGCCAACCGGATTCAAGAATGGTACCGACGGTACAGTCGGCATTGCGGTGAACGCCATGAAATCCGCAGCCCACGGCCACCACCGGCTTGGCGTCAACGCCGCGGGTCAGCCCGCCATGATCACCACCAAGGGTAACCCGGACACCCACCTGGTACTGCGGGGCGGTCGCGGAATCACCAACTACGACGCCGCCAGTATTTTCGCCGCAGTGGGCGCCCTGACCGCTGCTGGCGTGAGTCCGGCTGTTATGGTCGATTGCAGCCACGACAATGCCTGCAAGATGCCCGAGCGACAGCCGGATATTGCCCGGGAAGTTATGGACCAGCGCAGCGCTGGTAACCAGGCCATCCGCGGCCTGATGATCGAAAGTTTTCTGGAACAGGGCCGTCAGGACGATGGCGATGAGCTGAACTACGGCCAGTCCATCACCGATCCCTGCCTGGGATGGGCACAAACGGAAGCGCTGCTGCGCTCGTTGTAGGGTTACTGCCTCGCAGGCAAGTCAGGGGAGTAGCGGCTATCCTTGAAATCTCACACCATTCACCCGGCCGTGAAAGGAAGGAGATCATCAATGGAAAAGCGCAAGGTGGATGTCGCGGTGATCGGCGCCGGCACCGCCGGCATGGGCGCGTATCGCGCCGCCCGCCGGTTTACCGATAACCTGGTGCTGATAGAAGGGGCTCACTTCGGCACAACCTGTGCCCGGGTTGGCTGTATGCCCAGCAAGTTGCTGATTGCTGCCGCCGATGCCGCCCACAGTGCCCGCCATGGGGATCTGTTTGGTATCCAGGCCCGGGAAATCCGGGTTGATGGCCCTGCGGTTAAGGAGCGCGTGCGCAGTGAAAGAGACCGCTTCGTGGATTCCGTGCTCGAGGCCATCAACGATATGCCCGAGAGCCACCGCGTCAGAGGTCATGCACGATTTCTTTCACCCCATCGGCTGGCTGTGGGCGATGAGCTGGAGATCGAAGCCGACCGGATCGTCATCGCTACCGGCTCCAGCCCGAAAATACCGAAGTTCCTGAAAGCCGCAGGCGAGCGGCTAATCGTCAACGACGACGTGTTTGAGTGGCAGGATCTGCCCGGGTCTGTCGCCGTCTTCGGCCCCGGCGTGATCGGGCTGGAATTGGGTCAGGCCCTCAGTCGCCTTGGAGTGCGTGTGCGCATGTTCGGCTCCGGCGGCTCCATCGGGCCTATTCAAGATATCGAAATCCACCAGTGTGCGTATCGGGTTTTCAACGAGGAGTTTTCGCTGCATCCCGAAGCCGATACCCGTAAGGTTGAACTCACCGATAAAGGCGTGGCTGTGACCTTTGTGGCCACTGAGGATGGCGGCAAAGAGGTGACGGAAACCTTCGATTACCTGCTGGCTGCCACTGGCCGACAGCCGAACGTGAATAACCTCGATCTGCAGAACACGGACCTGGAACTGGATAAGGACGGTCTGCCCCGGTTCGACCGCTACACCTTACGCTGTGGCGACAGTCATATCTTTATTGCCGGTGACGTCAATGCGGAGCTGCCCCTGCTCCATGAGGCGGCAGATGAAGGCCGTATCGCCGGCACCAATGCGGGCCAGTACCCAGAAGTGCGGGCCGGGCTGCGCCGGGTGCCGTTATCCGTCGTATTTACTGATCCCCAGATTGCGACGGTGGGTAAGACCATCCATCAGGTAGACGAAGACTGCCGGGGCCGGTTTGCGGTGGGCTCGGTTTCCTTCGTAAACCAGGGCAGGAGCCGGGTTATCGGCAAAAATCAGGGGTTGCTACGGGTTTACGGTGAACACGGCAGCGGCCTGTTTATGGGGGCAGAAATGTTTGGACCGTCGGCCGAACATATCGGCCACCTGCTGGCCTGGGCCGTGCAGCAGAGGATGACCGTATCCGAGATGCTGGATATGCCGTTTTATCATCCGGTCATCGAGGAAGGCGTACGAACAGCGCTAAGAGATCTTCGATATCAGCTCAGCCTGGGGCCGAAGGAAGACCTGCAGAGCCTGGATTGTGGTCCGGGGGGATGATGAGGCGACCTACTCATGAGCGCACGCCGGCTGTACGGCCGGTTGGTCGCCTCATCGGTTGGGGTCACCGGCCCATGTAGGCCGGCACGGGGTGCGCGTGCTGACGCTGCTGGCGGCGCGCCCAGAGCTTCTCATGGAAAAAGTACGCGATGGTGTTAACGGCGGGCTCGACCATGGCAATAAGGCTACCGACCAGAATGTCACCAGTTAGCAGATAGGCCACCGTAAACGCCACCACGAAGTGCGTCAGCGCAAACGTCACCGTTTTCATCAGCGAATGGTCGTTCTCATTGTGGTGATTATGGACAAACAGTTTCAGCGCGCTCATGGTTAACTCCGTTGATCCAGATGTTACACTCATTAAATCGCAAATGAGAACTATTGTTAAGTAGGTTTGTTCACTGATCTTGATAGCCAGGGCTAATTGATCGATATCTCGGTGATTTTGCCAGGCTATCGACGGCATCGATCACGCTTGCTTTTTCAAACTGTGCCCGCAGTCTATAGTAGACGGTAGGTTGTTAAGTCGATCACATCTGGATCAAGGAGTGGACACTATGAGTACGAACTTCATCGGCCTGGACAAGGCCAAAACTGAAAAGCTGGCGTCATCACTGAACGAGCTGCTGGCCAACTACCAGATTTTCTACATGAATGTCCGCGGGTATCACTGGAACATCAAAGGCGACTCGTTTTTCGAACTGCACGCGAAGTTCGAAGAGCTGTATAACGATCTGTTGGAAAAAATTGACGAGGTCGCCGAGCGGATTCTTACCCTGGGTCACCGTCCCGCCCATGCCTACAGTACCTACATTGAGGCCTCCAGTGTGCCCGAGCGCAAGGATGTCTCTGACGGCAAGGAGGCGGTAGGCCACATCACCGAAAGCTTCGCCAAGCTGATCGGTAAACAGCGTGAGTTGCTGGCCATGGCCGGTGAAGCGGACGACGAAGGCACCGTCGCGTTGATGAGTGACTATATCTCCCAGCAGGAAAAAACGGTCTGGATGTATCGCAGCTA
>CAZHAY010000077.1:0-12816 GCA_964530545.1 uncultured Marinobacter sp.
CCCACAACAAGTTCTTTTATAAGCGTTAACTCGAAAGCCCGAGGGGCGTGGAGTGGTGGTGCTCTTCTGCAGGAAAAAGGTGTCTGAGCGAAGCGAGTTCTTTTTCCGGAAGAAGAGCACCTCCGCTTCGCGACCCTGCCCCGAACCCGGCAATCTTCAGCAGCCTTATATCCCGGAGGGGGATCGCCTCCACCGTCACGCAGGTCGCGCCATGGGGAGTCTTTTCTTCCGGGAAAAAGAACTCGCTTCGCTCAGACACCTTTTTCCCTGCAGAAAAGCCTCCCCATACCACGCCCTGCTCCTATGCTTCTGGCCTCTCACCTTCCTCTTGCTGTTTTTGACTTCTGTTCGCTCTGCTCAGTATTCGCTCCGCAACAAAAAACCCCGGACGGCTGCGCCGTGCGGGGTTTTCTCGATCAGCCTGGGTTTTACTGCCCAAACTTCTCCTTCGCCTTCTGACGGTAAGTGTGCAACAGCGGCTCGGTGTAGCCGTTGGGCTGCTCACGACCCTTCAGAACCAGATCCACAGCCGCCTGGAAGGCAATGCTGTCGTCAAAGTTCGGCGCCATGTTGCGGTAAAGCGGATCACCTGCGTTCTGACGATCAACAACCTCAGCCATACGCTTCATGGTCTCAATGACCTGCTCTTCCGTGCAGACCCCATGGTAGATCCAGTTCGTCAGCAACTGGGAAGAAATCCGCAGAGTCGCACGGTCTTCCATCAGGCCGATATCGTTAATATCGGGCACTTTGGAACAACCCACACCCTGGTCGATCCAGCGTACAACGTAGCCAAGAATACCCTGGGCGTTGTTGTCCAGCTCTTCCTGGATCTCCTGCTCGGACAACGCGGACGGATCTTTCATGACCGGAACGGTCAGAATGTCGTCCAGGCTGGCGCGGGCGCGGCTTTCCAGCTGCTGCTGCACCTCGGCAACGTCCACCTTGTGGTAGTGGGTGGCATGCAGGGTGGCGGCCGTCGGGGACGGGACCCAGGCGGTGTTGGCGCCGGCTTTCGGATGGCCGATTTTGGCTTCCAGCATGCCTGCCATCAGGTCTGGCATGGCCCACATGCCTTTACCGATCTGGGCAACACCGCGGAAGCCGGTTTCCAGGCCGATGTCGACGTTCCACTGCTCGTAGGACTTGATCCAGGGCTCATCCTTCATGGCACCCTTGCGAAGGAAGGGACCCAGCTCCATGGAGGTGTGGATTTCATCGCCGGTGCGGTCCAGGAAGCCGGTGTTAATGAACACGGCACGGTCTTTAGCTGCGTGGATACAGGCCTTGAGGTTAACCGTGGTACGACGTTCCTCGTCCATGATGCCAACTTTCAGGGTGTAGCGCGGCAGGCCCAGAACATCTTCAACGCGATCGAACAGCTCGTTGGCGAATGCCACTTCTTCCGGGCCGTGCATTTTTGGCTTCACGATGTAGACCGAGCCGGTGGTGCTATTCTGGTTCTTGCTATTGCCGTTCAGGTCATGGATGGCCGCCAGGGATGTGATAAACGCGTCCATCAGGCCTTCCGGAATCTCGCTGCCGTCTTTCAGCAGGATGGCCGGGTTGGTCATCAGGTGACCGACGTTGCGGACGAACATCAGGCTGCGACCCTTGAGGGTTACCTCGCCACCGTCCGGTGCCGTGTAGACCCGGTCGCCATGCATGCGGCGGGTCATCATCTCGCCGCTCTTTTCAAAGCTTTCTTCCAGGTCGCCTTTCATCAGGCCCAGCCAGTTGCGGTACGCCAGTGTCTTGTCGTCGGCGTCGACAGCGGCAACGGAGTCTTCGCAGTCCATGATGGTGGTCAGCGCGGACTCCATCAGAACGTCCTTGACGTGTGCGCCGTCGTCCTGGCCAATGGGATGACTGGCGTCGACCTGGATTTCAAAGTGAACGCCGTTTTTCACCAGCACAATGCCGGTCGGCTCATTCTGGGCACCTGTGTAGCCCACGAAGCCAGACTCATATTTCAGGCCAGTGGTGTCGCCGTTCTGCAGTTTGACGACCAGTTTGCCGCCCTCAACCAGATACTTGGCGGCATCCTTGTGGCTGCCAGCGGCCAGGGGCGCGGACTCGTCCAGCAGATTGCGTGCAAATTCGATAACTTTCGCGCCACGAACCGGATTGTAGCCAGGGCCTTTCTGAGCGCCGTCTTCTTCGGAAATGGCATCGGTACCGTAGAGTGCGTCATACAGGCTGCCCCAGCGGGCGTTGGCCGCGTTCAGGGCAAAACGGCCGTTCATGACCGGCACAACCAGCTGAGGCCCAGCCAGGGTGGCGATTTCGGGGTCAACATTGGAGGTGGAGATGGTGAAATCGCCCGGCTCGTCTACCAGGTAACCGATTTCCTTCAGGAAGGACTTGTATTCCTCGATGTTCAGCGACTGACCTTTACGCTCGCGGTACCAGCCGTCCAGTTTTTCCTGGATTTCGTCACGCTTGGCAAGCAGCTCCTTGTTGCGGGGCGCCAGCTCGTGGACGATCTTGTCAAATTCCGCCCAGAATTTGTCAGCGTCGACGCTGGTTCCCGGAATCGCTTCGTTATTCACGAAATCGAACAGGTTCTTTGCGACCTGCAGGTCGCCGACTTGCACGCGTTCTGTCATCGTTGTCAGCCTCAATGTTGTCTGTGTCCATAAGAGCCGCCCACGGATCTGCATCCGCGTATCGGGCCCTCGCTCATACCACGGGGGGCGATAGTTTACGCCATTTGCTCATTTAATTCATGCCGGCGCCCGGAATCACCCCCGGCGCCAGGAGGTCCCGTCACGGCTGTCGTCCAGAATAATTCCCTGCTCAAGCAGCTCATCCCGGATGCGATCCGCTTCGGCAAAGTCCCTGGCTTTCCGGGCGTCCGCCCGGGCCTGGATCAGTTCTTCAATCCGCTCTGCCGACAGCTCACTGTCGACCCCGGCCTTGAAAAACGCGTCCGGGTCCTGCTGCAGGATGCCGAGCACCGCCCCCAGCCGAACCAGCACGGCGGCCAGGGCTCTTACCCGGTCGTCATCTCCTTCACGGCGAGCCTGGTTCAGTTCACTGGCGGTATTATGTAGCGCACTGATAGCGCCGGCGGTGTTGAAATCGTCGTCCATCGCCGCATAGAACTGACGATCGAACTCTGTCTCAGGGATTTTTTTCGCCGGTGTTACGCCGCGCAGGGCGTGATACAGACGCTCAAGGGTCCGGCCGGCTTCCACCAGGTTGTCTTCAGAGTAGTCCACCTGGCTGCGGTAGTGACTGGATACAAGGAAGTATCGCACCACCTCAGCAGGGTATTTTTCGAGAATCTCGCGAATGGTGAAAAAGTTGCCCAACGATTTGGACATTTTCTCCTTGTTGACGCGAATCGCACCGGCATGCATCCAGGTATTCACAAAATGCTGCCCGGTGGCGCATTCCGACTGGGCAATCTCGTTCTCGTGATGGGGGAACAGCAGGTCTGGCCCACCGCCATGAATATCGAACGTATCGCCCAGGCAGTGGGTAGACATGGCAGAACACTCAATATGCCAGCCGGGGCGACCATCGCCCCAGGGGGATGGCCAACTCACTTCACCGGGCCTGGCGGCTTTCCAGAGAGCAAAATCGGCGGGGCTCTTCTTGGCCTGCTCCACGTCCACCCGCGCACCGGCCAGCAGGTCTTCCAGCTTCTTTTTGCTGAGCTTGCCGTAATCTTTAAAGCTGTCGACGGCGAAGTAGACATCACCGTTACCCGCCGCATAGGCATGACCCTTTGAAATCAGCACGTGGATCATGGCGATGATTTCATCAATAAATTGCGTCGCCCGGGGCTCCTGGGTCGGAGCCAGTACGCCCAGTTTCTGCTCATCCTCATGCATGGCGCGGATCATTCGCTCAGTGAGAGCATCAAACGGTTCTCCGTTTTCGTCCGCACGGCGCAGGATCTTGTCGTCGATATCGGTAATGTTGCGCACATAGTGCACGTCGTAGCCCCGATGACGGAGGTATCGGGTGATTACATCGAACGCCACCAGCACCCGGCCATGCCCCAGGTGACAGTAGTCGTACACCGTCATACCACAGACGTACATGCGTACCTTGCCCGGCTGGATGGGCCGGAAATCTTCCTTCCGTTGGGTAAGGGTGTTGTAAATTCTAATCACGCGATAAGCATCCGAATCAGGCAAAAATATTTGTTGGGTTCACGGGCGGTTTCATCGAAAAGATGACAACCGGCCCGTGGCTATCCGCAAGGGCAAGGTCAGGCTTTGCCTTTACCCCAGGAGTCCCGCAGGGTCACGGTGCGGTTGAATACCAGGCGCCCGGTCTGAGAGGCTTCTTCATCAAGGAAGAAATACCCTTCCCGCTCAAACTGATACGGCAGGTCCTTGCGAGGCTGGGCCAGACTCTTCTCTACCCGGACACCTTCTATACGCACCAGGGACTCCGGGTTGATATGATCAAGAAAGTCACCATCCCTGTCGCTGTCCGGGCTCTCATGGTTGAACAGACGATCGTAAACATTCACGTCGGCCTCAACAGAATCCTCTGCGGACACCCAGTGGATAACACCGTTGGGCTTGTAGCCCTCGGGATTAACGCCAAGGGTCGCCGGATCATACTCGCAGCGCAGCTCAACGATTTCACCGTTGCTGTCGCGGATTACTTCACGGCAGGTGATCACATAGCCGCCCCGCAGACGTACCGCCTGATCTGATGCCAGCCGTTTCCACTTGCGCGGCGGCTCTTCGACGAAGTCTTCCCGGTCGATAAACAGTTCCCGGGTGAAAGGCACTTCCCGGGTTCCCATATCGGGATTCTGGGGATGTACCGGCAACTCCAGAGCTTCGGACTGGCCTTCGGGGTAGTTGGTCAATACCACTTTCAACGGCCGTATGACGCACATGGCCCGGGGCGCGCGGGCGTTCAGGTCTTCCCGGATGGCGAACTCCAGCATGGCCACATCCACGGTTCCACCCGCCTTGTTGACTCCGATCATCTCACAGAAGCTGCGGAGGGATTCGGGCGTGTAACCCCGGCGGCGCATACCCGATATGGTTGGCATGCGAGGATCATCCCAGCCTTCCACCAAGCCACCGTCTACCAGCCGCTTGAGTTTGCGCTTGCTGGTCACGGTGTAGTTCAGGTTCAGCCGCGCGAACTCAATCTGGCGAGGCTTGCAGGGCGCAGTGATATTGTCGAGTACCCAGTCGTAGAGAGGACGATGATCCTCAAATTCCAGGGTGCACAGGGAGTGGGTGATCCCTTCCATGGCATCGGAAATGGGATGGGTGAAATCGTACATCGGGTAGATGCACCATTTGTTGCCGGTCTGGTGGTGCTCGGCGTAGCGGATACGATAGAGAATCGGGTCCCGCATGTTGATATTGGGCGAAGCCATATCGATCTTCGCCCGCAGCACCAGCTCGCCGTTGGCGAACTTGCCGTCCCGCATCTCCCGGAACAGCCGCAGGTTCTCTTCTACTGGCCGGTCGCGATAGGGGCTGTTTCGGCCCGGCTCTGTCAGGGTGCCCCGGTACTCCGTCATCTCCTCGGCGGTGAGCGCACAGACGTAGGCCAGGCCCTTTTCGATCAGCTCTACCGCAAAGTCATGGATGGCGTCGAAATAGTCGGAGGCGAAAAGCACATCACCCTCCCACCTGTAGCCCAGCCACTCCACATCCCGCTGGATCGCGTCGATGTATTCCTGTTCTTCTTTCTCCGGGTTGGTGTCGTCAAAACGGAGGTTACACTCACCCTTGAAGGTCTCGGCAATACCGAAGTTCAGGCAGATGGACTTGGCGTGACCGATATGCAGATAGCCATTAGGCTCAGGCGGAAACCGGGTGATGACCTTACCGGTGTGCTCGCCGCTGGCGATGGCGTCTTCGATCAGGCTCTCGATAAAGTTGTGGGCTTTCTTGGACTCGGCGCTCATAGTGACTCGGAATGAAAAGAAATGGGCTGAAACCGTCTATTATACTCATAAAACAGGGCCGGACTCATGCATGGCTGTCCGGCGTTGCGTACAATACCCGTGATCCGATGTTTTATCTTCAACACAGGAAACCTCGATGATACTGCTGCAAACCACTCATGGTGATATCAAGCTCGAACTGGACCATGCCAAGGCCCCCGAAACGGCGAAGAACTTCGAACAGTACGTTCGGGACGGCTTCTTCGACGGCCTGATTTTCCACCGTGTCATCAGCAACTTTATGATTCAGGGCGGCGGCTTCGACCCCGACATGCAGCCCCGCAAGACCCGTGAGCCTATCCAGAACGAGGCTGACAACGGCCTGAGTAATATGCAGGGCACGGTCGCCATGGCGCGGACCATGGACCCCCACTCGGCGACCGCGCAGTTCTTCATCAACGTTGAAAACAACGGTTTCCTGGACCATACCGCCAAAAATGCGGAAGGTTGGGGGTACTGCGTGTTTGGCCGGGTCGTCGATGGCATGGATACCGTAAACCGGATCCGCGCCGTGCGCACTGAAAGCAAGGGATTTCATGACGATGTTCCGGCAGAAGACGTCATCATCGAGAAAGCCCAGGTTCTGGAGGACGGAGAGGAAGGGTGACTGTTCGCTTTATTTCCGACCTGCATCTGGAAGAGTCCCGACCGGACATCACCGAGGCGCTGCTGAACTTTCTGCGGGACAAGGCGCTGAAAATTGACGCCCTATATATTCTCGGTGACTTCTTTGAAGCGTGGATTGGCGACGATGAACGGACACCGCTTCAGGATCAGGTGGCGACCGCGCTCAAGGAAGTGAGCAGCAGCGGTACCGCCCTGTATCTGATGCACGGCAACCGGGATTTCCTGATGGGTGACGACTTTTGCGGCCGCTGCGGCGGTGAGCTCCTGCCCGACCCCGTCGTCGTCGATCTTTACGGCACGCCAACCCTGCTGATGCATGGGGACAGCCTGTGTACGGCGGATGTTGAGTATCAGAAATTCCGCGCCAATATGCGTAACCCCCAGTGGCAGCAGATGTTCCTTCAGCGCCCGCTCGCTGACCGGCAGATCGTGGCCCGTCAGCTGCGGGAGATCAGTATGGCAAAAAATCAGGGCAAGGCAGAAACCATTATGGATGTGACACCGGAAGAAGTGACCCGGGTAATGGAAGAGCACGGCGTCCAGCGCCTGATACACGGCCATACCCATCGCCCGGCCGTGCACCCGCTGACCGCCAGCGGCGCACCGGCCACCCGTATCGTCCTTGGCGACTGGGACACCCATGCCTGGTGGCTGGATGTGACTCCTGACACAGCCCCTGCCCTGCACCAGCAACCCCTGTCCGCGAAATCATGACTTTCGTGAGGGCATGACCATGTCCTTGCTCCGGGGGCTCCGGGACCAGCGGCTCGGACTGACTGTGTTGCTGGCCTTTTTCTGGTTACTGCTGGTTCGGTTCTGCTTTTATCTGCAGAGCGGTGTGTGGCCCGAGACCGACCGAGTGCTGCTCAGCGACGCGGCTGGCGCGGTCACCGTGGCCGGGTTGCTGATACTGGCGCATTCGTTCTGGCTCAGAACAGTGCTGGTGATCGCCCTGGGTTGCCTGCTCACGGCCTCCGCCATGCATCTGGCTGCCCATGGTACGTTCCCTCGTGTGGCGATGATCAGCAAGAGCGTCGATCCGGTCTTCCTGACCTCATCGGTTTTTAACAGCCAATTGCTGGCGCTGCCCCTGTATCTGGCGCTGGCGTGGTTGCTGATACTGGTCTACCGTCGGCTGGCCCCCCGTCCTCCCCGGCGGTTTGCTATGGGCGCCTTGCTGGTTGTGGTGTCCACCAGCCTTTATGTGGCGGCTTCCCACAGCCTCACCACTTCCCGCAATAGCGTGGTTACCGGCTTCCTGGCCCAGATTCCCACCACGATTGCGGCCCCGGCAGGTGCCCTGCTTGGTAGCCGGGTAGCGGAGACCATGGCTCCGGACGACCCGAAAGCCGAACAAGAGTTCTTCGAAGCGGATGTTGCCGAACCCTACGTCAGCCAGTCGCCCAACATCCTGCTGATCCTGATCGAAGGCCTGTCGTCGGGTTACCTGCCTTCGGTCAGTGATTACCACAGCCTGACGCCGGTGGTTTCCCTTCCCGAACTGGAACAGAAACTGGCCGAGACCGGTTTTCGGCTGTACCGCAATACTCTCAGCATGGAACGCCAGACTGACCGGGGAACCTTCTCCATCCTGTGTGGCCGCTATCCCGACTTCCAGCGCCTGTCGACCAAGATGAAGGACGTGGCCGATGGCGAGGCTTTCCCGCTATGCATGCCCGACATCCTGAGAGCAGAAGGCTACACCACCGCGTACTGGCAAGCGGCACCGCTGAGCTATATGGACAAGGACCGGTTCATGCCCAGGGCCGGCTTTACCCAGGTTACCGGTTCGGAAGTGTTCATCGAAGATGGTGAGACACCAGACGGATGGGGGCCGCCGGACCCGGTGTTTTTCGAGAATATCGCCGAACGGCTCCAGAGCCTGAACCGTGAAACCTCACCGTGGATGGTGACTATCCTGAACGTCGGCACTCACCATCCTTTTGATACCGGCGGTGAAAGCACCGATGCGGAGTTTGAGAGCAATACCCTGCCAACGGACCCGTTACAGGCTCGCCGCAATGCCATGAAGGTCATGGAGCAGAGTCTTATCACCTTTCTGGACGAGATGGAGGCCGCGGGTGTTCTGGACCATACTCTGGTTATTCTGACGTCCGACGAATCCGGTGGCTTTGTCCGGCAGGACCAGGAGTCCTTTCCCCTGAACGGCAATACCGGTGTACTGGCCGTACGCCCACCGGACACGGAGGACCTGAAGCATTACGCAGACAGGGATCGGATCGTGGCACAGCTTGATATTCCACTGACCATACTTGATGCAACCGGTGCCCGCTGGCCTACGGCCGCAATGACCGGGCGCAGCTTGCTGAGCGATAAGTCCTCGGACCCCAGGGACTTGTTGCTTGCAGACACCTACACCGGCATGAAATTTTTTCTCAGGGATTCCGGGGTATTACTGGCGTGCACCGAAAGCCTGCTGCGCTGTGAAACCTGGGAGTTCGACCCCGAGCGCCTGTTTGGGACACTGACGCCCACCAGGGAAGAGCCGTTCCTGACCCTGGCGCAGCGGCTGCGACTCTTTGGCGAGTCGGCCAAATTACCCACTGGCCCCTCCGCTGGTGGTGAGTGATGCGCAGGCTGGTTGATACCCTGACCGTGTTGCGGCAACACCGTCGTAGCCTGCTACTGTATCACCTGTTCTTTACCGGCCTGACTCTGGCCATTCTCGGTCCTGCAATTGGCGCCCTGTTGGCCGCCCTGGAGCCGGTGACCGGTGAAGGCGTCATCAGCACCGGTGGCATCGCCACCTTCCTGCTCTCTCCCGGCGGCCTGCTCTGGCTGGCGGTGACCCTGACCGCGCTAATGATCACGCTCGCCCTTGAACAGGCCGGCATGACCCTGATTGTCGCGTCTACCCGGCGCACAGGAGACTATCGACTGACGCTGATTGCCCTCTGGCAGGTAGCGCGGCGGTTCGGCAAACTACTGCGCCTGACCATGCTTCAGGTGGTTGCCCATCTGTGCGTCGCCCTGCCTTTTCTGGTGGTGATTGCGCTGGCCTGGTGGAGTCTGCTGTCGTCCTACGAAGTCTACTTTATCAGCATCACCCGACCGCCGGAGCTGTGGTGGTTTGCGGCCATCGCCGGGGTGACGCTGCTAGCCATGCTTCTGTGTAACGGCTGGCTGTTTCTTCGCTGGAGCCTTGCTGAACCCATCATTACGCTGGAACAGGTGCCGGTCAGACGAGCCCTGGTGATCAGCAGCCAGCGCATCCATGGCAGTAAGAGCAGGCTGCTGGTTCCACTGGTGACCTTTGGCGCCCTGCTGTTTATCCTGCCCGCGCTGTTCACCTGGATCTTCCAGTTATTGGGCACGCCCTACCTGGCGCTGATGCCTGACGCTCCCCAGGCTCTGCTCCCGGCAATTACTGTCTATATTGCGGTCTATCTGCTTCTGATGGTTATCGTCACATTCGGCCTTTCTGCCGGCTACAGCCTGCTGATCTACCAGGCATACCGGGTTACTGGCGGGCATCCGCAGCCGCAACCCGGCAAGACGCCGTCATCGGTGACAGGCGCCCGTGCATGGCTGGTTGAAGCCGTCCTTCTCGCTATCGTCGTGGTTCAGGCTATCCTGGTTGTCAGCGCTTTTGACGCTCCCGAAGACGTCACCATAACCGCCCACCGTGGCAATGCCTTTCTGGCTCCTGAGAACACTGCCAGCGCCATGGAACGTGCGATTCAGGATGGCGCCGACTACCTGGAAGTGGACGTCCGCATGACCCGGGACGGCGAGCTGGTCCTATGGCACGACGCGGACCTGAAACGCCTGCTGGATCGCCCGGAACGAATCTCCGCCCTGTACTGGAACGACATCCGCGAGCTGGATGCGGGCGGGTGGTTTGCACCGGAGTATGCGGGGGAAACCATTCTGACGCTCGGTGAACTGATCGAGATCGCCCGGGGCCGGGTTGGCCTGTTCCTGGACCTGAAACCTGACCATAACAGCCGTGACCTTACCCGGCGGGTAGTCACTCTGCTTCAGGAAAAGGACGCCGTGGAAGGTACCGTTATTGCCGCAGCTGAACGGTATGTCCTGAGAGAAGCGAAAGCCCTGGCACCGGAGCTGAAAACGGCGCTGCTGGCCCAGTTCGTGATCGGCCCGCTGAACGACCAGGGGTTCGATATCCTGGGGCTGAGATACAACCAGGCGAATGCCGGGGCCGTCGCCCGGGCACGGCAGCTGGGTTATGAACTCCACGTCTGGACAGTGAATCAGCCGGCTGAGATGTCGCGAATGATCGATATGGGTGTCGACAACATCATCACCGACCGGCCGGACGTACTGGCGAGGCTGCTCGCGGCCCGGGCCAGCCTGACGGATGCCGAGCGGCTGGCCCTGAAGCTCAGAAACTGGCTGAGGTAGCGTTGAGTACTTTCGGCCTCAATCCGGGGAGTATGGGTCCGGCTCCCGATAAGTCTCTACCCGCTTCAGCCAGCCGGGCAGCCAGCGTTCACGCTCAATGGGATTATCGGCTCGCCGGGCCCGGACGGTAAGAACCTCGGCGGCCGCCTGCCGAAAGGCAGACAGGGCAGTCGTCGACTCTGGGTCCATGGTTTCAAGCACTTGCAGGAGCCCCCACCCCACGCCATCATAACGCTCGGATTCGGCCAGCCCCTCGCCCTTGAAGTTCACGTAATCAATCAGGGCATAGGCGCCACCGGGAGTCTCCGTCAACTGCCGGATCCTGTTCCGTGTTGTCTCGTAATCATCGGAGGCTTTGGCTACCCGCTGCAAAGCGCCTTGAGCACGCTTTAACAGGAACGCGGCCTGGCCGGCCTGCTCCTGCTCCAGCAACTGCCGTAGCTGCTCAATCCGGCTGTCGTGGCCTTCAGCCTGCAAAAAGGCAGCGCGATCTGGCCAGGGGGCGCCCTGCTCGATGGCTTGCCGCAGCCAACCGGGCAGCTCAGCATCCTGACTGTCGAGAAAACGGATCATGTCCGGAAAACTCTCGACAAAGCGCCCCTCCGTTCCCATCGGATACCAGATAAAATGCCCGATACCCAGCGATGGAAACGCTTCCCCCTCATTCCAGTGGACCAGGCAGGAGCGGCGGGACGCACACTCGTTTCGATAGACCTGGCGGCCAATCCACGCCATTTGCTGGTCAGACAGCTCCAGCGCTGGTTGGGTGGCCGCCCGCTCTTCCGGGCCCGACGAACTACATCCTGTGAGCAGCAGTAAAATGGCGGAGGCCAACCACAAACTCACCCTCACCGCTCTGGAAGCGGCTGGCCTTACTCTCGTTTCCACATCTTCTCCTGAAGGCTGGTTCAAGCAGAACCGGGCCCTGCACCGTATCGCTCAAGAACGGGTCCGTCCGGTTTCTTCTTCGCCGCGGCAGGCAGATCAAAGCCCCATCGGCCGATATCGAACCCGAAATTCTGATGGAACCGCTGCATGTCCGGTGCCAGTTGCTCCATGATATAGGCCCGCTCCGATGGCGCCAGTTTACGGGGCCGGCGGGGCGATACCGACGCCAGAATCCGTTGTCCGGAGCGCCGCATGGATTCTGGCATGCCCTGCGTCACCCGCCCGAGCGGCGAACGCTTCACCCAGCGCTCCAGTGTGCTCTGAACCCGGGTCTGGTTGGCTACGGAAAAGGATTCGGGTCGATAGCTGTCGTCAATGCCCAGAAACCGGCAAACCTTTGCGACCACCTGATCCGGTACTGCCTTCAGCTCATCAAAATCCAGCACCAGAAAATCCCGTCGCGGGAAGAAACGCAGATACTGGGACAGTTGCAGGTAGTAATTGGAGGTATTGATCAGATGGTCATCCACAATGCGATCGGTAAACGCCACATCGCGGAGCATGTAATTGTAATGGGAGACGATGCGGTCCAGGGGATTGCGGACAATATAAAGAAACCTTGGGCGGATGCCCTGCCCGTGGATACGCTGTGGAACGCCTGCCTCCCGGGGAAACTTGCTATAACCCGTCGATGCTTCCATAGCGTATCTGTGCAATGCCGGGTCGAAGCTCCAGAGCTGGTGGTACTTACCGACCTCCAGTCCATGCCGCTGGAGAGAGGAAAAGTATTCAGGCTCCTTGGTAAGCGCCGGACAGATCTGCGGGTGGCCGGAAAGATAATCGTAGAGTGACGATGTGCCACACTTCATGGCACCGATGATTATCAGGTAGCCGTTATAAGGTATCGTCCCTGGCATCCTGGCCTCCTTGTGACGTCCCTGGGCGTGAACGGCCCGGACATGGCGGGCATCAGA
>CAZHAY010000078.1:0-12800 GCA_964530545.1 uncultured Marinobacter sp.
ACCAGCCGCCGAAAATGGTCGTCCAGCACCATATCCACATAGCTGGCTCCCAGAAAGAAAGACACGGCAATGGCCAGGATGACAAATGCGGGCTTCCAGTAACTGAATGTGGCGATAATCAGGCTGGCGAGAATGGATATTCCCCACATCGAAGGGTATGAGGCGACCTTATCCGCGATCTCCGCTGAGGCTGAGAGAGGTAGGAATATCGTGGTAAGGGCGATAGCTCGCTTCATCAGAGAGTAACCTGGCCTCATAGTCGTCCCTATCGGGCGCTTTCCCGTATGTCATCCATCTCAGGGACAGGAAAACGAGCACGAGGGCTTTTCAGCAACTGCTGTTTTTCCGCCTGGGCAAGATAGGTGGTAATAGTGGCCTTCATCTCCGTATCGCCCCCCGCACTCTTGTTGGCAAACTTCAGGAAGCTGATCGCTTTTTCCCATTGCCCAAAACCATTGGCAAGTATCCGCGCTACCAGAATGTAGGCCGGCGCGATCTGCTCGCTCTGGGGGAAGCGTTTGTGGAAGTCTTTCAGTAATTGCAGGGCTGGTTTCAGTTCCTGCTGTAAAAACAGCAGTTCAGCACAGGCCACGGTCAGTTCCGGATCCTGGGGCTGGAACTCAGAATCCTGCTGGCGCAGCAGGGTGAGCAGGATTTTCAGTTCGTTGTGGCGGCGCAATGCAACGATCCATCGCAGCAGTTTACCCTGGTGCTGGCTGAGGGTTTTCAGGTCACGGCGGGCGACGGCCAGCCGGTAGAGTTGCTCGACGCGGTTGGGGTTGTCCGGATCCCGCTTGAGGGATTCTTCCAGAATGCCGGCGACCTGGTTGTAGTTGCCTTCCTTCAGGGCCATGTCGATATCTGCGTCAATACGGCGGCTGCGGTCCTGGTGGGGATCCGGCTGGGCTTCGTCATCCTGGTAATCGCTGGCAAAGCCCAGTTCCTGCTGGTACTGGAACAGCAGATACCCGAGCATATGGAACAGGATCAGCATGTAGGTACTGTTGAGAAACCCTGCCAGCGGCTGGGCCAGCACCGGCTCCATATGAGTCACCGCAAAGTCCTGGGCGGCACCGGAGGCCATGGTCATCAGAATCAGAAAGCCGTACAGCAGGAAGTAGGGCCAGCCGATGGCGGTGATCAGACGCATCAGATTCATCGGGTTCAGCGCCGCGAACACCGAGTTCTCCATAGCCAGCACCATAATGGACGCCGGCAGGGCGAGCACTACCAGAGCGCCAACCACCAGCCCCGGAATCGGGCCCAGCATGGCCATCGAAAAACCCACCAGCAGGACCATGGCGATAAAGACCACCATCTGCTGGATGCCGATGGCAAACCCTTGCCCGGACCATGCCGTCGACACCGGTGGCGGTTTCATATGGCCTTCGGCAGTGTGTCGGATCACGGCGTAGGTGTACTTAAAAAGGACCAGCGCCAGAAATATGAAGACCAGCACCCCGAACAGCCCCGGGCCCAGAAACATGGGCACCAGGGTGCAGAAGGCCACGACCATCAGTGGGTCCCGGTGGAACGGATAGCGGAAGAACGCCGACAGGCGCTGCCAGAAAGGCTCCGCTTCCGTCGCTGCGCCAAGGTACCTCAGGGTCCGCCCGCAGCGGGGGCACAGCCCGTGCTGATGCCGGGGGTCGGCGTCAGGCATGCAGGCCGAACAATAGGGGACAAGGCATTCACCGCAAACCCACTTTGCGGGCGCGAGTGGATGGTAATGGCAGTCGTTGTTCACAGTGAACTTCCCTGTAGCAGGATCAAAAACACCTTTCCCGGGCAGATCACCGCATCAGGCCTGCTTCATCCGGTCGGTGTAGGGAGGCCAGCCCAGAGGTTTGCCCGCCAGCAGATGCAGATGAATGTGGAAAACCGTCTGGCCGGCATTTTCACCACAGTTCATCACGGTACGATAGCCGTCGTCAGCAAAGCCCATGTCCCGGGCCAGTTCACCTGCGAGCCAGTACAGATGTCCGACCAGTTCCCGGTCCTCCTTGCTGATGTCGTTGATGGTGGCGATTTCCTTTTTTGGAATAATCAGCAGGTGTACCGGTGCCTGGGGGTTGATGTCCTTGAACACGAGGCTGATGTCATCCTCGTACACAATATCGGCAGGTATTTCCCGCTTGATGATCTTACTGAAAATGGTCTCGGCCATGGCTCGCTCCTTTGAGGTTCGGTTAGTTATAGGTTGTTTTATGGCGTTCAGGGTGAAGGGTTCGCGTCCCGCCAAGGGCCGGGTAGCCGGTCCAGCAGGGCACGAACTGGCGCCGGCAGGCCTTCATCAATACCGACCGCGTATCGCGCCACCTGATTGCGGGCGAAGGGCAGGTTGCGGGCAAGTCCCAGCCCGAGATTGCGGGCGGCCCATAGGGGGAGTCGCTGGTTGCTGAACAGATGGTAGAACACGTCCATGGCCAGCATCATGCGCTGATTGTCCGGCCGGCGACGGGCTTCGTACTGAGCCAGCACTTGCGAATGAGCCGGGTCGCGGCCCTGCCGGCGGGCCTCATCCAGCAGTTCCTCCAGGCAGCGTGCGTCCTGGAACCCTAGGTTCACTCCCTGACCGGCCAGAGGGTTGATGGTGTGTGCTGCATCACCGGCGAGCACTACGCGGCCCTGGAAGTAATGATGAGCGTGTTGGCGAGCGATAGGGAAGCTGGCGCGGTCAGTCACGGCGGTCAGGGGTGGCAGGTCGTCCGGGAACGCCTCTCGCACCCGGGCAATAAAGAGTTCATCACTCAGGGCCTTGAGCTCAGCAAGCACAGTGGGATCGTCATACCAGACCAGCGAAGCCCAGCTCTCACCGGGAAAGAAAGGCTCAGCCGTATGCAATGGCAGGAAAGCCCGGGGGCCGCTGCTGTGAAACTCCTGCCAGGTGATGTCTTCCGGCGCGCCCCGATAGCGCACCGTCGCCACCAGTGCCTGTTGTTGATACTGGCTACGGTTGACGCCGATGCCAGCCAGTTGGCGTACCCGTGAGTTACCGCCATCAGCGCCAATCAGCAGGCGCCCGGTCAGCTTTTCATCATTATCCAGAGTCACGGTGATCAGCTGGCCGCCTTCTGACAGCGACTGCACGCCGGAACCGGTGTGCAGGGCTATTCCCGCCTGTTCGCCGGCCCGATCCCACAGGGCTTTCTGGGTAACCTGATTTTCAACAATATAGCCGAGATGGGAGATGCCCAGATCACGGGCATTAAAGATAGTTCTTGGGGATAACAGTGGCAGATCCGGGCCGGACGGGTGCCGCCGGCCTTCCCATACGCCCAGCCGGCAGTAAGGTGTGGCCCGCATGGTCAGGATAGCGTTCCAGACATCCAGCTTTTGCAGGTAACGCTCGCTGCCCACGCTCAGTGCCGATACACGGATGCCCGGAACGTCTTCCGCCGGCACCGGCGGCGCTGTGGCCTGGTCGATCAGTGCCACTTTGTGGCCGTGGTCCGCCAGGCCATTGGCGAGGGCAGCCCCCACCATGCCGGCACCTACTACGATAAAGTCGAAGGTCTGATTCATATGAAACCTCTGGTCAGACCTCCAGTTTACGGACCTGTATGGGACTGGCAAGCCAAGCCGGTCAGAACGACCGGCCATTTGTGCAGTAACCCGTCAGTAACCGCTTAGCTCCCACTGATCAATCTGCTCTTCCGACGGCACCGGACGCGGTACACGGCGGCGCTGCATCCACGCCGGCTTTCGGGCGCCGGGGCGGATAAAGCCTTTCTCGATCACCACCGGATTCACCAGTGCGAGAAAGTCTGCGGTCTTCATGTGCACGGATTCTTCATGGGAGCCCGCCGCAAAGGCAATCTCCGGTTGCTGAGAGAGGACCTCGCTGCAGTAGACCGGCATCTCGAACAGGTTGCCAAAAGGCGGCATGGCTCCGACCTCGCAGCCGGGAAAACGATCCTTGAACTCCATCTCATCCGCCAGTTCGACGAAGTCTGTTTCCAGTACGTTACTCAGGCGTTCCCAATGGATGCGCCAGGTGGCTGGCATAACCACCATGGCCATTTTTCCATCCAGTTGGATAATCACGGTCTTGGCTACCCGGTCACCGGCGACGCGGCCGTGATGGGCAAGCTGTTGGGCCGTAAAGGCGGGGGGATGGGTATGGGCGAT
The DNA here is from genome assembly GCA_964530545.1 of uncultured Marinobacter sp. Taxonomy (GTDB): domain Bacteria; phylum Pseudomonadota; class Gammaproteobacteria; order Pseudomonadales; family Oleiphilaceae; genus Marinobacter. The sequence continues at coordinate 4,132 of CAZHAY010000078.1, forward strand.
GTATTCCACGCCGGATTGGTCGAGGAAGGCTTTCAAGTCAATTCCCGGCATTATCAACCTCCTGCCAGAGTCACGGTTTTGGCCGGGTACGTCATGCGCCCGGCCAGCTTCGTTACTGCCTAGCTTAGCTGTTAGGGCGGGGATTGCGAGCTTCGGAATCTACGGAGTGTGACGAGGTGCGCCCTGTAGGGCAGACCGGCCGCCCGAAGTGGGCGGCCGGCAGGATCATTCGCTCTGAATCGTATTGTGTATCAGCTCCTGTTTCCCGTCTTTATGGTCATACAGATGAACCGACCGCTGTGGGTAAGGCGTCTCAAACCCGGCTGCGTCAAGAGCTTTAAGGACTTTTTCCTGCAGATCCCAGGTCACAGGCCACAAATCGCCACTTTTCGTCCAGGGGCGCACGGTAATATTGAGGGCATACTCCCCCAGGGACCCAACGACAACGACTGGTGCGGGGTCTTTAAGTACACGCTCGTCTTCTTCCAGACATTCGCGGATGATGGCCTTGGCCTTGTCAACATCGTCTTCATAACGGATTGGGAAGGAGATATCGCCACGCCGGGTATCGTAATAGCTGACGTTCACCAGCGAGGCATTGGAGAGTGAGCCGTTGGGAACGACAATGCGGCGATTATCGAAGGTGTTGATGATCGTATAAAGGATGTTGATCTCGATAACCGACCCGAGGAAACCCTGGGCTTCGATGGTGTCACCCACCTTGAAGGGCTTGAAGATCAGAATCAGCACGCCGCCCGCGAAATTCGCCAGACTGCCCTGCAGGGCCAGGCCGATGGCCAGGCCGGCAGCACCAATAATGGCGACGAAGGAGGTGGTAGCGATGCCGATCATCGAGGCCACTGAGATCAGCAGCAGTATTTTCAGGATAATGCTCACCAGGCCGCACAGGAACTTGCTGAGGCTCGGATCCCGGGCGTGCAGCTTCCGATCCATCACGTTGACGACACGCCGGATCAGCCAGAGGCCCACCAGCAGTGTAATAATCGCCAGTATGACTTTCGGGGTATACGCCACGATCATCGCGATGGCCGTGTCCAGCCATAAATCCACCCTGCCGTTGTCCGCAAACAGGTCTTCCATTGTTATCTCCTGGTTGTTGCCCAGTTCACCAGATCCTCAGGGCCGCCGGTGGCGACAATACGTCCGGATTTGTGGCTGAGCTGATAGTCATACATGGGATCATAATAGTCTGTGAGCAGCGCTCGGATCCATTGGTTATGTGCATCAGTAAGGCCGGTCTGTCCCTGGTGCTCCAGAGCGGTCTCCATTAACTGACGCAAGTGCTGATATCGCTCGCCACCAAGCCGGCGACGGATGCGCTCAAGGGCACTGAGCAGATAATCGCGGAAGTTTTCCCAGCCGGCAAGGTCGCCGTCTCGCTGGCGATAAGCCAGCACCATGTCATCCACATAATCACCACGGATCATGTCAACCCGTTCGGCAAGTGGCCGCTGCAGGATCAGCATGGAAGCAGATGACATACGTTCCCGCAGATCCAGCGGCAGGGCGCAGCGGCCCACCAGCCGGCTCTCATCCTCAAGACAGATCGGCCCGCCGCGCACGGCGGCCTTTAACAGGGCAATGGCGAGGGCATTTTCAAAGTCGATCTGGGAGGGCTGGGGTGTCACCTGTCGCCCGAAACTGGAGCCCCGGTGATTGGCCAAGTGCTCGAGATCCACGGGGTTGGGCATATCCTGCAGCACCCGGGTCTTACCGGTGCCTGTGCGCCCACTGAGGATATAGAAGGCGCCGGTACGGACGACGTCGTCGAGGGTCTCGATCAGAAAGCGGCGCAGGGCTTTGTAGCCGCCCTGGATTCTCGGGTAGTCCAGCCCGGCTTCCTGTAGCCACTGCTGAACAATCTGCGAGCGCATGCCGCCCCGGTAGCAGAACAGGTAGCCGTCCGGATGGTCCAGCGCAAACCGCTTCCAGGCTGCGATGCGTTCCGCCCTGATATCACCGGAGACCAGGTGGTGCCCCAGCAGAATGGCGGCCGCCTGGCCATTTTCCTTATAACAGATGCCCACCCGATGGCGTTCCTCGTCGGTCATCAGCGGCGCATTTATGGCATGGGGAAAGCTGCCGCGGGCGTACTCGACGGGCGCCCGTACATCCATTAACGGTGTGTCGTTGACGAACAGCTGACGGAAGTGATCGGTGTCGGGTCTGCTCATGGGTGCCTGTAGAATCCGGGGCGGTAGCGTCGAAAAGCGCAGTATACCGGATGGTTTAACGCTCTGTCGTGAGAACAGCTGTAAAGCAGGGTGCTCTGTGTACAATGCAGGGTTTTGCATCCTGAGAGAATGATATGAGCGATCATTTACCGGTTCCGGGGCACCTCACCGACGCTATTCGCCGGATTCTGCCCCGGGGACGTCTGGCGATTTCCCGCCCGGCCGGCTGTCCCGGCATTCCGCTCTATCTTTTTGATCCGCGGGTGCTGGAAGGACCATTAAGCCACGACGAAGCCCAGGCGGTCGTGGCGGAACCCGCGTACTGGTCCTTCTGCTGGGCCAGTGGTCAGGTGCTGGCCCAGTGGGTTCTGAATCACCCGGACCAGGTGCGGGGTCGGCGGGTACTGGATTTTGGCTCAGGTTCCGGAGTCGTCGCTGTGGCAGCGGCGCTTGCCGGTGCCTCCGAAGCCATCGCATGTGACCTGGATCCGGACGCGCTGGCAGCAGCGGAAGCCAATGCGGCGCTGAACGGAGTTCGGGTAACCTTGTGCGATGACTGGTACCGACGGCCGGCGGAAGTGGACCTGATCACCGCCGCGGATGTGCTTTACGACCGGGAAAACAGGCCGTTCCTGCAACAGTTTCGTGAGGCTGCGCCTGGTGTGTTGTTGGCGGATTCCCGGGTCAAGGATCTGGTGGAACCGGGCTATCAGACCCTGGATCTGATCGAGGCAACCACCTGGCCGGATCTGAATGAGTTTGAGGAGTTCAATCGGGTACGGCTATACCGGGCCGGAAACTGGTAGCGATCAGTCACCTGAGTGCCGGGTAAGAGCAGCGAAAGTCTGGACGGTGTATAGAAAAGAAGAGTTTGGCAGCGTACGGAAAAGAAAAGGGCAACCCTGATGGGTTGCCCTCGTCGGAACAGGTCGTGGCATCCGTGCTCTTTCGCAACAATCCGGTTGCAAGTCTTTCCCTGGCCATTTCCATGGCGCCGGCGTCCGAGCCAGCGATCCGTGTTGGGTTATCCCTTAAGCCTGCTATCCGTTGAATCCTTGCTTCCCCTCAAATCCCTGTGAGGAACATCCAATGAGTCTTCCTCTTCCTTGTCATCCTTGACGGTTCCCACTATACCGACCTGAAAGTTTTTTACCCATGTCCAAACCATGATGGTTCCGTCATGTAATCGTGAATAAAAATTTCATGTCATAAAAATCATAAGGTTATGAAGTGTTGAGGATGCCGGATGCACTTTAGCCTGCGTAATATTCCGCCGCTTTCCTACGCTAATGTAGGAGATATCTCACACCGATCGCGGGCAATATCGCACACGCCCTAGCCGGGGAGGTTCAGGGAGCGGAAAACCAGGGCAGGTTAATCATCCCCAAGGCGGGTCCTGGTGACTTTCAGCACCGCGGCAAGGAGCAGGTAGCCAGCCAGTATGCCGGCCACGTCAGCCATTACATCCAGCACCGAGAAATCCCGCCAGGGGGTAATTGCCTGCCCCAGTTCCAGTGCCACGCCATAACCGGTCAGCACCAGCAGCGGCACCACGTGACCAATGGACGGCCAGCCCAGGCGGGCAAGGATCGCCAGCTCCATAAACGCCAGCAGGTGGTTGACCTTGTCGCTGGCAGCGGAAGGGATCGGGTAGGGCTCACTGGTAAATCCCAGCCAGGTGATGGCCATCAGCGACAGACAGAACAGTGCACGCCAGAGCAGCTGCAGGCCAAGCAATCTGTTGAAGGGACGGGTAAATCGCATAACGGGTCCGGCTGTGGTGTGCCTGGGCATCATGATATGCTTTGCGCCCCTTCTCTGCCATGGGTCATGAGGCTGCAAGCATGTTGCAAGGTAATTTTTTCCGGGGCCTGGGATATCTCGGTGAGGGCTTTGGCCTGATCCGGCAGCCGGGGCTGAGAATGTTCGTGATTGTTCCGCTGATTCTCAACCTGCTGCTGTTTGTCGCACTGATCTGGCTACTGGCTGAAGGTTTCACGGTTCTGATTGCCGCGATCATGGCCTGGCTGCCCGACTGGGCCTGGCTCCAGGCCATCGATTGGCTGTTCTGGGTGTTGTACGGCGTGGTAATCCTGCTGATGTTTGCCTATGGCTTTGTGATTATGGCCAACCTGATCGGATCGCCATTTTACGGCTTTCTCTCGGAGCAGACCGAGAAATACCTGACCGGCCAGGAAGTCAGCGACGATGGCGGCTGGGCTCAGATCTTCAGGGATATTCCCCGGTCTCTGGTCCGGGAGGTGCACAAGATCGTCTATTACCTGCCCCGGGCCTTGCTGCTGTTTGTGATCGGGCTGATTCCGGTGGTCAATCTGTTCGCGGCGCTATTCTGGTTCGCCTTCAACGCCTGGATGATGTCCCTGCAATACGTTGACTATCCTGCGGATAACCACCGGGTCAGTTTTGACGCCCTTCGCCGGCGTCTTGCAGCGCGCCGGCTGAGCGCCCTGGGGTTCGGATTGCCAGTGGCGCTGCTGGCCATGGTGCCGGTGCTCAACCTGTTTGTGGTGCCTGCTGCGGTCTGCGGTGCCACCGCCTTCTGGGTTCGCGAGCCGGACCCTACAGCACTTACTCGTCTTTAAACCAATACGAAATACTTGGGAGGATTCTTGGAAGCACCTGATTTTGCGGTTGGCCAGCGTTGGGTCAGTCATTCCGATGCCTCATTGGGCATGGGTATCGTTACCGAAGTGGCCGGACGAACGGTCACCCTGGGCTTTCCTGCGGCGGATGAAGAACGTACCTACGCCATCGACAGCGCGCCCTTATCCCGCATCGCCTTCCAGGCCGGCGAACAGATCGAAACCTTTGACGGTCAGGTGTTGACGGTACAGGCAGTGGAAGACATTGATGGCGTGCTGGTGTATCACGCGGCCGACGATCTGGGCGAGCTGCAGGGAATTTCTGAAGTACGGCTGGCCAGCCAGGTCAGCTTCTCGGCTCCGCACCAGCGACTGTTTGCCGGCCAGTTTGACCGCAACGGTGCCTTCCGACTACGGCTGGCGACGCTGGAACATCAGGACCGGCTGTCGTCGTCACCGGTGCAGGGGTTGCTGGGAGCCCGCACCCAGCATTTGCCCCATCAGCTCTATATCGCCCATGAGGTTGCCCGGCGGTTTGCGCCCCGGGTACTGCTGGCAGATGAGGTGGGCCTTGGCAAAACCATCGAAGCCGGTCTGATTCTGCACTATCAGCTTCATACCGGATTAGCCCGCCGGGTGCTGATCGTCGTGCCGGACTCGCTGATCCATCAGTGGCTGGTGGAAATGCTGCGCCGGTTCAATCTGCGGTTCTCCATTATTGATCACTCCCGTTATGAAGCGTTCGGTGAGCCGGATCTGGAGCTGGATGAGGAGCAGGAACCGGTCAACCCGTTTGAAGAGAGCCAGCTGGTGCTGTGTTCGCTGGATTTCCTGACCGGGCATACGCTGGCCCAGCGGGATGCGCTGGCAGCGGGCTGGGATCTGCTGGTGGTTGATGAAGCCCATCACCTGGGCTGGCAGCCGGGCAGCCCGAGCCGCGAGTATGCGACCATCGAGAGCCTGGCCGAAGAGACCCAGGGCCTGCTGTTGCTGACCGCCACGCCGGAGCAGGCAGGCGAAGAAAGTCATTTTGCCCGTCTGCGGTTACTCGACCCCGCCCGCTTTCACGACCTGGAAACCTTCCGCCAGCAAGAGGCGGATTATCAGCAGGTGAACGGCGTAGCACAGGAGCTGCTGGCATCCGGCGAGGCCCCCGGCCCCGATCGCCAGGCTATTCTGCGTAGCTGGCTGGGGGATGAGGTGGACACGCTGCTGACGTCTGACGACCCCGTAGCCGCGATCGTGGATGCGCTGCTGGACCGGCACGGCACCGGTCGGGTGTTGTTCCGTAACACCCGCGCGTCGGTGAAAGGCTTTCCCCGTCGCCAACTGCACACCTATGCCTTGCCCTGTCCGGAGCTTTATCAACGCGACGGGACGGTCAGTGGCGAGGCGGGCCTGACCCCTGAAAGCGGCTTTACCGATGAACGCTGGCTGGCGGAAGACCCCCGGGTGAGCTGGCTGGAGCAGACCCTCAAAACCCTGAAGCGTGAAAAAGTGGTGGTCATCTGCGCTCACGCGGAAACCGCCATGGCACTGGAAGAGCACCTGCAGTTGCGGGCCGGTATCCGCAGCGCGGCTTTCCACGAACATCTCAGCCTGATCGAGCGGGACCGGGCGGCGGCCTATTTTGCGGAAGATGAGCAGGGGGCCCAGGCCCTGATCTGCTCCGAGATCGGCAGTGAAGGCCGTAACTTCCAGTTTTCTCGCCACCTGATTCTGCTGGACCTGCCGGCGAATCCGGACCTGCTGGAGCAGCGGATTGGCCGTCTTGACCGGATTGGCCAGGGCGACCTCATCGATATCCATGTGCCTTATCTGGAAGGCACCAGCGGAGAAGTTCAGTGCCGCTGGTTCCAAGAAGGACTGAACGCCTTCGAGCGCAGCTGTGCCATTGGCGTGGCCGTGTTCGATGCCGTCAGGGAGCAATGGCAGGCAGCGATCAACGGCGACCACAGTCAGATACAGCCATTGATCGACCAGACTGCGGAGCGGGCAGCGGCACTGCAGGAGCGGCTGGAACAGGGCAGAGACGCCCTGATCGAGCTGAATTCCTGTCGCCCGGAGCAGGCACAAAGGCTGATCGAAGCCATTGAAAAGGAAGAAGCTGACGCCCGCCTGCACGACTACGTGCACACCGCTTGTGATATTTTCGGGGTTGATGTGGAAGAGCATTCTGCCCATGCGGAGGTGCTCAAGCCCAGCGACCAGCGTCACTCGGGACAACTGGAACTGGTGCCGGACGATGGCATCACCGTGACCTACAGCCGGGAAAAGGCCCTTGGCCGGGAAGATATGGCCTTTATGAGCTGGGAACACCCGCTGGTCACAGGCGTGATGGATTCAGTGCTGGGGTCCGGGCTCGGTAAAGCGGCGCTAGCGACCATTTCGGTCAAAGGCCTGCCACCGGGGACCGTTATGCTGGAGGCGGTGTTTACCGTCCATTGCCCGGCCCCGGAGCGGTTGCAACTGGCCCGTTACCTGCCGCTGTCACCGGTGCGGGTGCTGGTGGATGTGAATGGCCGCGACCTGTCAGCGGTGCTGCCCCATGACCGGCTGAATGGCCTGTGCTCCAACATCCCCCGGCGGACGGCCCAGTCCGTCGTGCCCCGGATAAGGGCCGAGGTGGAGACCATGGTTGCCCATGCCACCGCGCTGGCGGAGCCGAAGTTCGAGCCCGGCCGTGACGCCGCCCTGAACCGGGTGCGTAAAATGCTGGAGCCCGAAATTCAGCGCCTCGAAGCGCTGGGCCGGCGTAACCCGGCCATCCGCGACGAGGAAATTGCCTTCTTCCGGGACCAGCTTGACGCGGCAGAGACCGCCATTGCCCGGGCCGAACTGGCGCTGGAGGGTATCCGCGTCGTGATAACCGCCTGACCTGCCTGAAAGAGTGGCAGGATCGTAAGAACGGTAAGAGTGGCAAGGCTCCATGTGTTCCGGTACTTTGACCTGACGATCAAGGAAAGAGAGCGCCTATGATGACCCTGATACTGTTTGTACTGGCTGTAGCCGCCCTGCTGGTGGTAATGCGCCGTGAAGCCGGCGCCCAGGCGGCGGTTATTGTGATGGTAGTGTTCGGCCTGCTGTCGTTGATATTTGCCTCCGGCTGGCTGGCACTGTTGCTGTTTATCGGTGCAGCAATAACCGCTGCCGCCGGACTGCCCGGTTTCCGTCGCAGCTGGCTGACTCCCCGGGCCTTCGCCATGTTCAAAAAAGCGGCCCCGAAGGTGTCCGCCACCGAGCAGGTGGCGCTGGATGCGGGCACGGTAGGCTGGGACGGGGAACTCTTCACCGGGCGGCCCGATTGGCACAACCTGCTGATCAACCGGAACACCGGCCTGACGGAAGAGGAGCAGGCTTTCCTCGATAATCAGTGCGAAACCGCCGTCGCCATGTGCAACGCCTGGGACATCGCGGTTGAGCGGGCCGACCTGCCGCCGGAGCTGTGGGATTACATCAAGAAAGAGCGCTTTCTTGGCATGATTATCCCGAAGGAATACGGCGGCCTCGGATTTTCTGCCAAGGCTCAGTCAGCCGTGCTGCAGAAACTGGCCGCAAATGAAGTCCTTATGGTGTCGGTGGGCGTGCCCAACTCCCTGGGCCCCGGCGAACTGCTGGTCAAGTACGGAACCGATGAGCAGAAAGATCACTATCTGCCGCGGCTGGCGGACGGGCGGGAGATTCCTTGCTTTGGTCTGACCGGTCCCCGGGCCGGCTCTGACGCTACCTCGCTGCCGGATACCGGCGTGGTGTGCAAGGGCGTCTACAACGGCGAAGAAGTCCTGGGGCTGAGACTCAACTTTGAGAAACGCTGGATCACCCTGGCGCCGATTGCCACGGTGGTGGGCCTGGCCTTCCGCATGTTTGACCC
>CAZHAY010000079.1:0-10184 GCA_964530545.1 uncultured Marinobacter sp.
ACCAGATGAACAACAACTGGTTCTGCGAAGAAATCCGCGCCACCAACCCCTGTGGTGAGCAGCCGCTGCCCCCTTACGGAAGCTGCCTGCTGGGCTCCATCAACCTGACCAAGTTCGTCGAGAATCCGTTCACGGACAAAGCCAGCTTCAACTACGAGAAATACCGCAAAGTGGTGGCGATTTTCACCCGTATGCTGGACAACGTGGTTGAGATCAATGGTCTGCCTCTGAAAGAGCAGCAGCACGAAATCATGTACAAGCGCCGTCATGGCATGGGCATTCTGGGGCTGGGCTCCACCCTGGCCATGCTGCGCATGCCTTACGGCTCGGACGAATCGGTTCAGTTCACCGAAGATGTCGTTCGCGAAATGGCCGTAGAAGGCTGGCGCCAGTCCCTGGCTCTTGCCGATGAGAAAGGCCCTGCGCCCATCATGGAAGACGAGTTTGAGATCACTCCGAAGATGATGAACTGGCGCCCGCAACTGGCGGACGATGGCTATAAAGTGGGCGACAAGGTCAAAGGCCGCGTACTGCACGCTCGCTATAGCAATTACATGAAACGCATCGCCGAGGTTGAGCCGGAACTGGTGAAACAGCTGGCCGAAAAGGGTGGCCGCTTTACGCACCACACATCCATCGCCCCCACGGGCACCATCAGCCTGTCGCTGGCCAATAATGCCAGCAACGGCATTGAGCCGAGCTTCTCGCACCACTATTCCCGCAATATTATCCGGGAAGGTCGTAAGACCAAGGAGAAGGTGGACGTTTTCAGTTTCGAGCTGCTGGCGTACCGTCATCTGGCCAACGCCGAGGCCATGCCATTCTCGGACGAAGCCGACAAAAAGCTGCCCGACTACTTCACAACCTCGGACGACGTCACCCCCACGCAGCACGTAGACATTCAGGCCGCAGCCCAGAAGTGGGTAGACTCATCCATCTCCAAAACGGCTAACGTGCCCACCGACTTCGCGTACCCGGACTTCAAGAACATCTACATGTACGCTTACGAAAAAGGGCTGAAGGGCTGCACCACCTTCCGTTTCAACCCGGAAGCGTTCCAGGGCGTGCTGGTGAAAGAATCCGACCTGGAGAACACCTTGTACGAGTTCACCCTGGACGATGGCAGCAAGGTTACCTTCAAGGGCAACGACATGGTTGAGTACGACGGTGAGACCCATACCGCGGCTAACCTTTTCGAGGCCCTCAAGGAAGGCACCTACGGTAAATATTGACCCGGGAACTGACAGGAATTTATGACCATGACAGCAAAGATTACCAACAAGATCGTCGGCTACCGGGTTAAAAAGGCAGACCCGGACGCCCCGGTGGCAGCCCCGGAGCAAAAGGGCCCCAACCCGGTCAAGATGAACGAGACCATCGAGCGGCCGGATTTCCTGCTGGGTACCACCTACAAGATCAAACCGCCGGTGGCCGAGCACGCGATGTATATCACCATCAACGATATCATCCTCAACGAAGGCACCGACCACGAGAGCCGGCAGCCCTACGAGGTGTTCATCAACTCCAAGTCCATGGAACACTTCCAGTGGGTCATTGCCCTCACCCGGGTAATCTCCGCCGTGTTCCGCAAGGGCGGGGATGTGACGTTCCTGGTGGAAGAGCTGCGTTCGGTCTATGACCCCAACGGCGGCTACTTCAAGAAAGGTGGCGTTTTCATGCCCTCACTGGTCGCCGAGATCGGTGCCGTCATCGAACGCCACCTGAAGGCCATCGGCCTGATCGAAAGCGACGACCTGAGCGAAGTGACCAAGCGAATCCTGGCCGAAAAACGCGCAGAATTCGAAGCTGCCCAGGAGCCGTCCAACGACGAGTCTGCCTCGGATTATCCAGCCAACGCTACCCTGTGCAACAAGTGCAGCACCAAAGCGGTGGTCATTATGGATGGGTGTGCAACCTGCCTGTCCTGCGGGGATTCCAAGTGCGGTTAAGGCATTGACGGCTGCGCAGCAGAGCAACAAGCCCGGTCGATACTGACCGGGCTTTTCAGGCACCGATACGCAACTTCCAGAGCTGTAACGCCAGGTGGATGTCCAGAGTCCGCCCTTCTGTACGCCAATCCCCGATGATGGCCTCAATACTATCAAGGCGGTTGTGGACCGTATTTACATGGACATCTAACTGTTCAGCGGTGGTTTTCGCGCTCTGCCCGCATTCCAGAAACGTCAGCAAGGTGATACACAACTGAGTTTGCCGAACCCTGTCGTGATCCACTAACCGGCCAATCGCCGAAGCAATCATCTGCTCGATACGCTCAGGGCTCAGATCTTCAAAAAATGACGTATAGATACTGAACGAGGGCTCGAGGACGACCGCCGGCGACCGCCCGAGCTTTGTTAGCAGGCCAATAAGCTGCAAGGATCGGCGAAACTGTGCAGGTAGCAATGTCGGATCTGACACCGGATAAGAAACAACAGCCAGCGCCTCACATCGGGCGTCGTTGAAAATCAGCTTCTCCAGCCGTTTTCTGAGCACCTCCGGGGCGGGCTCGTTAATCATCAAAACCACCTGTTCATCCAGTGTCGCGATCAACATCCCCGTCCAGTCAATCCGCTCGGATAGCACCTGCCCCAGGTGCGTCGCCCTCACCGGCTCTACCGAGATAACCACAAGACAGATGGACTGACTGGTATCAAGTCCGAAGTGTCTGGCCTGATCCATAGTGCTCGGCCGGTTACACTGGCTGCTGTCCAATAGTGCGCGGACTGTCAGCCGGATACTCTGACGTACCGAAGCAAACCGCCGGTCTTCCAGCAATTTGATAACCGCCAGCACGTTAGAGCACCTTTCGAATACCCGAATCTCTGTATCTTCCAGGGGCCGGCGGGTCTGGATAACGAGATAGCCGATATATTCCTTGCCGCTGGAGACCGCCATCAATCGCTCTGAGTAACCTGCCACCGGGGAAGCCAGTTCAATAGACCGACCCGTTCGATGGCTCTGTTCCGACTCCATGTGCAACTGTTCAGTGCTAATTGAAGATGAACGTGAGTTTCTCCCGCCTTTCTGGGCGAACTCAGAGCACTCTCCCGCCCTCGCCAGAGTCTGGCCGGAAGGATCCAGAAAGCGGACTTCACCCCTCAATATCCCTGCAATCGCCTGTAGCAGCTCCGCAAGTGGCGCACCTTGCGCCAGCAGACTCGACAGCTGTTCATGAGCCTGGGTTGAAAGCTCCAGCGATCGGACCTCATCTTCAAGCCTGGCGTTGGCGATTCTCTTTGCCTCGAGCGCACGATTTTTTATTTCATGGTTGCGAGCACTCTGTATAGCCACTGCGGCATGAGCTGCCATTGTTGCCAGCGTTGAAATTTCCCAGGCCTGATAGGTACGCTTGTACCTGTCTGCAATGATCAGCACGCCAATAACCTGGTGATCAGAGATGATGGGGACCCCGATAACCGATTTGATCTGCTCACCGGCCAGTGCATCATCAATAAACGAAGAATGGGAAATCCGGGTGTCGCTGAGATAATCGTGTGTCGTAAAAGGTGCCCGGTGCCGAATAACATAGCCCGCAATCCCGACGTCAGATGGGCCCCCCATTTCCCGGGAAATTGCAGTATGGGCCCCGTCGATCGCTAACACCTTGACCGAACCTTCTTCTTCACCCGCTAGCCAGGCCAAATCACTACCGAGAAGCTCACGACCTCTCGAAGCAATGTTGGCCAGCACATCGTTCAGGTTATCGAGAGCGGTCAGCGCCTGCGCGATTTCGAAGACTGACCGCAGGGCTTTTTCCTTCTGTTTATATTCCTCAATCCGCTGTACCAGCGTAAATGTGCGTCTCGCCGCCTGGATCAACACAGTCCGGTCGCCATGATTCTCCGGCAGAGACTCCGCCTCCCAAAGCAATGTCGTCAGGACGCTGGTATCGCTGCCCTGCTCCAACCCCAGCAATAAGCGGTCGTAAAACGATTCCCTATAGCCTTCGGGCGCCAGTGCCGCCTGAATCGAAGAGTTATCCATTACACACACTCTCTATTGTTATCACAACCACACAATCACCGCCTGCTGCGATATAGGTTTTCGACATGGCCGATTCTAACAGCTTTCGTTTAAGCTCTGGCTACATCACTGTACCAAGGAGAACCAGAACGATATGTCACTCATTCAAGTCAAAGTGGAAGGCCGGGTTGCGTGGCTATCACTCAACAACCCAGACATGCACAATGCCCTTACCCTGCCACTACTCAAAGAGCTCGAAACCCATCTGGACGAACTGAGCACCAGGCCAGACCTGTGCTGCCTGATTATCCATGGCGCTGGTAAATCTTTTTGTGCGGGTGGCGACCTCGCCGGCTTTAAAGCAGACCTTGAGTCTGGCTCGTCGGCACTTATCGAACGTCTTGAGTATGGGCAAAGAGTCCTGAATAAAGTCGAAATATTCCCCGCACCTACGATTGCGGCAGTCCACGGTTATGCCATAGCGGGCGGACTGGAACTGATTCTTTGCTGCGACATGGTGATTGCCGCCCGCTCTGCTCGAATCGGAGATGGACACGCTAAATATGGCATTATCCCAGCTGCAGGTTCCAGTGTTCGACTCCAGCGAAAAATTTCCCCGAACCATGCCAATTATCTGTTATATACAGCCGCCCTGGTTGAGCCAGAACGTCTCGAGAAATGGGGGTTGATTAACGAAATCACCGATGATGAAAAACTGTTGTCGGTAGCGCAAGGTCACGGCGAAAAGCTCAGCCAGAACAGCCCTCTCGGCCTGAAAACCATCAAACAGCTGTTGCGTCAGAATGACCAGCGGCCCAGGCTTCAGGCGCTGGACAACGAACTCGAGTCATTTAAACAGTATCAGCACAGTCACGACTTTCGAGAAGGCCTGCAAGCGTTCGAGGAAAAGAGGCGACCGACCTTTACCGGTCGCTAAACCTGTCCCGGCTCTTAGGGCAGAGCCCTGCTTTACGGGCCTTCCGTCGAACTCCAGTACGCCCGGAATCAGCGTTTTCTTTCCCGGGCGTACTGGGTCAAAGTCCCACTCTAGCGGAAGAGCAGTCCCGGCAGCCATAAAGCGATCTGCGGAAAGATCGCAATCAGGACAAGCCCGAAAATCACAACGGCTACGTACGGCACAACTGACGAGTAGATGTCGCTCATCGTGATCTCTGGTGGCGTTACCCCCTTCAAATAAAACAGATTAAAGCCAAACGGAGGCGTCATATAACCGACTTCCATCATGATCACAAAAAGCACGCCAAACCAGATCGGATCAAAGCCGTGCTGAGCAACAATAGGAGCGAACACTGGCAGAGTTATCAGCATTATGCCGATAGGATCCAGCACCATTCCCAGGAAGAAAACCAGCACCAGCATGAAAATCAGCGCCCCCAATCCACCGCCTGGAATCATACCCACCAACTCGGCCACGAACTGCTGTGCCCCCATGGCGTTGTAGGCCGTACTGAATATCTGAGCTCCGACAATAATCCACATAATCATCGCTGAAATATTAAGGGTACGTACCAGCGCTTCCCTAATCATGGGGAAGGAGAACGTGCGGTGCATAACCGCCGAAATCAAAGCGCCGAGAACACCGACTGCAGCACCCTCGGTGGGGGTTGCGATTCCGGACAGGATGGAGCCCAGCACCAGGATTACGATTCCCATCGGCAGAACGACAGCACGCAAAGCTCTGAATTTGTCCGGCCAGCTTCCCTGTTCCTCCTTCGGCAACGCCGGTCCCATTTCGGGCTGTAGCCAGCATCGGATAGCGATATAAAGGGAGACCAGCACCGCGAGGAGGACCCCCGGTACAATACCGGCAGCGAATAACTGACCAACGGATGTGCCCGTGTTAAGCGAGTAGATGATCATTACAATGCTTGGCGGGATAAGAATACCCAGCCCCCCACCCGTATTGATACACCCCAGCGCCATCTTCCGATCATAACCGCGGTCCAACATTGCCGGTAAGGCTACAGCGCCCATCGCTACCACGGCAGCACCACTGATCCCAACCATTGCGGCAAAAATCGTACAGATCAGCACCGTCCCGATCGCAAGCCCGCCCCGAAGGTTACCTACCCACAAGTGCATCATCCGATAAAGGGAGTTAGCGATTCCGGTTCGTTCCAGAATTAACGCCATTAGCACGAACAACGGTACCGATATGAGTGTGAAGCTGTTCATGGTCTCCCAGACACGGCTACTCACCATGAAAAAGCCGTCCAGTCCCCAGGTAAAATACAGGAAAATTGATGAGAGACCGCCCAGTACAAACGCCAGAGGTACGCCCAGGAACAGGAAGAACAGAAGTGAGCCGAAGAAAAGAAGCGTGATAATTTCAATACCCATCTTTTGTCATGCTCCTTTATGCTCAGAATTGTCCAACCCCTCAGAACAGGCAATCGAGGGGCAAAATATTATCTGCAGGTCCTGGATGGTTTTCGCGACCCCTTGCAGTAGTAAAAGTACGCTACCAATCGGAATGCAAAGCTTGAGCGGCCAAATAGCCGGATCCCAGGCAGAGTTGGAGCTTTCGAGAAGAGCGACTGATTCTTCCGCCATGTACCAGCCTTCCTTCAAGAGGACCAGCACAAAAGCAAAAAACAGCAAAGATGTAACGAGGTCGACTACCGCTTTGGTACGAGTAGAGAATCGCTCGTAGATAATCTCAACGTAAATATGGCCTTTATTGAGCATCAAATAGCCGCCGGATAGCATAACGAACGCACCGAACAGCATTTGGGTCAGCTCGCCGGCCCAGACTGTCGGGGACCCGAATCCATACCGTGCGACGATTTCGAAGATCAACAAAAGGAACATCAAAAAAATAAGGTAACAAACAAATAACCTGCCGATTTTGTCATTTACCCATGAGACAGCATTTATAAATAGGGATAGAGGCTTCATTGTTTTTCCCGGGCTGACTTGAACTCTTGCGCCAGCTGGTCGTTTGATGCTGATCGACAACCCGGGGCCAGCCAGGGTTGTCGGTTTAATCAATCTGAATCAGATACGGTCAAGAGTTTTCAGGAATTCATCCAGCCTGCGCACGGCTTCGGCTGTGTTTTCACTTTTCTTGGCCTGGTCATGACGAATCTCCCGACCAACCTGCCACATCCGCTCCTGCACTTCCTGGGGAAGTTCAATTACCTTGACTCCCTGAGTCGTTTCCAGCTTCTTCAGGGTAGCCAGCTCCAGATACTGATATTCTGTTGTACGCTCCCAGAAATGTTCTTCGATTGTTGTACGCACAATTTCCTGCACATCTTCCGGCAGTTTACTCATTGCCTTGTCATTAATGATCCAAGCCTCAACACCACCGATGCCCAGAGCAGGTCTGACATGGTATTTCGCGCTCTCATACAGACTCAGAGCAGTAGCTTCCTGGACCGCACCCCAATGGGCGCCATCAACGACCCCCGTTGAAAGGGCCTGGTAAATTTCTGGACCCGGAATATAAGTAGCGGCAGCGCCGACCTCAGACAGGAACGTCTGAAGCAGGCCCGCGGAACGGATTTTCAGAGAGGCGAAATCCGCCGCCGATTCGATGGGCTTCTTCAATACGATTTCGGTGGGATAAAGCTTCTCTGTAAAATAAAGGACCCCATGGGCCGCCGACTCTTCCCGGATAAGATCCTCAAAACCCAGGTTTTTCCAGAAGTGGGTAGCTTCCCAGGTGTCGACAAACGCGCCAGGGACCGCAAAGGCCAACCCGGCCGTTGGCATATATTCCATCAGGTAGGCGGGAGAGGTGTAACCCATCTGAATGATGCCACGTCTGACAGCCGGATAGATTTCTGTCGCCCCCATGAGCGACCCGGCAGAGTGGAGTTCAATTTCCAACCGCCCACCTGTTCTTTCCTTAATCTTGTCAGCCATAGCAACTACGCTGCTTTCCCAGGAGCCGGACCCGGTCGGAATATGGGCTTGAAGACGCCATTTCACAGTCTCGCCCATGGCTGTACCTGACAACGAAAGCAAAGCTGCAGAGGCCAGTGCTATGACTCTGGTACTAATGCTCTTTTGTAGTAGTTTTTTGACACTCATGATCAACCTCATAATTGTTGTGATTTAAAACACTCCATCCTGGAAGTTCTGCAAGCGTCCTGTTTACGTGGCAGACATGCGCTGTATCCGCGCGTTGAAAGCGAGTCACTCCCAGCAGGGAATCACTTTTACTGACAGTTCGGATATAGCTTCCGCAAACTCTTGTTCAATACTTGGCCGACTTGACGAATTACTTTTCTGCAGAGCGACGCGATATTCATTTTTACCGCTTCTTATCTCAACCAGAGTTGCTTCCTTATCGATCCTCCGCAATATCTCGGTTAACTTGTGTTCGACGGCAATCTCCCTAAGCCGGGGCTTGAAAATTTTTCCAACGCCTGTGGTAGGTATTTCGTCAACGACAAATATATGGCGAGGTCTTGCCGGCGGCTCGTGGATGTTCTGATTAATGTGTTCCTGAAGGCCGGGCAGATCGATTGCCTGATCCTCAGAGGCACTGACGAAAACTACCGGCACTTCACCAGCGTACTCATCTGGCATACCAACAGCCGCACTCAGGGACACTGTCTCAAAAGCGTCTACAACTTCTTCAATAGAAGCGGGATCGATATTGTGTCCGCTGCGAATGATGACGTCCTTTTCCCGTCCCGTCAGATACAGGTACCCGTCTTCATCCAGATACCCCATGTCTCCGGAAATCAGAGCGCCGTCCGGGGTAAAAGCCTCAGCTGTATGGGCGGCATCGAGGTAACCGGAAACCACCTGCGGTCCCTTGCAGGCAACAAGGCCGACCTCGCCTCGCTCGCAGGTCACCCAATCTCCAGCCTCATCAATCTTCATGATTGCCAGCTCAGAAAAGGGGCAGCGCAGGCCAACACTGCCTCGTTTATTGTCGCCATGGAGCGGAGTAGTGGCGAGGGCGGCATTGGTTTCCGTCATTCCGTACTGCTCAAGCAACGGGACGCCGGTAGCTGCTTCGAATCGCATAGCGATCGCTTTCGGCAGCGGTGCACCACCGGTAAGCACGAACCTCAACGTCGAAATATCCGCATCGCCGACGGCGCTTTCGCTCATCGCGCCGATGGCGGTGGGCACACCGCCAAGCACCGTAGCCGAATACCGCTCGACCAGGCCCCAAATGTTGGAGATCGTGTCGGGGTTTCGGAATCCCTTGGGGGTCAGCATGACAACATGGCCTGCAGATGCGAGCACGGAGAGCCCAATCGTGCTCGTCCCCCCCACGTGAAACAGCGGGAAACCGTTAAGGGCAATGTCCTGCTCGTTCAGGTCAAATAGTTGTGCAAGTGACCAGGCAGCGTGAACCTGATTGGCATGGGTTTGTGGTACCAGTTTAGGAACACCTGTTGTACCGCCTGTATGAAATAGTGCGGCGACATCATCCGATTCAGGCAGATGTTGCTGTAGAAGGTCGCCTTCTGGCTCAACCTCAATCAGTTCACTCAACGATTTGAACCGATCATCCAGTCCAGGTGGTACGGGACCCAGAACCAGAACATGGCACAACGTTGGGACATCAGCCGTGAGCTCGACCACTTTATTCCAGATCTCCGGATCAAGGTCAGGGCCTGGGCATACCAATGCACTCGCCTTCTCGGTTCGCAGAAGAGCACTGATGACCTCCGCAGACAGCAGATAGTTTATGCAGCTCGCGACACCCGCAATTTCCGCACCCCATATTGCCACGGGCGTTTCTTTATGGGTTCGGGCCAGAATTGCCACGGTATCCCGCCGCCCCACACCGAGCCGCCAGAACACATTCGCCATCCGGGTAACTTCGCGCAGAATACCGGTGTGAGTGTAAGAAGTCGCTGGACCATAGACATCATCCGATTCGATCACCGTGAGTCCCTGGCGATCGCCATGCAGTCGGGCGTTCGTTACTAGTACGTCCAGCAGGGTTCGGGATGGGACCAGTGCCCGGTAGTCATTCTGTTCCAGTAATTCGATATCGCTTTCGGTTCGAATCCGAACTGTCGCTCTGGTCGTTTTTAATGTGCTCATCGTAAACATGGCGTACAGCGCTATAGCTAGCGAGGCGCTGTCTAGCCACTCTCCTTCTGCTTTTGTAATCAGAGCTCAAGCAGACTTGACCTGCTCAGCGTTATGATCAGTTTCATGGAAAGCCAGAAGTCGAACAATATTGGAAACTCACATGAGGAGACCAATTCGCTGTGAGTTAG